>JBBQDZ010000117.1:0-7510 GCA_038320185.1 Gaiellales bacterium
GCGACGAACGCGATTCGGCGGCCGTCAGGCGACCACGCGGGCGAAAAGCCCGTGGCCACCGTATGTGGGCTCGACCGGTCCGCGTTCATCACGACGATGCGGAACGTGTTCCCCAAGCCGATCGTCCGCGTCACCGCGAGCCGAGACCCGTCCGGCGACCACGCCGGCTGGCCGCTGTGGATACTGCTGAATTCGGGTCCGGCGGTCGGCTGCGGCGATTCGGCGGCCGCTGAAGCGGCAACGACGATACCGACAAGCGAGGCTGCGACCAGACCTCTGATCACGCGAGATCTCATACCCCTGCAGCGCGCAACCTACTCGCGTTAAAACGCCGCCGAGCCGGGCATGACGGGCGCGGCCAGCTTCGGCTAGCCGAAGAAAGCAAACCCCTCGAAGTCATCCATGGCGCAGCGGAGCCGCGCCGGACTCCGAGGGGAGAAATAGCGGGGGCAGGATTTGAACCTGCGACCTCCGGGTTATGAGCCCGGCGAGCTACCTGACTGCTCCACCCCGCGTCGCGGCGGCGATTATAGCACCGCCTAGCGGGCGTTCTTTACCGCGTGCGTGGGCCATCATCGGCCACGGGAAGCCCTTGGTACAGTCGCGAGATGCCCCGACATCCGCTACCGGGCGCGGTTTGACGCGCGTCGCGGTCGTCGATCTCGGGACGAACTCGACGCGGCTCCTGGTCGCGGACGTCGCCGACGGAAACCTCACGGAGGTGGTCCGGGGCCTGCGGATCACGCGTCTCGGCGAGGGCGTCGACCAGCGCCGCAGGCTCCTCCCCCTCCCCATCGCGCGTGTGCGGAACGCGCTGTCGGAATATCGCCGGGAACTCGAGGCGCTCGGTGCCGAGCGAACGCTCGCTTTCGCGACGAGCGCCGTACGTGACGCCGAGAACGGCGAGGCCTTCCTCGGCGAGGTGGAATGGAGCTACGGCTTCCGGACACGGCTCCTGTCGGGCGAGGACGAGGCGCGGCTGACCTATGCGGGCGTCACCTCCGGCCGCGCCCTCAGGAGGCCGATCCTCGTCATCGATATCGGCGGCGGCTCGACCGAGCTCGTCGCCGGATCGGAGCAGGGCATCGACTTCCACACGAGCCTCGACATCGGATGCGTCCGGCTGACCGAGCGGTTTCTCCCGGGCGACCCGCCTAGCCAAGAGGAGCTCGACGCCTGTGCCGTCGCCGTACGGACTCTGCTCGCCGAGCGCGTTCCGCGCAGTGTGGGCGGCGAAGGAGTCGCCGCCGTCGGTGTCGCCGGCACGCTCACGACACTTGCGGCGCTCGACCTCCGGCTGGCGGAGTACGACCCTGAACGGATCCACGGCCACCAGCTCTCCGCTGCCGCGGTCGGCCGGGAGCTCGACCGGCTGGCGGCGCTCCCGCTCGAGGAGCGGCGCCGGCTCCCCGGGCTCGAGCCGGAGCGGGCACCGGTGATCGTCGCCGGCGTCGTCATCCTCCGCGAGGTGCTGGCGCACTTCGGTCTCGACTGCGTCGAGGTCAGCGAGCGAGACATCCTCCACGGCGCCGCGCTCGAGGCGGCCACCCTTCCGGACGAGCTCGAGGGTAACGCTCCGGCGGGCGCCTACACCTGCTGCTGAGCAACTCGATCGGCGCGGATGAGCGCGCGCAGCCCGGCGATCGCACCGTCGAGGAGCGTCTCCATCCTGGCCTCCCCCCGGGTCAGGCCCTCCGGATCGAGCTCCTGGTTTCCGGCGACGAGCATCACGCCGCCAGCCCGGCAGCCGAGGATCCGTGCGACAACGAAGATCGCGGCCGCCTCCATCTCCGAGCAGAGGACGCCGGCGCGGATCCAGGCGCGCCAGCGGGCCTCGAGACGCTCCGCGACCGGCATCCGGCCGGGCTCGCGCTGACCGTAGAAGGAGTCCTTCGAATGGACGACGCCGACGTGGTGGCGCAGGCCGAGCTCCCGCAGCCCGTCGCGAAGGGCGGCGGTGACGTCGAGGTCGGCGACGGCGGGAAACCCGTGCGGAACGTACTGGCCGGTCGTGCCCTCGTCCCGGACCGCCGCCTCCGCGATCACGAGGTCGCCGACCCGGCAGCGGGACTGCATTCCGCCGGCGCTCCCGACGCGGATGAAGGTGTCGGCCCCGAGCGCCGACAGCTCCTCGACCGCGATCGCCGCCGAGGGGCAGCCGATGCCGGTCGAGGTGACGGCGACCGGAACCCCGTCGAGCTCGCCGACATACGTCAGGAACTCGCGGTTGTGCCCCACCTCGCGCCCACCCTCGAGCCGCGCCGCCAGGAGCGGCACCCGGCCCGGGTCACCGGGTAGGAGGACGTAGCGTCCGGCGGTCTCGGCGAGATCGAGGTGGTACGCGCGCTCGACCACCGCCGCGCGTCTCAGTTCGTGATCGGCTTGCGAGGGCTACCCATCTCGGTCGGCGGTGTCCACGGGCGGCTCGTCCTCGGCCAGGCGGCGGCCGACGACGCTGCGCGAGAGGACCCCGACGAGGCGCCCGTCTTCCACCACGGGCACGCGCTCCAGATCTCGTTCCTCGAGGAGCTGGAAGGCCTCGTCGAGCGGCAGGTCCGCGTCGAGCGTGAAGATCGGCGGCTCCGCGATCTCCTCGAGCAGGGTCGTCTGCGGGTCAAGCCCCGCCGCGACGACTTCGCGCACGAGCGTCTTGCGCGTGACGACTCCCAGAAGGACGCCGTTTCGGCAGACGAGCACGGCCCGGACCTCGGGGTGCGCGAGACGGACACCGGCGTCCATCGCGGTCGCCGAGGCCTGCAGCGTCGCCGGCTCCGAGACCATCGCGTCGCGAGCGCGACTCTCGGTCACGGGTAGATGCCTCGCGCCTGCAGCGCCGCCGCGACCTCGCGGATTCCGGCGACGAGCGCGGCGCCGCGGAGCGAGAGCCCGCGCGATTCGGACAGAGACCAGACCCGTTCGAACGCGCCGCCCAGCTTGTCGGCAAGCCGCGAGCGGATCTCGTCGCGGCCCCAGAAGAGGCGCCCGAGGTCCTGCACCCACTCGAAGTAGGAGACGGTGACGCCGCCCGCGTTCGTGAGAACGTCCGGAAGGACACGGATGCCCCGATCGGCGAGGATCTCGTCGGCCTCGATCGACGTCGGACCATTCGCCCCCTCCGCGACGAGCGACGCCTGCACGCGCCCCGCGTTCTCTCCGGTCAGCTGATCCTCGAGCGCGGCCAGGACGAGGACGTCACAGGGAAGCTCGAGCAGCTCGGCGTTCGTGACGTGATCGGCTTCGGGGTAGCCGTCGAGCGTCCGATTCGACTCGACCCACGCCCGGACGTGCTCGAGATCGAGCCCCTTCTCCGCGACCACCCCGCCCGAGAAGTCGGAGACCGCCGTGACGGTCGCGCCCTTCTCGACGAGCTCGCGCGCGGCGATGCCGCCGACGTTCCCGAATCCCTGGACGACGCAGCGCTGGTCTGCGAGACGGCGGCCGAGCCGCTCGCACGCATGCTCGGTCACCATCACGACCCCTGCACCCGTCGCCTCGTGGCGAAAGACGGAGCCGCCGATCGCGATCGGCTTCCCAGTGACGATCTCGGGCACTGCGTGACCCACCTGCATGGAGTAGGTGTCCATCATCCAGGCCATCGTCTGCTCGTTCGTCGCCATGTCGGGGGCCGGGATGTCCTCCTGCGGGCCGATGAAGCCGACGAGCTCGGAGGTGTAGCGCCGTGTGATCCGCTGGAGCTCGGCCGAACTGAGGTCGCGCGGCGTGCAGCGGACGCCACCCTTGGCGCCGCCGTAGGGCAGCCGCAGCAGCGCGCACTTCCAGGTCATCCACATCGCGAGCGCAGCGCACTCGCCGAGCGAGACGTCCGCCGCGTAGCGGATGCCGCCCTTCGTCGGACCAAGGACGGTCGAGTGCTGGACGCGGTATCCGGGGAAGATCACCGCCTCACCGGTGTCGAGCCGCACCGGGAAACTGACGAGGAGCGCGCGCTCGGGGGAGGAGAGCCGCAGCGCGACGATCGGGTCCACGTCCGCGTAGGGGATCGCCTGGTGGAACTGGGCGAGCGCCGTGCGGTAGAGCGGCGTGTCCCACTCGAGCTCGCCCTGCTCGAGCGGGGAGTGCTCGACCTGCGCCACGACGCCGGAGTGTACTCAGCGGCAGCCCGCGCTCTCGGACGGCTGCTAAGGGGGACAGAGCAGCCGAGCGGTGGCCGGCACGGGAGGCGGGCGAGCCGAGAGGAGAGCGCACGCCTGCTTCAGCCGGAGAGGCTCCCGCCCCGGTAAGGGCCGACCTCCGTTCGCCCGGCTGCGACCCGGCGGCCGAGCGCCGAGCTCCTCGACGCGCCTACATGGCACGCTACGAGCGTGGCCGGCGCCGCCCGAGGGATCCGTCTTGCCGTGCTCGTCACGGCGGTTGCGCTCGCGTTCGCGGACTCGTCGATCGTCGTCCTCGCGTTGCCAGACCTGCTGCGCGCTTTCCACACGTCGGTCACAGGGGTCTCCTGGGTGATCTCCTCGTACAACCTGGTCGTCGCCGTCGCCGCAGTCTGCCTCGCTCTCGGAGCGCGGCACCTCTCCCCTGCGCTCCTCGTCCGCTCCGGGATCGTGCTCTTCGTCGCCGCCTCGATCGCGTGCGGGCTCTCGAATGGCCTCACGACGCTCGTGGCGCTCCGATCGGTGCAGGGTCTCGGCGCCGCAGCGCTCCTTGCCGGATCGCTCCCCCTCGCCCGCTCCCTGGGCTCCACGCCGCAGCGCGGAGAGCGGCTATGGGCACTGTCGGGGGCGATTGGCGCCGCGCTCGGCCCTGCATTGGGAGGCGCGCTCACACAGGCCTTCGACTGGCGGGCCATCTTCCTGGCGCAGGCGCCCATCGCCGCCCTCGCCGTCTGGGCAACTCTGGGGCCGCTGCCCGCCGTTGCCGCCGAAGCCGCCCGCGCCGGCCGGCTGCGGCGGCTGGGAGCGAACACCGCCCTCGCGGCAGTCTCGGGAGCCCTCGTCGGCGCTCTCTTCCTCGTCGTCGTGCTCCTCGTCGACGTCTGGAATCTCTCGCCCCTCGGGGCAGCTGCCGTCGTCACCGCCATGCCCGCAGCGACGCTCGCCGCACGCGCGGCGCTCGGTCGCACGGGGGTAGCGACGGTCGCGGCGGGAAGCATCACGCTCGCCGGCGGCCTCGCTGGAATGGCGCTCGTGCCGTCGAGCCGGCTCGGCTGGGTGGTCGCCTCGCTCCTGCTGTGCGGCGCGGGCCTCAGCCTGACCGTGCCGTCGTTGACACGCGCCGCTCTCTCGGCCAGCAGCAGGCCGGCGGCGAGCGCGACCTGGTCGGTAGCCGCGCGCCACGCGGGCCTCCTGATCGGCCTCGTGCTCCTGACGCCCGTTCTCGCACGTGACCTGAAGACGGGCACCGACCGCGCCGAGCGATCGGGGACCGCGGTCGTTCTCGACGCCCCATTGCGCCTGGAGACGAAGCTACCGCTCGCGATCGACCTCGCCCGCCAGATCCAGCACACGCCGCATGGCTCGCTGCCCGACTTCCGGCGCCAGTTCCGCAGCGCCGAGCGCGGAAGCGACGAGCGTCCGCGCCTCGAGCGCCTCCGCCGAGATCTCGACGGGACCATCCGTGCAGTGGTCACGCGCAGCTTCAGGCGCGCCTTCCTCCTGTCTGCTCTCGTCGGGCTGCTCGCGCTCCTCCCCCTGCTGCTGTTGCGACGCGAGCACGCATGAGGATTCGCGGGGTCGCCGTCGTGGCCGCGGCACTGCTCGCCGTTGGCGCACTCCTTGCCTCGGAGCTCCTGGCCGGGGGGAGGAGCTACGGATCGGGAGCGCTGCACAACCCTTGCCGGCCGAGGCACGTGCTCCCGGGCAACACGGCCGACAGGACGGTGCAGCGAAACGTCATGCGCGCGCTCGACTACGCGGCCTGCAGGTCGCACCAGAGCCGGGAAGACCTCGTCCTCGGACTCGCCGCAAAGGGCTTCGACCTCGCAAAGGAAGCCAAGGGCGGCTTCGACATCTTCGAGCTCGCGCGGCTGCTCGCCGTTCTGCTCGGTCGCTGAGCGCCGCGCCTCCTCGGGTTCCGGTACAACGGCTTCGTGAAGTTCGGTGTCCGCACTGCGGCCTTGCTCGTGTTCGGGCTGGGCGTGGTGTCGGTCGTCATGGCCGCGCGCTACGGGAGCTCGGCGCGCCCCGATCGACGGGTCTCGCCCACCCCGGTCCTTCGGCAACGACCGTACTCACCGCCCCGGCCTCGAACGAAGATCGTCCTCGCGCCGCCGCGCGGTGGCGACGACACCGAAAGGCTGCAGGCGGCGCTCGACCGCGGCGAACGGATCGTCATCCCTCGAAGTCCCGACGGCCGCTGCTACCGGACGAGAGGTCTCTGGGTCAGTCGCAACGGGACCTCGATTCTCTCGGACGGCGCCTGCCTCCTCGCGCTCGGTCCCGGGCCTGTCCGGCTTCGTTCCGGCGACGGCGACCCGGTGGCCGCTTCCGCCGTTCTCTACGTCAACCGCAGCTCGAACCGGGATCGGGCGCCGCGTGGGATCACGATCGAGGGACTCCGCATCGTCGTCCCGAACGGCGTTGCCTGCTACGGCATCGGCATCTTCGGCCACCACGTCTCGGTCCAGCATGTGCGCGTAGGGGGCTCGCCGATCGATGACGTGATCGTCGGAGGCCGCGCGAACGGCGACGACTTCGCGAGCGACGTGACGATCCGCCACTCGCGCCTGACGGGCGGACGGCGCAACGTCATGTCCGTGACGAGCGTCGTCGGGCTCGATGTGGAGGACGTGCTCGTCGCGGGTGCGTCGGACACGTGGCTCGTCCCCTCGACGGGCCGATTCGCCGGCAACCCGGCAGCCGGCATCGACCTCGAGCCGGACGATCCCCTTGATCCGATCCTCGACGTACGAATCGCACACGACCGCATACGCGACAACGCTGGGCCTGGAATCCTCCTGGCGCTGCGCACGGCGTCCGGGCTGCCCCTGCGCGCCGACCGGATCGAGATCCTCGACAACCAGATCGTCGGCAACGGTCGAGGCGGCTCGACTCCGCAACGCTCAGGCATCGTCCTCGCGGGAGGTCAGGCCGACGGCCGCGGAAGGGTCGGCGTGCGAGGCAACGTGATCAGAGCCAACCGCGGCGCGGGCCTCGAGGCCTCGGGGCGGGAGGCGGTGCGGATCCTCCTCGAGGCGGAGCAAAACGATCTGGACGGAAACGGCGGCGGCGCGACGAGCCTGCCGGCGCTGCCCGGGGCGAGCTGAGATCGGTTTTCCGCAGTCCCGACGCGGCCGCGGCGGCGGTAACCGCGAGCGACACCCGAGGCACGTATCCCCGGCCCCGGGTCGGCCGTTTCACACAGCGGAACAGAAAGGAGGTGAACCTCAACGTGCTACTTCTCGTGTTGCTCGCGCTGCTAGCGATTGTTGCGTTCGGCGTTGGATTCACCGTTCACTGGCTGTTCATCGTTGCGGCAGTGCTCGCGCTGATCTGGCTGATCAGCTTCTTCGCCGGCGGGGTCGGCGGCCGCTCTCGGCGAGCCTGGTGGTAAC
>JBBQDZ010000118.1:0-7489 GCA_038320185.1 Gaiellales bacterium
GTGCACGGCGATCGCGTCGGGCTCCTTCATCGTCGCGCTCAACCACGCGACGGTGGCGAACGTCCTGTTCATGCAGGCCGTCGCGCCCATCGCCGCCGCTCTGATCGCCTGGCTCGCGATTGCCGAGTCGATCACTCGTCGGACAGGCCTGGCGATGGCGGTCGCGCTTCTGGGGGTCGCGTTGATGGTCGGCGGCCCGGGGAGCGGGGGCGTGCTCGGTGTCGGTGCCTCGCTCGTGATGACGCTCGCCTTCGCGATTGGAATCGTGATCACCCGGCACCGCCGCGAGGTCTCGATGGCACCTGCGATCTGCCTCTCGCAGGTCCTCGTCGTTCTCGTATCGGCGCCGCTGGCCCACCCCACCACGGTGGGCGGGCACGACCTGGGCTTCCTCCTTCTGCTCGGTGTGGGTCAGATGGGCCTCGGTCTTGCGTTCATGACCATCGGTGCTCGGTTGATCCCGGCGTCCGAGGTTGCGCTGATCACGCTCCTGGAGGTCATCCTCGGCCCGCTCTGGGTCTGGATCTCGCTCTCGGAGCGACCCGCACGGACGGCGCTTGTCGGTGGCGCAGTCGTCCTCCTCGCCGTGCTGCTGCAGACCTCGCACACGACGCAGCCGCGTGCGCGTTCCCGCCGCGCCGCCGCGCCCGAGGCCGCCCCGTAGTCCTCGGCGCCCTCGGGTGCCTTGCAGGGCCAAAGTAGGATGCGAGAGATGGAGCAGCCGCAGCTCCGCGAGCCCGCCGGCGCACAGGACACCGGCGCGATCGCCTCCCGCCTGCTCGCGAACATCGAGGAAGTCGTCCATGGGAAGCGCGAGGAGGTCCTGCTCGTCCTCACCGCGCTCGCCTGCCGCGGCCATGTCCTCTTCGAGGACGTTCCCGGAACCGCGAAGACGGTGCTTGCCCGCGCGATCGCGCAGTCGATTTCCGGCGCGGTCTCTTCGCGCATCCAGTGCACGCCCGACCTGCAGCCGAGCGACGCGACAGGCCTCTCGGTCTTCGACCAACGCACCAGGGATTTCGAGTTCCGCCCCGGCCCGATCTTCGCCAACGTCCTGCTCGTGGACGAGATCAACCGCGCGATGCCAAAGACACAATCTGCCCTGCTCGAAGCGATGGCCGAGCAGCAGGTAACGGTTGACGGCGAGACGAGGCCCCTCCCCGACCCGTTCCTGCTGATCGCGACGGAGAACCCGATCGAGCAGGAGGGAACCTTCCCCCTTCCGGAGGCGCAGCTCGACCGCTTCTTCCTGAAGACCGCTCTCGGCTATCCGCCGAAAGAGGAGGAGCGACGCATCCTCCGCGAGCAGAGGCACGGGCACCCGCTGCGCCATTTGAGGCCCGTGGTGAGCCTCGAGGAGATCCGGCTCCTTCAGGAGGCAGTCGAGGACGTCGTCATCGACCCGATACTCGAAGAGTGGATCGTCGATCTCGTTCGAGCCACGCGCGAGCTCGACGGCGTCGCGATCGGGGCGTCCGTGCGCGGGTCGCTTGCCCTCGAGCGCGCCACCCGCGCCTGGGCGCTCCTCCACGATCGCTCCTACGTCGTGCCCGAAGACGTCGAGGAGCTTCTCCTGCCGGTGGTCGGTCACCGGATCATCTTCACGCCGACCTTCCTCGTGGAGCTGCGCCGGCTCCGGCCGGCGGAGGCGATGGAGCGGTTCCGCGCGCTGTGCCTCGGCGCTGCGCCGCGACCGGAACCGGCGTGGGATCCGGAGGCCCCGCCTCCCGCCCCCCACCTGAGGTGACCGTCGCTGCGGGAACGCGGGGGGCGCCCACGTTCCAGCTCGTGACGCGGCGGCGGGTGACCGGTCTCCCGTTCGGCTCTCTGGCCAGCGCACGCCGCGGCAGCGGCTCCGACGTTGCGGGGTCGAGACCCTACGTGCCGGGCGACGACGTCGACCACATCGACTGGCACGCCTCCGCTCGACTCTCGTCCGCGCGTGGCACCGACGAGTTTGTCGTCTGGGAGCGCTTCGCCGAGGAAGCACCGCGCGTCCTCGTCATCTGCGACCGGCGACCGGCGATGGCCCTCTATCCACCACCGCTCCCGTGGCTCTCGAAACCTGCGGCCCTGCACACCGCCGCAACGCTGATCGCCGAGAGCGCGTTTGCCGCCCGTGGCCTCGCCGGCTACCTCGACTACGCGGAGAGGGACTCCGACGGCCGGCCGGCCCCGTTCTGGAGCCCTCCGCGCGGCCGTGCCGATCTCTGGCGTACCGAGGATGGGCCGCTCGGCCGGGGGGACTTCCATGCCCCGGAGAACAACCTCTCGCTCGCCCTCGAGTACGTGACGCGCATCCGCCGCGACCTGCCCGGCGGGACGTTCGTCTTCGTCATCTCCGACTTCTTCGCGAGCCCGCCCGAGTCGATCTGGGTCACGGCGCTCGAGCGAGGCTGGGAGATCGTTCCGGTGATCGTGCGCGATCCCGTGTGGGAGCAGAGCTTCCCGGATGTTGCCGGAGTGCTCGTCCCCCTCGTCGACCCTGCGAGCGGCGAAGTCGCTCGGATCCGGATGTCGCGCTCCCGTACACGCGCGCGAGCCGCCGAGAACGAGCAGGCGCTCCGCACCCTGCTCGCGATATTCGAGCGGCTGCCGCTCGATCCGGTGCTCGTCTCGTCGAGCAGCCAGGAGGAGGTGCTGGCGACATTCCTCGTCTGGGCGGCGGCACGCCAGGCGGTTCAGGGTCGCGCGTGGTGAGGGCCGCGGCAGTCTTGCTCGCCGCGCTCGCCGCGCTCGCCGTCACGGCCCGCGCGGGGGCGGCCGGCTCGCCGCTGAGCGTGCAGGCACGACTCTCGCCGGCAGCCGCAGGGTTCGGCGAAGCCGTTCGCGCAATCGTCGACGTTCGTCTCGATCCCGCCCGCGTCGACCCCGATTCGGTGGCTCTGCGCGGACGCTTTCGCCCTTACCTCCCCGACGGCCCCGTGCGTCGCAGCAGCGCCGGCTCGGGACGCCTTCGCCTCGAAGTGCCGCTTCGCTGCCTCAGGCCCTCGTGCCTTCCTCGGAGCGAAGGCGCGACGCGCGCCTTCCGCTTTGCGCCGAGCGCCGTTACCTATCGAGCCGCCGGTCAGGCGCGATCTGCCGCGGCGGTCTGGCCCACCCTGCACGTGCGATCGCTGCTGACGCCGGCTGACCGGCTCAAACCCCGCTTCCGGATCCGGCTGCGCCCGCTGCCCGCGTTCGGCTACGGCGTCTCCCCGGGTCGGGCGAAATGGCTCGTCCTCGGCGGAGCCGCCCTCTGCGCCTTCGGAGCCCTGGCGTGCCTCGCTCTCGCGGTGCGACGCAGAGGCGCGCCTGCCGCGCGGCGGGTCTCGAGGCTAGGGCCGCTCGAGCGCGCGCTCGCGATCGTCCGTCACGCCGCCGCGGCCGGGCCTCCGCGCGAGCGGCGGCTCGCCCTCGACAGGCTGGCACGCGTCCTGCGTGGGCAGGTCGCGGGAGGGCTTCCGGACGAGGCGGCGCAGCTCGCCTGGTCGCCGGATCGCCCTGCGCCGGCGGCACTGGAGACGCTCGCGGACCGCGTCGAGCGGAGAGGCGGAGACTCCGCATGAGAGCGGTGCCGCTCGCGTGGTTCCACTGGGCGAGGGCCGAGGGGCGCCGGACGGCGCTCGTCCGCTTCGCGATCGGTGCGGCGGTGGTCGCGCTTGCCGCCTCGTCTGTCCTGCTCGCGCTCGGTCGGCGCGACGTCCGGCGCAGCTTTATCCCCGCTCGAGCCAGCGGCATCGTCCTCCTCGACGTCTCCTCGAGCATCGATCCGACCACGTTCCGCCAGATCGCGGACACGCTCGCGAAACTCGCCTCCACGCGCGATCACTTCGGGCTCATCCTCTATTCGGACGTCGCCTACCAGGCGTTTCCGCCCGGCACGCGGGCCAACGAGCTGACGCCGCTCCTGCGCTATTTCACCCCCCTCAAGGACGCGAAGCCGATCCCGGGCTATCCGAGCTATACGGTCGCGGACCGTCCCTTCCCCTCCAATCCCTGGACCGATGCCTTCACGGGCGGGACGCGGATCTCGACGGGGCTCCTGCTCGCCCGGCAGGTCATCCGCGCCCAGCACGTAGTGCGGCCCTACGTCGTGCTGATCAGCGACCTCGCCGACGACTACCGAGACATCCCGGTCCTCGAGAGCCTCCTGGGCGGCTACGTCCGCGACCGGATCCCGCTCCGGGTGGTCGGGCTGTCGCCCTCGCCCGGCGACCTCGCGGTGTTCCAGCACGCCCTCGGACACGGGCTCGGGAGTGTCGAGCAGGCACCGGAGCCTCCGCTGGCGCGACCGCCGCGAATACGAGCGCTCGCGACCGGCGCTCCGCTCGGGCTGATCGTCGCCGCCGGCCTGCTGCTCGTCGCGCTTGCGCTCCACGAGGCGTGGTCAGCACGGCTACCCCTTCCGGCAGCCGAGGCGACTTCGGGATGAGCCGGCGCCGGGTCATCCTCGTCCTGGCGGCGGCGCTCCTGGCCGCCGCGGCGGCATCGCTCAGCCTGCTCGAGACCGAGCTCTGGAACTGGCCGGCTGTTGCGCGAGGCGGCGACGCACGGCTGACGGCGAGGAGCTTCGAGGCTCCCGCATGGCAGGTCTCCCACTCGCTGCAGGCGCGGGCGGCGCGCTCGCTGCTCGGCGTCGGGGACGACATCCGGTTCCGCCAGGCAGTCGAGCTCTTCAGGCTCAGCAGGCCGCTCGCCGAGGGGGCCAGCAAGGGAGCCGACGAGCTCCTGGCGACGGCGGAGGCCGAGAGCGATCTCGCCGCCGTGGAGCTGCGAGACGCCGATCCGGTGCGTAAGGCGCGGGCGGCAACGATGCTCGGCGTGCTCGACTTCGAAGACTCGCTCTACGACAAGGAGAACGAGCTCCTCCACATCGGCAAGAGCCTCGTCGAGTTCCGGACCGCGATCCGGGCCGACCCGCGCGCGGCAGAGGGCCGCTACGACCTCGAGCTGCTGCTGCGCCTCCTCGGGCCGAAGAAGGGGTCCGGCGGCGCGGCGGCATCCGGAGGCGGGGTCGGCACGGGGGCAAACGGCGCCGGCTTCTCCAGACCCGGCGGCGGGTACTGAGGGGCTAGTGCTCCGTTTCAGAAGTCGCGTGATGATCCTGGCGAGCGAAAAGCAAGCCGGGCAAGGACGCAGGGAGCCTCGATATGCAGACATATCGGGGCGACTGAGGACGCAGATCCGGCGCCGCCTTGCAGCCGCCAGGGCGCGCGTGACTTCTGGAACGGAGCACTAGGGGCCTGATGCCGGTCGCGGCGCAGCTCGTCTTCGCGAGCCCACTCGGCGCGCTCGTCGGACTCGCCGGGCTCGTCGCGCTCGCCGCCCACGCCCAGGGCCGGCGGCGCGCCCGCGCCGCCGCGCGCGCCCTCGGCCTACCCGTGCCGACCGGATCGCGACCTTGGACGCCGCTCGTGCTCGCGCTGACGGCGGCTCTGCTCGCGTTTGCCTCCGCCCAGCCGGTTCTGCGCACGCGCCACGTACGCTTCGTCCGCGCCGGTACGCAGGCGTACTTCGTCGTCGACACGTCCCGCTCCATGCTCGCCTCGGCCGGCCCTGGCACCCGGACGCGGATCACGCGTGCGATCGAGGCCGCCCGCCGCATCCGCGACTCTCTCGGCGACGTCCCGAGCGGGCTCGCCTCGCTGACCGACCGGCTGCTCCCGCACCTGTTCCCGACGAGCGATCCCGAGGCCTTCGGTGCCACCCTCGAGCGCTCGATCGAGGTCGACCAGCCGCCGCCCGAGGACCAGAACGTCGTCGCGACGACCTACCAGCCGCTGACCGCGCTCCTGGCGGGGAACTACTTCGATCACGGCGTGAAGAACCGACTCGTGATCGTGCTCACGGACGGCCAGAGCCGGCCATTCCCGGTGGCCGGCCTCAGGCGCGCCTTCCGTGCAAGGGCGGGTATCAAGGCCGTCTTTGTCCGGATCGGCAACGTGAACGAGGGGATCTACGACGGCCGCAGGCTCGAGCAGGGCTACAGGCCCGACCCTCAGGCCCCGGAGACGATGCGCCGGCTGGCAGACGCGGTCGGCGGGCGCGTCTTCGGCGAGCACTCACTCACCCGGGCGGCCGCGGCCGCCCGGGCGCTGCTCGGTCCCGGCCGATCCGCCAAACGAGGGTTCGAGCCGGCCGGAACGGCGCTCGCGCCGTTCGCGGCGGCGGCGGCCGCTGCGCTCGCCCTGCTGCTCGCGCTCCGGGAGATTTTCTCCAGCGACTTCGGTCGAGACGCAGTAAGGTCCCGGCGGAAGCGGTTGCGACGCGGTTCGCGCCGTCCTTGGAGCCAGGCAATCGATTCAAGGGAGGTCAGATGAGATCCACCGTCCCTCGTCTCCGCCGGCGGATGTACACGCTGGTCGCCGCGGGGCTCGTGGTCGCAGCCGGCGCCGGTACGGTCTCCGCGAGCCGCGGTGGCCACGCCGCCAGCGGCTCAGGGAACTGGACGACGTTCGGGTACAGCTTCGACCAGACGCGGAACGTCCCGTTCACGCAGATCACGCCGTCCAACATCGGCCAGCTCGGCCGGATCTTCACGGTCGACATGCACAAGATCGATCCGACGATCCCGTTCGGTGAGGAGTCCTACCCCCTCGCGGTCAACGGGACGCTGTACGTGACGACGCCCTTCGACCACGTGTTCGCGATCAACGGCGTCACGGGCAAGGTCAAGTGGCACTTCAAGCCCTCGGCGATCGGGCCGTTCAAGAACTTCGGCCTGAACACGAACCGCGGCGTCGCCTACGGAGCGGGCAAGCTTTACCTGCTGACGCTCGACATGCGAATCATCTCGATCAACGCGAAGACGGGCAAGCTCGTCAAGCAGGTCTACATCTACAAGTCGATCAAGCAGGCCAGGCCCGAGTTCGGCTACTACGAGACGATGGCGCCGGTCTTCTACAAGAACCGGCTGCTGATCGGTAGCTCCGGCGCCGACAACGGCGTCCGCGGGTTCTTCATGGCCTACACGCCGGACCTGAAGCCGGCCTGGTCTGCGCCGCACTGGAACGTCCCGCCGGAGGGGCAGGACTGGCGCCGGTTCGGACGCTTCCACGGGGGTGGCGCCGTCTGGATGAGCCCGGGTATCGACACACAGACCGACACCGTCTACTTCAGCTCGTCGAACCCCTCGCCCGACTTCTTCGCCTCGCTGCGACCGGGCACGAACCCCAAGGTCGATGCCTTGATCGCCGTCGACCTGAAGACGGGCAAGGAGCGCTGGTGGCGGCAGCAGTTGACGAAGGACGAGTGGGACTACGACACGGCGCAGTCTCCGCTGATCTACGACGCCAAGGTGAAGGGCAAGACGCGGCGCGTCGTCTCGGTCGCAACGAAGGAAGGCGTCTGGTTCGCCTACGACGCGAAGACCGGTCAGCCCATCTACGAGCGGGTCAAGGTCGTCGACCGGGTCGAGCACCCGCGGCTGAAGAAGGGCAAGCCGGTGACGATCTATCCGTCCGCACTCGGCGGCGTCAACTACTCGCCCGGCTCCTACGACCCGAGC
>JBBQDZ010000119.1:0-7418 GCA_038320185.1 Gaiellales bacterium
CTTGTGGTCGGGCTCTCCGAGCGCTGGCGGCAGGAAGGCCTGGGCCCGGTGCGGGCCGCGATCGCGCGAGCGGCTCCCGCGCCGACTCTGTTCGTGCGCCGCGGCGCGAGAGGCGGTGCCCTGGCTGCCCGCACCGGCGCCACGCGGTTCGCGTGGTCGCGGGCGTGACAAGCCGTTAGCGTCCCGGTCGTGGCAGCCGTCCCGCCGCAGGACTCGACGATCGCCGTCGTCGGCGATGGATTCGGCTCGCTCCTCGTGTACGCGACTTCCGTCTATCTCGGCTTCAAACCCGAGCAGGTGACGATCTACGGGCCGAGCGCGAGTGCGTTCGGGACCTACGAGCAGTACGCGTACAACCTCGGCCAGACCGTCCTGCGGTCAGAATCGGAGTCGCACTTCCTGCCCGCGGACTGGCCGACCTTCGCCCAGCTGGACGCCTGGGCGCGGGTCCGACCCGGACCGCTCGTGCGCTCGATCGGTCGTCGCTACAACCCGGGCGTCCCGGACATCCTGGGCGAGGCGGCGACGGTGCAGCAACGGCTCGGGTGGGAGGCACGAAGGGTGGGGACGCGCGTCGGCTGGCTCCAGCGGGAGGTTGCGCCGGTGCCGCACTTCGTCCTCTACGACGAGGATGCCCACTTCGTCGGCCGTGCCAGGCACGTGATGCTCGCGCTCGGGCACGGGCCGCTTTCCTTCCCGCGCGTGCTCGCTCAGGCGCGCGAGAACCCGCAGCTCGCCGACCGCGTCGTGCAGGCGTACGAGCCGAAGACCTATGCGCCCGAAGGGCGCTACGTCGTCATCGGCGCCGGGATCGCGTCGGTGAACGAGTGGGCCAACGCGCTCGATGCAGGCGCCAAGGTGATCTCGCTCCTGCGGAATCCCGCCCCCGACGAGCAGGATCTCAACACGCCACGGTGCCTCTTCGAGGCCTACGGCATCGACGTCTTCCAGGGCCTCACCTTCGATCAGCGCGTCGCATTCCTCGGGAAGATCCTCAAAGGCACCTCACCGAAGCGGCGCAGCTGGATCGCAAAGATTCGGCGGGGAATCGACGAGGGGCGCTTCGACCAGCTGATCGGCGAGATCGACCAGATCGAGCCGGGAGGCGCCGGCCTGCGGGTCCACGTGTCCAGCCGCCACGGCCCTGAGCCCGGATGGCTCGACGTCACCGGCGTCGTCGCCGGGACCGGCTTCGTCAAGTCTGCTCTAGCGGTCCCCCTTGTCAGGCGACTGGTCGAGCACTACGGGCTTCCCGTGGAGGACGGCCGCCTTCGGCTGCGCTCGAACTGCGGCGTGCCGGGCCTCGACCTCGAAGAGTCCCGGCTCTGCCTCATGGGGCTGCTCGCGAACAGCGTCATCCCCCACGGAGACACGATCGCCGGGCTCAAGTACGTCGCCCGCCGCTTCGTCGCCGACTGCGCGCGAGCCGAGCGCCTGCGCGAGCGGCCCTTTCCGTCGCGCCTCCGGCTCCAGCTCGGCCTGGCCCGGGAGACCGCCCGCGTGATCCGACACACGCGGCGCACGGAGCAACTGAGCTAGATGTGTCCGACAGTCCTCGGCCGGATCGAGACGCGCACCGCGATCCTGCTCGGGCCGGCGATCGTGGCCGCGATCCTCTCGCTCCTCACGCGCGACGAGGGCTGGATCGTGACCATCGGCGTCTACCTCCTGCTGGGAGTCGCCCTCGACGTCCTCGTCTACCAGTACGTGATCCGGTGGCAGCCGCCGTGGCTTACCTTCGTCCTCGGCTGCGGTGAGTTCGTGCTCCTTTTCCTCGTCCTGAAGGTGCTGAAGCCAGGGCAGCCGGGCTACGGCGCCGCCGGACTCGTGGGACGCGCCGACTGGAAGCCCGCTGCGCTCTTCTGGGGGGCCTGGACGCTCGCGGTGTGGACGCGCATCGTCGTTCTCCCGCTCCTCTCTCTCGGGTGGATCGAGAACGGCGGTGAGTTCCGGCGGACGGGGTGGACGGTGCCGCCTGACTCCGAGCCGCTGCCGCTCGTCGCGAAGCCCCACCTCGAGCCGCCGGGCCTCGTCCGCGAGTTCACCGCCGTCCACGCGATACCGACCGAGCGCAAGCCTCCGCTCACGGCCACCCACACGGTGCCGCGCGCCGATCAGCCCGCCCGCTGAGACCAACCCTGAGGGACTGACCCACCCGAAGCGGACGCGACGGCACGCGCGCCAGTACGATTACGCGCCGAGCTGGACGTGCTTGAGCGGCGTCCCCAGCGGGAAAGCGAACCGCGATTCATGGCGATCGTCACCGACAACCGCAGCCGCGTCGACCTCTCTCACCACGGCATCGAGGCCTCCGGGCAGATCCACTGGAACCCGACGACCTCGCTGCTCTACACCCACGCGCTCGCGCGCGGGGACGGGCGCCTCGCCGAGGGCGGTTCCCTCGCGGTCGACACAGGGCGTTTCACAGGCCGCTCGCCGAAGGATAAGTTCGTCGTCGCCGAGCCGGGTTCGCAGGACCGGATCTGGTGGGGGGAGGTCAACCACGAGCTCTCCGAGGAGAGCTTTGAACGGCTGCGCGAGAAGGTCGTGCAGCACCTCGACAGCGCCGATCTCTACGTCGTCGACGCGTTCGCGGGCGCCGACTCGGCGCACCGGATCTGCGTCCGCGTCGTCACCGATCATCCCTACCATGCTCTCTTCGCGAAGACGCTCTTCATCGAGCCCGCGCAGGACGAGCTCGGCGACTTCTCGCCGCAAGCGCTCGTCCTCCATGCGCCGGGGCTCGAGGCCGACCCCGGCACGGACGGGACGCGCAGTAGCACCTTCGTCGTGCTCCATCCGACGCGCTCCGAAGTCCTGATCGGCGGCACCTTCTACGCGGGAGAGATCAAGAAATCGATCTTCACGGTGATGAACGACCGTCTCCCGCTCGAGGGCGTGCTCCCGATGCACTGTTCTGCCAACGTGGGCGACGAGGGCGACGTCGCCGTCTTCTTCGGGCTCTCCGGAACCGGGAAGACGACGCTCTCCGCCGACCCCTCGCGCCACCTGATCGGCGACGACGAGCACGGGTGGGGCGATTCCGGGATCTTCAACATCGAGGGCGGCTGCTACGCGAAGGTGATCCGCCTCTCGCCCGAGGCGGAGCCCGAGATCTACGAGACGACGAGGAGCTTCGGGACGATTCTCGAGAACGTCGCCATCGACGAGCGCGGGGTCGTCGACCTCGACGACGACTCCAAGACCGAGAACACGCGCGCCGCCTACAAGCTCGAGCAGATCGGGAACGCCCTCGCGACGAAGCGCGCAGGGCACCCTCGCTCGCTCGTGATGCTGACGGCCGACGCGTTCGGGATCCTGCCCCCGATCGCGCGGCTCGACCGCGACCAGGCGCTCTTCTACTTCCTCTCCGGCTTCACCGCGAAGCTCGCCGGCACCGAGATCGGCGTCACCGAGCCGCAGCCGACCTTCTCGACCTGCTTCGGCGCCCCGTTCCTGCCGCAGCCGCCGCTCGTGTACGCGCGCATGCTCGGCGAGAAGCTCGACGCGCACGGCTCGGCTGCCTGGCTCGTCAACACCGGCTGGACCGGGGGTGCCTTCGGGGAGGGGCGCCGGATGCCCATCCAGGCCACGCGCGCGCTCCTGCACGCAGCCCTGTCCGGCGATCTCGCAGACGTTGACTACCGTGTCGACCCACTCTTCGGGTTCGATGTCCCGGTGGAGGTCCCGGGCGTGGAGACGAAGCTGCTGGACCCCCGGTCGACCTGGCGCGACGGGGAAGCGTACGATCGGAAGGGCCGCGAGCTTGCCGCGATGTTCCGCGACAACTTCGCGAAGCGCTTCGCCGCGGATGCAGGCCCCGCGGTGACCGCAGCCGGCCCGCGCGTCTGACGCCCGTCGCAGCGGCGAGCCAACCGGCCGCAGGGCTGCCTGTCCTGCTTGCCAGTAGTGCCTGCAACGACGCCCAGCCCAACCTCGATCCGATAGCGTCCGAAGCCGTGGAGGCGAAGCACGACGTGCTGGTCGTGGGGGCCGGCTGCGCGGGTATGCGCGCCGCCATCGAGGCGTTCGACGCAGGCGCCGACGTCGCCGTCATCTCCAAGATCCATCCCGTTCGGAGCCATTCCGGAGCAGCTGAGGGCGGCATCAACGCGGCGCTCGGCAACGCCTCCGAGGACAACCCGGAGAACCACGCCTTCGACACCGTCAAGGGCTCCGACTACCTCGGCGATCAGGACGCGATCGAGATCCTCTGCAACGAGGCCCCCGGCGACGTCTACCAGCTCGAGCACTGGGGCGCCGTCTTCTCGCGCACCGAGGACGGCCGCATCGCGCAGCGCCCCTTCGGCGCCGCCGGCGAGCCGCGCACGGCCTACGCCGCGGACATCACCGGTCATGTGCTGATCCAGGTGCTCTACGAGCAGATGATGAAGCGGGACATCGCGGTCTACGAGGAGTTCTTCGCCTGGAAGCTCGTCCTGAACGACGACCGCTGCCAGGGCGTCGTCGCCTGGGATCTCCTGAACGGCGGCCTCAAGTCGATCGGCGCCAAGACGGTCATCCTCGCGACCGGCGGTGCCGGCCGTCTCTACCAGGGGACGACGAACGCGTACGCCTGCACCGGCGACGGCATGACGATGGCGCTTCGCGCCGGGGTCCCGCTGAAGGACATGGAGATGATGCAGTTCCATCCGACGACGCTCTCCCCGACCGGCGTGCTGATCACGGAGGGCTGTCGCGGCGAGGGCGCGTACCTCCTCAACTCCGAGGGCGAGCGGTTCCTCGAGCGCTACGCGCCGAACGCGATGGAGCTCGCCTCGCGCGACGTCATCTCCCGGGCCGAGCAGACCGAGATCGACGAGGGTCGGGGCGTCGACGGCAATGTCCTGCTCGATCTGCGCCACCTCGGCGCCGACAAGATTGTCGAGCGGCTGCACGGCACGCGAGAGCTCTCGATGGTCTTCGCCGGTGTCGATCCGATCCACGAGCCGATTCCGGTCCGCCCGGGTTCCCACTACCACATGGGCGGCGTCGACACCGACGTCTGGGGCCGCACGCTCCTGACCGGCCTCTACGCCGCCGGCGAGTGCGCGTGCGTCTCCGTCCACGGCGCCAACCGCCTGGGCGGCAACGCGCTCATGGAGACGATCACCTTCGGCAAACGCTCCGGCGCCCACGCCGCCGAGTGGGCGCTCTCGCACACGACGGTGGAAGTGCCGCCTTCGGTGGAGGCCGACGCGGAGCGCGAGCTGCGGGCGCTGCTCGACCGCACCGAGGGGGAGCGGCCCTGGTCCATTCGAGACGAGCTCGCCCGCACGATGCACGAGAACTTCGGCGTCTTCCGCCGCGAGGAGCAGATGCAGGAGCAGGCCCGCATCGTCGAGCGACTGCGCGAGCGCTTCGAGCAGGTGGTCGTCGAGGACAAGGGGGCGGTCTTCAACAGCGACCTGACGCAGGCGCTCGAGCTCGGCTTCCTGCTCGAGCTCGCGGACTGCATGGTCGTCTCCGGCCTGGCCCGCAAGGAGAGCCGCGGCGCCCACGCCCGTCCGTACGACTACCCCGATCGCGACGACGAGAACTACATGCGCCACACGATCACGACCTGGGCGGAGGGTCAGCCGCAGCTCGACTGGAAGCCGGTGACGGCGACGAAGTGGCAGCCGATGGAACGGAAGTACTAGGAGGTGCGATGACCGAAGCGGCGATCGAGACCTGGCAGGGCCCGACGATGGACGTGCGTCTGAAGATCTGGCGCGTGGACGCCGAGACCGGCGAGCGCGCGCTGAAGGAGTACGAGATCGAGGCGCCGGACTGGGCTTGCCTGCTCGACGTCCTCGACATCGTCAAGGATCGCCAGGACGGCACGCTCTCCTACCGCAAGAGCTGCCGGATGATGATCTGCGGCTCCTGCGGGATGCGCATGGACGGGCGGGCAGTGCTCGCCTGCAAGGAGCGCATGAAGCCGATCGTCGAGGCGGGGCACATCCCCGTCATCTCTGCGATGGGAAACCTGCCGATCCTGAAGGACCTCGTGGTCGACATGGCCCCCTTCTGGTCGAAGATGCGGGCGATGAAGCCGTGGCTCCAACCGGGCTACGAGGAGCCGCCCGTCAAGGAGCGCCAGGTCTCGCAGGAGGAGATGAACGTCATCCACAAGGAGGCGCTCTGCATCAACTGCGGCTGCTGCGTCTCGGAGTGCAACTCGATGGAGTCCGACCCGGAGTTTCTCGGGCCG
This sequence comes from Gaiellales bacterium, assembly GCA_038320185.1. GTDB lineage: Bacteria > Actinomycetota > Thermoleophilia > Gaiellales > Gaiellaceae > JBBQDZ01. Next base: position 6,197 of record JBBQDZ010000119.1, read on the forward strand.
GCCGCGCTCGCGAAGGGCATGCGCTTCGTCGGCGACGCGCGCGACGGCGCGACCATCGAGCGGCTGAACGACTACAACTCCGAGCACGGCATCTGGGACTGCACGCGCTGCTACTTCTGCCAGGAGCGCTGCCCGAAGGGCGTCGACCCGCGCGACGCGATCGCGAAGCTCGGTGCCGAGTCGATCAAGGCCGGGATCACGCACGACATGGGGGCGAAGCACGCGAAGTGGTTCGTGACCTCGGCGAAGACGACCGGCTGGCTGCGCGAGACCGAGCTCGTCCCGAAGACCCAGGGCGTCGTCTCCTCGATCAAGCAGATGAAGTTCGCGATGAGCCTTGCGCGGAAGGGCAAGGTGCCACCGCCGTTTCCGCCGCACGTGGCGGACGACGTGAAGGAGTCGCGAGCGCTCTACGATCTCGTCAAGCAGCAGGGCCGCGACGGCGCTCTCGGTATCGTCCAGGGCGAGCGTGCGCTCGGGCGGATCGAGTTCACCGAGGCGGGTGGCGTGAAAGTCAACGATCCGGAAGTCCTGCCGGGCGTCGAGCCGCCCCACGCAGAGGGATGACCATGTCGGGAAACGGAGCGGGCTTGCGCAAGGTCGCGTACTACAAAGGCTGTCTCGCGGCCCTCTCCGCGAAAGAGCTCGACTCTTCGACGAAGGCGCTGGCGCCCAAGGTCGGGCTGGAGCTCGACGAGCTCGAGTCGGTCACCTGTTGTGGCGCCGGGGACATCCACGAGGCCGAGCCCGACTACTACCTGCACCTGAACGCGCGGATCCTGGCCTACGGTGAAGCCACCGGCGCGGACACGCTGATGACGATCTGCAACGTCTGCACGCTCAACCTGCGGCAGGCCAATTTCCAGCTCCAGGGCGACGATGCGCTTCGCGCTCGTGTCAACGACAACCTCGAGCGGGTGGGCGTTCCGCGGTACGGAGGTGGCATCGAGGTCAAGCATCTGCTCTGGCTGATCGCCGAGGGTGAGGGCTACGAGCTCCTGAAGCAGGCTGCGCACAAGGGCCTGAAAGGGTTGCGGGTGGCACCCTTCTATGGCTGTCAGATCCTGCGGCCCTCGAAGCTCCTCGGGTTCGAGGATCCGGATCGTCCCTGGTCGCTGGAGGCGATCATCCAAGCGTGTGGGGGCGAGCCGGTCGATTACCCGGCGAAGATCAAGTGCTGCGGCTTCCCGATCATCCAGGCGCGCGAGGAGACGGCCCTCGG
>JBBQDZ010000120.1:0-7319 GCA_038320185.1 Gaiellales bacterium
ACACATCTGACGCCGAGTCCACCGTCGAGAAGCTCTCGTACGACCTCTGGTACCTGCGTCACCGCAGCCTTTCCGTCGATCTCGGCATCTGCGCCAAGACCTTCGCCGCGCTGCTCTCCGGTTCCGGGGCTCGGTAGCGTAGGGGAACCCCTGGTTCCCTCACGAGCCCCCTCCTTCCGACCGATTCTCGCGTCCCGGCGCTGGCGGGGCCGGTCACGGCCGTAACAGTCCACCGGTTGCCTATCTGTCTGCTTGGGCTCCCCGCCGGGCTGAGCCCGGCTCCGCCCGCCGCGCGCAGTCGCTCCAGAAGCGTGTGTGCCTGATTGCAGGAAGGCCGTTGACGCGGCCGATGTCTCCGGCAATCGTTCTTGCGTGCGCGACGTCGCCTCGATTGCCGCCCGGGCCCGAACCGAGAACTTTCCCGTCGCTTCGCTCCTGTTCCCGCGCAGGCTGCGGCCTCACCTGCGTGCGATCTACGGGTACTGCCGCCTCGCCGACGTCCTCGGCGACGAGGTCGAGGGGGATCGCCTCCAGGCGCTCGACGAGCTCGAGGCCGAGCTCGACGCCTGCTACTCCGGCGAGCCGCAGTGGCAAGTGCTGCGCGCGCTCCGGCCGACGATCCGCGAGTTCGGGCTTCCGCGTGAGCCGTTCTGGCGCCTGATCGAGTGTAACCGGCAGGACCAGCGGGTCTTCGAGTACGAGACCTGGGCCGAGTTGAAGGGCTACTGCACCCTCTCCGCGGATCCGGTTGGGCGTCTGGTGCTCGGCCTCCTGTATCGGACGGGGGATGCGGAGCTCGTCGCTGCCTCCGACGACGTGTGCACTGGGCTCCAGCTCGTCAACTTCCTTCAGGACGTCCCCCGCGACCTGGCCCTCGGACGGATCTACCTGCCCGCGGAGGACCGGCGGAGCTTCGGCGTCACGGAGCTCGCGAGCGCGAATGAGCCGCTCCGTGAGCTGCTGGGCTTCGAGGCCGAGCGCGTTCGCGCGCTCCTCGCCGCCGGACGGACGCTTCGGGCGCGGCTCGGCGGCCGCGTCGGCCGTGGCGTCGGGCTCTTCGCACTGGGGGGGCTTGCGGCTCTGGAGGCGCTCGAGTTCGCTGACTGGGACGTCTTCACCCGGCGACCACGACCCTCGCGGGCCCGGCTCGCGCGCGCGGCTGTAGCGTCGCTGCTGTGACCGTGCGCGAAGCCTATGCGGAGGTCGAGCGGCTCACCCGCCGCCGGGCGAGGAACTTCGCCTACGGGATCATGGTTCTCCCGCGCCCAAAGCGACAGGCGATCGCCGCGATCTATGCGTTCGCACGCCTCGTCGACGACATCGCCGACGGCGGGCTTCCGGTGGGGGACAAGCGGGCGCGACTGGAGGGCCTCCACGACGCGCTCGACGGGAAGAACCGGAACGGCGACGCGATGTGGGTGGCTCTCGCCGACGCGCGGAGCCGCTACCCGATCCCGGAGAGGGCGCTTCACGACCTCATCCGCGGAGGTCTGCAGGATCTCGAGCAGGAGCGTTACGGCAACTTCGGCGAGCTGGCGAGCTACTGCCGCCTGGTCGCCGGCGCGGTCGGAATCGCCTGCACGGCGGTCTACGGCGTCGACCAGCCGCAGCGCGCGGAGTCGCTCGGGACCGCGCTCCAGCTGATCAACATCATGCGCGACGTCGCCGAGGACTGGCAGCTCGGGCGCGTGTATCTACCGCAGGACGAGCTGGCCTCGTTCGGGGTCTCCGAGGCGGACATCGCCGCCGGCCGCTGCTCGAGCGCCTGGCAGGCGCTGATGGCCTACCAGGCCGCGAGAGCCCGTGCGTACCTGTCCGAGGGGCTGTCCCTCCTCGGCTACCTCGATGGCAGGAGCGCCGCCTGCGTGGCGACGTTCGCGGGCCTCTACCGCGCGACGCTCGAGCAGATCGAGGCGGCCGGCTTCGACGTCTTCGGCGGCGCCCCGCGGCTCTCGCCGCTGACGAAGCTCAGGATCGTCGGGGCGGGGCTCCTGCGATGAGAGTCGTCGTCGTCGGTGGGGGTCTGGCGGGGCTCTCCGCGGCGCTCGAGCTCGCCGATGCCGGGCGCGAGGTGGCGCTGCTGGAAGCGCGTCCGACCCTCGGGGGCGCTGTCCAGACCCTGCCCCAGCGCGAGGGAGACCCTTCGCCTCCGCCGGACAACGGCCAGCACGTCGCGCTCGGGTGCTTCGAGCGCTACCTCTGCTTCCTCGAGCGGATCGGGAAGGCCGACGCAATCCGTCGACAGCCGCTCGCCCTGCCGGTGATCGACGAGCGGGGCCGCGTGGAGGTCGTGCGACCCGGACCGCTCGGGCTTCTCCGCTACCGACACCTCTCCGTGGGTGGCCGCTTGCGCGTGGCCCGCGTCGCGCGGGCGCTTGCGCGTGAGAGCGAGGAGCGCAACGAGGGCCGATCGTTCGGCGATCTCCTACGCGCGCTCGGCCAGCGGTCGCGGGAGATCGACGACTTTTGGGACGTCTTCATCCGGCCGGCCCTCAACCTGCCGGCCGAGGAGGCGGGCGCCGCGTATGGCATCTTCACCGTCAAGACGGCCCTTCTCGCCGGCGGGGGCGCCTCCGACCTGCTGCTGCCGGGCGAGCCGCTCGGCGAGATGCACGGAGACGCGGCCGGCCGTGCGCTCGCGGAAGCCGGCGCAGAGGTCCGGGTCGAAGCCCGGGTAGTGGAGCTCGAGCCCGGAGCCGCCGTCCTGGCAGATGGCGAGCGCGTGACGGGCGAGGGCTTCGTCGTCGCTCTTCCGCCCACGGAGGCGGCGCAGCTGCTCGGCGAGGCGCCGCCGCTCCTCGAGGACTCGCCCATCGTCTCGGTGCACCTCCTGTTCGACCGGCTGCTCCTCGAGCATCCGCTCGCCGCCCTCCTGCGGAGCCCCGCACACTGGGTCTTCGACCGCGGCAGGCTGACGGGGCATCCCCCGGGGAAAGGTCAGTACCTCACGGTCGTTTCCAGCGGCGTGCCTGACCTGCTGGAGCTGCGGGGGCGTGAGCTCGTCGAGACGATGCGGCGCGCACTGACCGAGCGGCTGGGCGCCGCGGAGTTGCTTTGGTCGAGGGTGAGCCGCGAACCGCGGGCCACGTTCGCACCCAGGCCGGGCACGGCCCGCGCCCGGCCGGGCGCCGAGACGGCGAGACCCGGCGTGGTGCGCGCCGGCGCGTGGACGGCGACGGGCTGGCCGGCGACGATGGAGGGCGCCGTCCGTAGCGGCGAGCGGGCGGCACTAGCTATGTTGTCCGATCGGAAAACTAGAGTACCGGCGTGACTTCCGTCGCGACGCAACTGAGCGACCTCGACCGCTCCGTGGAGGCGGCGACTGAGCGCCTGTTCCAGCTCCAGCACCCGGACGGTTGGTGGGTCGGCGAACTCGAGTCCAACGCGACCATGATCGCCCAGCACTTCTTCTGGCTCCACTTCCTCGGCCTACGGGACGCGGCGACCGATCGGAGGCTCGCGAACGAGCTGCTCGCACGCCGTCGCGACGACGGCACGTGGTCGATCTGGTACGAGGGCCCGCCAGATCTCTCGACCTCGATCGAGGCCTACGTCGCGTTGAGGATGGCGGGCGTCGATCCCGGAGCAGCGAGCCGTCGCTTCATCCTGTCGGCCGGGGGGATCCCGGCGGCCCGCGTCTTCACGAAGTGCTTCTTGGCCCTGCTCGGGCACTGGCCGTGGCAGCGGATCGCGACCGTGCCGGTCGAGATCGTGCTGCTTCCGCCGTGGTCTCCCTTCTCGATCTACGACTTCGCCTGTTGGGCCCGCCAGACCGTGGTTCCGCTCTCGGTTGTGCAGGCGCTGCGACCGGTTCGGGAGGCGGAGGTCGATCTGGCCGAGATCGGTGGGCGGCGCGGGCACTCTCGTGCACCCCGACGGCCCTCCCTCGTCCGCAGGCGGGCACTTGCGGTGGCCGAGCGGTGGGTGCGGGATCGTCAGGAGGCGGACGGCTCCTGGGGCGGCATCCAGCCACCGTGGGTGTGGTCGATCGTGATGCTGGCTTCGCTCGGCTACGGCTTCGAGGACGAGACCTTCCGTCGCGGGGTCGAAGGTTGGAAGGGCTTCATGGTCGAAGACGGAGACCGGCTCCGCCCCGAGGCGTGCCAGTCGCCCGTCTGGGACACGGCGCTCGCGGTGCTGGCGTTGCGAGCCGCAGGCGTCGCGGCCGCCCACCCGAGCCTCGTCAAGGCCGGGAAGTGGCTCCTCGACGAGGAGGTGCGTGTTCGCGGCGACTGGGCGGTGCGCCGCCCGAAGCTCGAGCCGGGCGGCTGGGCCTTCGAGTTCGCGAATGACCTGTACCCCGACGTCGACGACGCCGCGGTCGTGGCGCTCGCGCTGCGCGAGCTGGAAGTCGGTGGGAACGCGGTCGGCCGCGGCCTCGACTGGATTGCCGGCATGCAGTCGCGAAACGGGGGCTGGGGCGCGTTCGACGCGGACAACACGAGCGCCTGGCTCTACCGCATCCCGTTCTGCGACTTCGGCGCCGTCATAGATCCACCGAGCGAGGACGTCACGGCGCACGCGCTCGAGGCCCTGGCGCCGGCGGCAGGCTACGAGGGCGCCGTGGGCCGCGGGCTCGACTACCTCCTCCGGGAGCAGCAGGCCGACGGCTCCTGGTGGGGCCGCTGGGGCGTCAACCACGTCTACGGGACGGGGGCGGCCCTGCCCGCGCTCGAGGCGTGCGGCATCACCGGCTCGCATCCCGCGATGCGCCGCGCTGTCGCCTGGCTCGACGGCGTGCAGGCCGCCGACGGCGGGTTCGGCGAGGACATACGCTCCTACCACGAGCCCGAGTGGCGTGGTCGCGGCGTCACGACACCTTCACAAACGGCCTGGGCGGTATTAGCCTACGTCGCGGCCGGCGAAGGCCGGAGCAAAGCCGCAGGGAGAGCGGCGCAGTACCTTTCGACCTCCCAACGAGCCGACGGCGACTGGACGGAATACCACTACACGGGCACCGGCTTCCCCACCGATTTCATGATCCGCTATCACCTGTATCGCCTCCACTTCCCGCTGATGGCCCTCGGACGACTACGAGAAAGGCTCAACGCATGAAATTCCCCCTCCGCTCAACGTTCGACATCGGCCGGTACGTCGCCCAACAGCAGCGCAAGGGTGACCGCTACCCGCTTGTCCTCATGCTCGAGCCTACGCTCGCCTGCAACCTCGCCTGCATCGGGTGCGGGAAGATCCGCGAGTACGAGTCGAACCGCGCGCGTCTCACCGTCGACGAGTGCATCGACGCAGGCGTGCAGTGCCCGGCGCCGGTTGTGTCGGTCTGTGGTGGCGAGCCCCTGGTCTACAAGGGCATCGAGGACGTCGTCGCTGGGATGCTCGAGCAGCGCAAGTCGGTCGAGCTCTGCACGAACGCGCTCAAGCTGGAGGAGTACCTCGAGGTCTTCAAGCCGGAGCCGAGGCTGACCTTCGTCGTCCATCTCGACGGCATGCGTGAGATCCACGACTACGTCTGTGACTACTCGGGGCTGTGGGATGTGGCCGTCGGCGCCATCCGCAGCGCGCGGGAGCGCGGCTTCCGCGTGACGACGAACACGACGATCTTCAAGGAGTCCGAGGTCGAGGACGTGATCCAGATGATGGATTTCCTGACGAACGAGGTCGGGATCGACGGCATGCTAATCGCGCCCGGCTACCAGTACTCGCAGATCGATCCGGCTCTGACGATGACCCGCTCCGAGCACGAGGAGAAGTTCCGCGCTATCCGCGCCGCCGCGCGCAAGAACGGCTACCGCTGGCTTGCGAGCCCGATTTACCAGGACTTCCTGACGGGCGAGCGCAAGCTCGCATGCGCGCCGTGGGGCTCGATCACGCGGAACCCTTACGGCTGGAAGGGGCCCTGCTATTTGCTCACCGACGGCATCTTCCCGACCTATGAGGCCCTTCTCGAGGGCATCGAGTGGGAGGACTATGGGCCGGGGAACGACGAGCGCTGCGAGCACTGCGCGATTCACTCCGGATTCGAGCCCTCGGCAGCCTACGCGGCTGCCGGGAGCGTGAAGCAGACCGTCCGAAGTGTGGCGTGGACGCTGACGGGGTGACCCTGGCCTGCGCGACGCGGGCCGAGGCTGCCGTGGGGCGGCGGGCCGGCCTTCCGATCGCGGTCATCGGCCTCGGGGGCGTCAACGGCCTCCCGCAAGAGCCGGTCGTGTCGTACGGGCTCGCGGGAGCGCTCGACGGGCTGACGACGGCGACGGTAATCGATGCCGTGCGGGTCGTCGACGAGGAGGGGGAGACGCTGTGGGAGGGCGAAGGGCTAGGAGTGCCCGGCGCCCTCCGCGGCACCATCCTGGGCACCGACCGCGTCATCGACGAGCCCGCCGAGCGTGCACGGCTGTACGAGCGCACGGGAGCCGACGCCGTCGATCTGGAGAGCGGCGTGCTCGCGCGCACCGGCCAGATGCGCGGCGTCCTGCGAGTCGTGAGCGACACGCCGAAGCGCCGGCTGCACGGCATTTGCGCCGCCGTCTCGCCTGAGGGTCGCTACGACTGGGGCGGTATGACGAAGGCGTTCCTGCGCTCGCCGCGAGGCTTCGCCGAGGCGGCGGCAGACGGCAAGCGGGCCCTCGACGCGCTCGGCGCCGCAACGGCACGGTGGGTGGGGCGATGACCGGCACGGTGCTCCTGGCGGCGCCGAGGTCGTTCTGCGCTGGCGTCGACCGGGCGATCGAGATCGTCGAGCGGCTGCTCGCCGAGCACGGGCCGCCGATCTACGTCCGCCACCACATCGTTCACAACGACCACGTCGTCCACCGGCTCGAGCGTCTCGGTGCGGTCTTTGTCGACTCCGAGGACGACGTTCCCGCCGGCGAGATCTGCGTCCTTTCCGCCCACGGCGTGGCGCCCGCCGTCCGCGACGCCTGCGAGCGCCGCGGCCTGCGCGTCGTAGACGCCGTCTGCCCGCTGGTCTCGAAGGTCCATGCCGAGGCGCGGCGCTACGCCGACGCCGGGCACGTCGTCGCGCTCATCGGTCACGCCGATCACGTCGAGGTGATCGGAACGCGCGGCGAGCGGCCGGAGTCGATCGTCGTCGTCGAGTCGCCCGAAGACGCGGAGCAGCTCGAGACGGACGGGAGGCCGATCGCTGTGATCAGCCAGACGACGCTGTCGCTCGACGACGTCGCCTCGACCGTCGTCGCGCTCGAGCGGCGTTTCGGAGGGCTGCGACGGCCCGCGGCGGACGACATCTGCTACGCGACGCAGAACCGTCAGGACGCGGTCAAGGAGCTCGCGAAGCGAGCGACGCTGATCCTCGTGATCGGCTCGCCGACGAGCTCGAACGCCCAGCGGCTCGTGGAGGTCGC
>JBBQDZ010000121.1:0-7313 GCA_038320185.1 Gaiellales bacterium
GGTGAAGCCGGAAGAGGAGGTCGAGATCGCGCTCGAGGGTCGCGCCTCCGCCCGTGCGGAACGTGAGTCCTCGCTCCCGCGCGAGCTTCCGCTCCTTCCGACGTACCTGCCCGCGGGTGTTCGAGCTCCAGGAGGAGAGCAGCTCCTCCCACGAGCGGCCGTCGAAGCGCAGCACCGGACTCCCCCCACCGCCGAGGAGGCGCGCCGCGAGCAGCCCGCGCCAGCGCTCCTCGGCGGGAAGCTGCTCCGCCAGCAGGACATCGGGGTGCAGCTCGCCGAGGGCAAGGTACAGCCCCTCGAGCGCGTGCTCGTGCTGCGCCGCGGCGTGAATCGGACCAAGAAGGTCGGCTGGGCCGTGCCCGAGGAAGCGCAGCACCGAGACAGGGCGGCGGCGCCACCAGTAGAGCGGAAGGATCGCGAGCAGCTCTCCGGCCTGCGAGCGAACAGCCCGGATCGCGAGGTTGCCGTCGTCTCCGAAATACCTCCACCACGTCTCCAGGAACTCCGGGGCGGCGAAGGGATTCTCGCTTTCTCGCGCGAGCTTCTCCCACTCCTCCCCCAGGTCCGTGAGGCGCTCCACGGGCTCGAGACACGGCGGGGCGCTCACGAGCGTGACACGACGTTCAGCGCACGGCGGGCGACGGGACGCCCGTACGCATACGCAGCGAAGTCCACCGCGCCAGAGGGGATCCGCGCGAACGCTTGGAAGCGCATGAGCTCGCGCACCTCCCCTGTCCAGGCGAGCTTGTAAGGCTCGTCGGAGCCGAGAAGCTCGAAGCTCTCCAGGCCGGTGACGAAGGCGTGACGGATCAGCTCGGCTGTGATCAGCTTGCCGGCGCCGAAGCGCCGGAGAGTCTCGTCGTACCCGCCCTTCAAGTCGTAGAGCGCTCCACCGTCCTCGATCAGCAGCTCGAACGCGAGGGCCTGTCCGTCGAGACGCAGGAACGCGATCCGGAGCGTTCCTCGCTTTGCCGCCCACGCCGTGATCTCCGAGTAGAAGGCGAGCGTCTCAGGACGGGACGCGATTGCCGTGCCCCTCTCCCCTTTCCAGCCGGCCGATTCCACCTCGAGGCACTCCTGAAGCCGGCCCGGGTCGTGGTGCAGCTCGAAGCGCACCTCGCCGTGCTCCTCGAGGCGGCGCCGAAGGCGGCGCAGCTCCTTCACGTGCTTGCGATGGAGGCCTGCGAGGTACGCCTCGTGCGAGCCGGAGATGCGGACGTAGGGGGAGCGTTGCTGGACGCGGAGGAGGACCCTGTAGCCCGCCGCGCGTGCCGCGCGCTCGCACTCCTCGAGGCCACCGCCGCGGCCGATGAACGACAGGTCGACGCGCCGGCGGCGCTGGCCGAAGATTCCCCGCGCGAGCTCGGCGCGGTCCCCGCCCGAGCGAGCAAGGAGCTCGAACTGGGGCGTGTGCCAGTTCGTCGTCGAGACGAGCGCGCCGCGGCGCAGAAGAAGCGGCAGCACGCCGACGAGCTCGTCGCCGGCGCGAAGCGCGAGCACTCGCAGCGCCCCGTCGCCGAAGGCACGCAACCACGCTCCGATCCACCCCGGTCGCACCCACGGCACGGCGCCGAGCCGATCGGCGAGCTCGTCCCACTCGCCGGCAAGCGGCTCGAGGCGCTCGTGGGTCTCGAGACTCACGCATGAGAGCCTAGACTCGCGAACGTGCTGGCGGCCCTCGAAACGCTGGGGCTCCTCGGGCCGCGGGCACGCCAGCTCGCCGCGCGGATCGACCTCACCCGCTCGACCGGACTTCGCCAGACGGCGGCACGCACGCGCGAGTACCCGCTGCTCGCAGCGCTCGAAACGGGACGATCCGAGCTCTACCGCGAGCTCTGGGCCGAGGCAGCGCACGAGGTGGGCGCCGAGCTGCGGGGGCTCGCCGGCGAGGAGCTGGAGCTTCGCGCCGGCTCGCAGTCGACGCGCGTCGTCCAGCAGCAAGTCGCCCTCGACCCGGCTGATCGGCTCGCGCTCGCGCTCGACAAGGACGCCGTCGCCGTGCTCATGCGCGAGTCCGGGCTACCCGTCCCGGAGTCGCAGCGGGTCTTCTGGCGCGACCTCGACAGGGCCGGCGCTTTCCTCGATGCCTGCGAGGGCTCGTGCGTCGTCAAGCCGCGAAGCGGCACCGGCGGCGGGGTCGGCGTGACTGCCGGCGTCGGGACCCGGGCACAGCTTCGCCGGGCGCTCCTCCGCGCGGCTCGCTCGGGCGACGAAGCACTCGTCGAGCGCCAGGCCGGCGGCGAGGTGTACCGGCTGCTGTTCCTCGACGGCGAGCTGCTCGACACGCTACGCCGCCTTCCGCCGCGGCTTTCCGGCGACGGCCACTCGACGATCGGAGCGCTTGTGAGAGCGGAGAACCGGCGCCGCGCTGCCGCACGCGGACGGGGCGGCGTCGACCTCCTGACCGTCGACCTGGACTTCCTCTTCACAATCGAGCGCGCCGGGCTTCGTCTCGGCTCCGTTCCTCGCGCCGGCGAGACCGTGACCGTGAAAACCGTGACGAACGAGAACCGCCCGGCCGACAACGAGCCCTATCCGAATGCGTCACCGGACCTCGTCGGGGATGCGCGCCGGGCGGTCGAGGCGGTGGGCCTGCGGCTCGGCGGCGTCGACGTGGTCACGCCCGACCCGAAGCAAGGTCTCGCTGCAGCCGGAGGCGTCCTGCTCGAGGTGAACGGGACGCCGGGCCTCCACCACCACTACCTCGTCGCCGACCCGGCCGCGGCTACAAGGGTGGCGATTCCGATCCTGGAGGCACTCCTGCGCTGAGCTCCTCGATCGCGGCGAGCACCTCGTCGAGGCTCCCGGGCCGCTCACCGGCGAACCTCTCGCGCAGCCCGAGCGCCGCCAGTCGCCGCAGCCGCGCCTCGGACGCGGACGCGAGCAGCGGCTCGACGCCGGCCTGCCGGAGGATCTCGGCGGAGGCGGCGACCTCATCCGCGCGCCGCTCCGCGTGGATCGCGAGGGCCGTCATCACCCTCCGGGCGAGCTCCGGGAACGGCGCCTGCTCGCCGCCACCCTTCACGCTCCCCACGACGGCCTCGTCGAGACCGAACCGCCGCGCCGCGACGAGCATCTCGGCGATCAGCGCGTCGCGGCCCTTCATGAACACGCTGCGCAGGAGCTTGACGCGCGTCGCGGCTCCGGCGGGCCCCTCGAGCACGGTCACGTCGAGGGCCGCCGCGAGCTCGGCGAAGCGCGCCGCGCCGGGGCCGGCCGCGAGGATGGGGACGGCGGCCCCGTCTGCCGCGGTCGTTCCGAGGATCGCCGCGTCGACATAGAGCGCGCCCACCCGCGCGAGCACCCGCTCCAGCTCCTCCTTCGCCTCAGGGAGCGCCGGCGAGGGATCGACGTAGAGGGCACCCGGCGCGAGGTAGGCCGTCGCCATTCCGGCCACCTCCGCCGCGGCAGCCACGGGAACCGCCGCGATCACGCACTCCGCTCCCTCGAGCATCTCCTCGAGCGAGGCCGTCCCGCCGCGTTCGTAGACACGCGCCGCAAGCGCCTGCGCCAGCGCTCGCCCGAGCTCGCCGTGGCCGATGACGGCGAAGGTGCTCACCTCGACCGCGCCCGCCGCGCCATCCGGCTCCAGTTGGCAAGCGAGGGCCCTGGATCGCGGAGGTCCAGGAGCGGAAAGCGCTGCCGGTGCAGGAGCGAGCGGCTCCACTCCCCGACGGTGAGGTCGCCGCGGCGGCGGTAGTCGCGCAACGCACGCACATCCTCCACCGGGTTCCAGAGGTAGACGCCGTCCCTGAAGCCGTCGAGCCGAGGCGGGGGCAGGCCGGCGAGGCGGCAGTAGGCGAGGCGCGCCACGTCGATACCCGCGGCGCGCACGAGCTCGTTCGCCGCTGTGAACCGGTGGTTGCACTCGATCAGCTTCAGAGCGCCGTCGCGGGGGTCGCGCTTGAACTCGACGTTCCCGATCCCGCGCAGACCCACGCCCTGGAAGAAGCGCAGCCCGATCTCTGCCGTCTCCTCGTCCCAGCGCGAGGCGTGGTAGGTGGCGAGCCCGAAGCGCACCGGATACTGCCGGAGCTTCCACTTCGTGAAGTGGAAGAGCGGCTCCCCTTCCTCGTCCAGGTAGCTGTAGTAGGAGAAGAAGCGGTCGTCGCCGCCCGGGAGGATCTCCGTCGCGAGCATCTCGAGCCCGAGCCGGACCATCCTCTGAAGCTGTGCGCGAAGCTCCTCCTCGGTCTCGACCTCCCAGACCTTCGTTCGCGCGCTGAAGTGCTGGGCGAAGAGGTGCGAGTGGAGCGGCTTCAGGGCGCAGGGGAAGCCGATCTCCTCGACGGCCCGCTCTACGTCGGCCTCGCCGCGGACGGTCACCGTCCGTGGGGCCGGCACACCCGCTCCGCGCGCGAGCTCGTAGGTGCGATGCTTGTCGAGCATCGCCAGCAACACCTCGTCGTTTGCCTCCACGGGCGCGTATCCGAGCTCGAGAAGCCGCGACCGGTGGCGCGCGACGAGCTCGAGCCCTTCGTCGTCGCAGGGAAGCAGCACGGCTGGGCGGGGCGCGCGGCGCTCGAGCCAGTCAAGGCGGTCCGCGATCGTGTCGGCGGCGAGATCGATGAACGACGAGCAGTAGCGCGAGCGTCGAACCGGGTCCCAGGCGGCGTCTCCGACAGCGTGGACGGCGACGCCCATCCGCCCGAGGCTGCGAGCCACCGAGACGGCCATCGCCTCGCCCCCGAGCAGGATCGCGGGCGGACGGTGGCTCAGACGGTCTCGCTGAGCTCGTCGACGGCGACGCCGCTCTGCTCGAGCAGGGCGTCGACCCAGTCGTTCGAGAAGTCGCCGCGCGCAATCGCCTGTGTGTAGCTCGCCTCCGAGGCCTTCCGGTCGATCAGCCGCTGGAGCAGCTCGCCGGCGATCTCGCGCGGGACACAGACGACGCCGTTCAGGTCGCCGACGATGATGTCTCCCGGGTTGACGACGATGCCGGCGGCGCTGATCGGATGGTTGATCTCGCCCGGCCCGCGGTGCAGCGGCCCGATCGGCGTCACGCCGCGCGCGAAGACGGGGAAGTCCCCGAGCGCCCGGATCGCGGTCACATCGCGGATCAGCCCGTCGACGACGAAGCCGGCGATGCCGCGATGGCGCGCCTTCATCGAGACGAGCTCCCCGAGCACGGCGGTCGTGTTCGAGCCGCTCGTGTCGACCACGACCACGTCGCCGGGCTGCGCCACATCGAGACTCTTGTGCACCATCAGGTTGTCGCCCGGGTAGCACTTGACCGTGCAGGCGCTGCCGAGGATCCGCAGGTTCGGGTTCGTCACCGGCCCGATCCCGTCGCGGAGCGTGTAGAGGCGGTTCATCAGATCCGAGATATCGGGGATCTCGAAGGCGGCAAAGCCGGCGACGACGTCGGCGTCGGGCCGCTCGACCTCGTTCCGGATTCGGAATCCAGGGCCCGGGTGCATCTCCGCTGACTTCGGCTTGCCTACCATGTCGCCCCTATTGATCGTTCGGAGTCGCCACCGGCTTGAATCAAGATAGTGCCGTTTCCGGCCGATGGGTGCGGTACTCCGACGAAAGAGGAGCCCGATGAAGATCTTCGCGTTCGATCCTGCCGACTACGCCGACCACTACCGTGAGCACGAGTGGGTGCACGTCAAGGCCGGTATCGGACCGGAATTTCTCGAGGCGCTCCAGGAATTCGCGCGCGCCCAGCTGGAGCAAACCCGCCTCGAGGGTCTGGGGATCAAGGGCAAGAAGGAGCAGTCGCTCTTCGAGTTTCCGCCGGAGGTCGATTATCCCGGCGAGCTGTTCGACACCGTCTCGCGCCTCTGCGGCCTGCGCCGCGAGACGATGACGCTCTCCGAGCGCCACATCCAAGCCTACGAGCCGGATGCAGCGCCGAACCCGCACGCGCACAAGGACCGCTTCGCCTCGCAGGTCTCGCTCGGGTTCTCGATCGACATCCCGGAGGCATCGAGACTCGTCCTCTTTCCCTGGGAGCAGCGACAGGTGAACGCCTTCAATTCGAGCCACGACCTGCGCGCGAGCCTGAAGCCCGACGAGCTGCCCGAGGCCGTGATGGAGCGCTGCCGCGAGCTCGTGCTCGACGACGAGCCAGGGGACATCATCGCCTTCGCCGGCTCGACGACCTGGCACCTGCGCCGGAATGCCGCCAACGCCGTCAACCTCTACTGCAAGTTCAACGACTTCGGCTGCGACCCGCTCGGCGAGGACCCGCGGACCCCGTTCCTGCGGGAGCAGACCCTCGAGGCACTCGCGTCCTCGAACGGTACGGTCGCGGACCGTGTGGCGGTGCTCTCCCGGCGTTTCGACTCGGTGGAGGAGCACTACGCGCGCGACTGGCAGTCCGTCCCGCGCGCGCGTGTCTGGGGGTCGGATCCCTTCGGGGTCTCGCAGGCGCAGGTGAAGCTTCTGCGGGCTGTCGACGGCAAGCGCACGCTCGGCGAGCTCGCCGGGGAGGCCGGCGCGGACGAGGCCGAAGCCCGCCGGCTGGCCGAGCTTGAGGCGATCGACCTGCTTTAGCCGGCGGGCGACAATGCACCGCTCGGGGCGGTCTCTGCCCTGCGGAAGACTTCGATCCTCGCGACGGCCGGCGTGGGGATCTGTGCCCAGACGCTTTCCGCCGCGGCCCTCGCCTCTCACGGCGATGGGCCGGAGCGGCGCGGTTAGGGACGTGGCGAGGGGCGAGACAGCCGAGAGGCTTTTCGCTGCTCCTCTTGGGCGATCGGCAGTTCGTGGGCGGAGCCGGGGTTGCCCGGCGGGAGCCCAGCTACGCAATAGCCAGCGGCTCGAATTCAGCTTCCGGTGACCGGCCCCAGCCGCGGTGGCTCGGTCACACGCGGTCGGAAGGAGGGGGTTCGCGGGGGAACGAGGGGTTCCCCCGCGAGCGAAGTGCCGGAAAAAGGATCACCTCACGGATCGAGTCCTGCCCCGACAACACCATCGCGAGGCGGTCGATGCCGAAGCCGAGCCCGCCGGTCGGTGGCATCCCGTACGCGAGCGCCTCGACGTAGTCGGGATCGCCCTGCTCGCCCTCCACGAGCGTCGTCTGCTCGGCGAAACGGGCAGCCTGCTCCTCGGGGTCGTTGATCTCGGAGAAGGCGTTCCCGAGCTCCATCCCACCGATGAAGAACTCGAAGCGCTCGACGAGCTCCGGATCGCCGTCGGTCGGCCGGGCGAAGGGCGAGATCTCGACTGGATAATCGTGGACGATCGTCGGCGAGACGAGGCTCGGCTCGACGTAGTGGCTGAAGGCGTGGTCGACGAGCTGCGCCCAGTCTCGGTCCTGCGAGGTATCGACGCCGCGCTCGTCGAGCCGCCCGCGTAGCTCACCC
>JBBQDZ010000122.1:0-7249 GCA_038320185.1 Gaiellales bacterium
GTGATGGGAGCCGTGCCGGCTGCGAAGAGGAGCGTCGCAAAGACGCTCAGCCCGACGAGGTCGCCGAAGGCGAAGTGCACGATCCCGGTCAACCGGTAGATGATCGAGTGCCCGATCGCGATGACCCCGTAGACAGCACCCGCCGCGAGACCGCTGGCGAGCACCTGGGTCGTCAGGTTCATCAGGCGGGACTGTAGGCGCTACGCCCGGCGCTAACGGGGGAACCCTGGGTTCACCCGTCCCGGTCTGCGAGGATTCACGGCATGGATTTCGCCGCGCGCGCCGGCCGCAACGAGGAGATCTTCCGTGGAGTGAACGCACGCATCGAGGAGGGCGCCGAGCGGCATGCGGTGCACAGGCCGCTCCCGTTCCACTGCGAATGCGCCAACGCCCACTGTCTGAGCAAGATCGAGCTCCCCCCAAGGGAGTACGACCGCGTGTACCGCGAGCCGCTGAGATTCGTCGTCCTGCCGGGGCACGAGCTGCTCGAGGTCGAGCGCGTCGTCGAGGATCGGGGCACCTTCCGCGTGGTCGAGAAGTTCGGGGAGGCCGCGCAGGAGGCAGCGCGCGCCGACCCGCGCGGGGGCATCGGCGCCGGGCGGTAGCCGCAGCGCGCAGGTACTCTTTCGCGGCTCGAAAGGGGCTTCCTTGATTCGTCGGGTTTGCATCGTCTCGGTCGTCGGCGTCCTCGTCGGGCTCTTCGGCGGCTCCGCGAGGGCCGCAGTCCCCGCGGGCTTCACCGAGACGCTCGTGGCGGGAACGCTCAGCGCGCCCACGGCGATGGCGATCGCGCCGGACGGCCGGATCTTCGTCACCCAGCAGGGCGGAGCGCTGCGGGTGATCAAGAACGGCGCTCTCCTCTCGACGCCCTTCGTGTCGCTGAACGTCGACTCGACGGGCGAGCGCGGACTGCTCGGGGTCGCCTTCGATCCGAGCTTCGCTACGAACCACTTCCTCTACCTCTACTACACCGTGCCTTCGCCGGCGCACAACCGCGTCAGCCGCTTCACCGCGTCGGGGGATACCGCAGTCGCCGGCAGTGAGGTGCCGATCCTCGACCTCGAGAACCTGTCCGGCGCGACGAACCACAACGGCGGCGCGATCCACTTCGGGCCGGACGGCAAGCTCTACGTCGCGGTCGGCGAGAACGCGAACTCCGCGAACTCGCAGACGCTCTCGAACCGGCTCGGGAAGCTCCTGCGGATCAACGCCGACGGGACGATCCCCACGGACAACCCGTTCTTCAACACGGCGACCGGGGAGAACCGGTCGATCTGGGCGCTGGGCCTGCGGAACCCGTTCACGTTCGCCTTTCAGCCGGGCACGGGACGGATGTTCATCAACGACGTGGGCGGGAGCACCTGCGAGGAGATCAACGACGGGATCGCCGGCAAGAACTACGGCTGGCCGCCCGACTGCCCCCGGCAGACGACCGGGTTCGTCGATCCGCTCTACTGCTACACCCACGGCCAGAGCGTTGCGGGATGCGATACGGAGCCCGGTGTCTGCGCCATCACCGGCGGCACCTTCTACAACCCCGCGGTGGCCCAGTTCGGCGCCGCCTACGTGGGCAACTACTTCTTCGCCGACCTGTGCGGTGGCTGGATCCACCGGCTCGTCCTCTCGGGCTCGACTCCGGTCTCAAGCGCGTTTGCGACCGGCCTCACGAACCCCGTCGACCTCCAGGTGGCGAACGACGGGAGCCTGTACTACCTCGTTCGCGGGTCGGGCTCGACGACGGGCGCGGTCTACCGGATCACTGCGGGTGCGACGATCGTCTCGGTGCGCACCTTCACTGCCGTAAGACGCCCTCACGGGGTGCTCCTGACCTGGCGCACCGGCGGCGATCCGCGGATCCTGGGCTTCCAGGTCTACCGGCAGCGTCACGGCGGCAGCGTCCGGGTCGGCCCGTCGCTCGTGCCGTCAGGAGCGGCCGAGGTTCACTCGCTGCTCGACCGGCACGGGCTGGATGCCGGCACCGACCGCTACCGGCTGCGCATCGTGTTCGTCGACGGCAGCCGCGCGTGGGTCGGCGCGACCGCAACCATCTAGCAGCCGCCGAGCCCGCGAAAGAGGTCGCGGTTCACCGCCGGGGGTGCGACCCCGCAACCGATGAACTCGGAGCCGGGGGCGTCGACGACGACCCAGCGGCTCAGCGAGTGCCAGAGGAGGGCGCGATCGACGAGCACCAGCCTGCCCGTGGTCTTCGGCCCTTTGACGTCCACCGCGGCGAAGTGGCGATCGACGGTGGAGATGCGGATGTTCGAGACGTGGAGCCCCGGAATCTCGATGCCCGGCTTGTAGTACCACCAGTAGCTGTAGAAGCCGGTCACGGTACCGGTGATCGTCTTCCGCTCGGCCGCCGTCGGCTTTCGCGCTGCGACTGCGGAGGTGGCGAGCAGGCCCGCGAAGAGACTTGCGAGAATCGTGCACCTCAGCTTCATGGGGGCCCCTCCTTCGCTTTGGTTGCGGCCCCGACGATACGCGCCGCGACGCGACCTCCTCGGACTCAGCGAACGACGTGTCCGTCGGGGGCCACGACGAGCCAGAGGCCCCCGTACTCCAGAACGTTCTGGCAGAGGATCTGTCCGGGGCTGCGATCGCCGCGGTAGTAGTAGAGCGGCCTGCCGTCGTAGGTTGCCTGGAGTTTCCCGTTGCGCCGCCTCGTCGTGCCGAGAAGCGAGGCGTGGGCGCCGGCGCGGGCCTGCGGTCGGGAGGCGACGAGGTACGGGGGCCAGGCGGCAGCACAGTCGCCATAGCACGCGCTGCGGCCACGCGCGTCGCGCGTGAACGCGTAGAGGACGTAGCCGCGGCCGTCGAAGAGAATGCGGCCGTAATCGGAGGCGTGGACGCCGACGGCGGCCGGAGCGGTACGAGACGAGGCCGCCGCCGTAAGGACGAGCGCCGTCACGGCACAGGCGAGGAGACTGAGGATGCGCATGCTCCTTCTGTCCCGCGGGAGGTCTCGGCGTTACGCGGCGATGTACCTGTGTGTACGAATCTGATGTCCTGGTACGGTCTCCGCATGAACCTCGACCGGCTTAGCCGCGCGCTTGGCAAGGGCCTCGTGGCGGGTTTCGTGGGCACCGCGGCGATGACCGCCTCGAGCACGCTCGAGGCAAGGCTTCGCACCCGGAACGCGAGCACCGTGCCGGCCGACGCCGCGCAGAAGGCGCTCGGGATTCGCGCGTTCCAGAACGATGCGGCGAAGGCACGGTTCTCCACCCTCGTCCACTGGGGTTACGGCACCGGTTGGGGTGTGATGCGGGGCGTCCTGCGCGAGCTCGGTCTGCCACCCGCGGTCGCGACGGCTGGTCATTTCGCGACCGTCTGGGGCAGCTCGCTCCTGATGCTGCCGCTGCTCGACCTCGCTCCCCCCGTGAGCGCGCAGGCCAAGGAGGAGGTGGCGATCGACGCGCTCCACCACGTCGTGTACGCCGTAGGCACGGCGGCGGCCTACGAGCGGCTCCTCTGAGCTCTCCCGGAGCGCCTACGCTTGGCGCGGATGGACGCGGGCGAGGTCGAGCTCAGGGTTCTCGGTTGCCTGATCGAGAAGCAGCGGACGACGCCGGAGGTCTATCCGCTCTCGCTGAACTCGCTGCGCCTCGCCTGTAACCAGTCGACGAACCGTGACCCCGTGGTCGACCACGACGAGGCGACGATTCGGGCGGGTCTCGAGGAGCTCTCGCGTCGGGGGTGGGTGCGTCTCGCGAGCGGCCCTGGCAGCCGCGCCGCGAAGTACCGCCACCTCCTGGGCGACGCGCTGCGCCTCGACGAGGCCCACCTCGCGCTCCTCGCGGTGCTCATGCTTCGTGGGCCGCAGACCCCGGGGGAGCTCAAGCAACGGGTCGAGCGGCTGCAGTCCTTCGCCTCCCTCGCCGGGCTCGAGCAGACGCTCGAGGAGCTGATCGGCCGGGAGCTCGTCCTGCGGCTCCCGCGCCGTCCCGGACAGAAGGAGGAGCGCTACCGCCACCTACTCGGAGGCGGAGATCCTTCCGCCGACGCACACGTGGAGCCTGCCCCGGCCGCCGCCCGCGAACCGGCGCTCGGTGAGCTCGAGCGGCGAGTCGCCCGCCTCGAGGAGCAAGTGGCAGTAATCCTCGAGGAGCGCGCTAGGTAGGAGCCGTGCTCTCTTCAGGAGGGACGTCGAGGGCGATCGCGGCCTGGATCACGCCGAGGTGCGAGAACGCCTGTGGGAAGTTGCCGAGCAGCTCGCCCGAGTGCGGGTCGATCTCCTCGGCGAGGAGGCCGACGTCGTTGCAGAAGGCAAGGAGCCGCTCGAAGAGCTCGCGGGCGCGTTCGATCTCGCCCGATCGCGCCATGCACTCGACGAGCCAGAACGAGCAGATCGCGAAGGTCGCCTCGTCACCGGAGAGCCCGTCGACCCCGTCCGTGACGTAGCGGTAGACGAAGCCCTCCACGGAGAGCTCCTCGGCGATCCGTCTCCAGGTCGCCGTCGCACGCGCGTCGTCATGCGAAACGAAGCCGACGATCGGGATCATCAGGTTCGACGCGTCGAGCTTGCCGCCGTCGCCAAAGGACTGCGTGAACGCGCCGCTCCGGGGGTCGACGCCGCCGCGCTCGACGCTTTCCCGGATCTCCTCCCGCAGGTCGCGCCAGGCAGGCGCGACCTCGCGCCCGTCCAGCTCGCCGATGCCGATGACGCGATCGAGCGCCACCCAGGCCATCACCTTCGAGTACACGAAGTGCCGGGGCTCGCCGCGGATCTCCCAGATCCCCTGGTCGGGCTCCGACCACCTGGCGGCGACGACTTCCGCCACGTCGTGCAGGAACGACCAGAAAATCTCGCCGATCTCGCCGCCGCGGCTCCGGTACATCCAGGCGGCGTCGAGGAGCTCGCCGAAGACGTCGAGTTGGAACTGCTGCGCGGCGCCGTTCCCGATCCGCACCGGCCTTGATGCGCGGTAGCCCTCCAGGTGCGGAAGCTCGAGCTCGGGGAGCAGCCGCTCGCCACCGACCCCGTACATGATCTGGAGCTCATCCGCCCGGCCGGCGGTCGTCCGCTCGAGCCAGCGCATGTAGGCCTCCGCCTCCTCGTCGAAGCCGAGGGCGAAGAGAGCGCTGAGCGTCAGCGAGGAGTCGCGCAGCCACGAGTAGCGGTAGTCCCAGTTGCGCTCGCCGCCGAGTGTCTCCGGCAGTGAGGTGGTGGCCGCGGCGACGATTGCGCCGGTGGGCGAGTTCGTGAGCGCCTTCAGAACGAGGGCGCTCCGGACAACCTGCTCGCGGTAGCGCCCGTCGTAGGTACAGCGGGACGACCACTCCGCCCACCATTCGGTCGTCTCGCGGACGGCCCGCTCGACCTCCGACGCTCCGAGGCGCTCCGGCGCGAGCTCGTGCGGGAGCGAGTACGTCAGCGCCACGAAGACTTCTTCCCCCTCGCGAACCGTGCGGCCGAGCGTGCAGGTAGAGAGATCGGCGTGCTCGATCGGGAGCTCGCTCTGGAGGACGAGAGCGTCGGCGCCGCCGTAGACGATGGCCAGATCGTTCTCGAGCAGCTCGAGCCGCGGCGAGGTGAGCCCGTAGTCGAACCTCGGTGCGAACTCGACCCGCACCGGCACCTCGCCGAGAACGCAGCGCACGAGGCGCAGAAGCCGGTGCTTCGGATGGCCGCCCGTGGGCTCGATCACGAAGCAGTCGGTTAAAACGACCGCGCCTGTCTCGGCGTCGAAGCGCGTCTCCAGCACGTTCGTTTCCGGCAGGTAGCGCCTGCTCGTGCGGTACGCGTCGCGGGGCGCGATCCGGAAGTGCCCGCCACGCTCCCAGTCGAGGATCCGCGCGCAGACGGGACGGGCGGCGAAGCGGTGGAACGAGCACCAGTCGATTGAGCCGTCCCGCGAGACGAGCGCTCCGCCGTGGCAGTCGCCGATCAGCGCGTAGTCGGAGATCGGCGGATACCTCACGGCGGTGCCCGCTCCTTCGACGCGTTCCCTCACGCCGCTCGGTCTCGGCGGGATCCGCGTGCGTTACGCGGTACGTTCCTCCGCATGGACAACCCCGAGGCCTCGGCCTCTGCGCCCTCCGGCGAGGATGCGCGGGTCATCGCGTCGCTGCGCGCCGGCGACGAGGTGGCGTTCGAGACCCTCGTACGTGAGTACGGGCCGGCGATGCTGCGTGTGGCCTCGCTCCACGTCCGCAGCCGGGCTGTGGCCGAGGAGGTCGTGCAGGAGGCCTGGCTCGGCGTTCTGCGCGGGGTCGGTCGCTTCGAGGGGCGTTCGGCGCTCAAGACCTGGATCTTCAGGATCCTGACGAATACCGCCAAGACCCGGGGGGAGCGAGAGTCGCGCACCCTGCCGTTCAGCGCGCTCGCCGTCGACGATGCGGGAGGCGACGAGCCGGCGGTCGAGCCGGAGCGATTCGCCACCGAGGGCCGGTGGCCTGGACACTGGACTTCACCGCCGTCGTCGTGGAGTGAGCTCCCTGAGAGCCGCCTCCTCGGGGCGGAGACCCGAGCCGTGATCGACCGGGCAATCGCGAACCTTCCGGCGGCGCAGGGAACGGTGATCACGATGCGCGACATCGAGGGCTTCGACTCCGACGAGGTATGTAACGCGCTGGAGATCAGCGAGACCAATCAGAGGGTCCTCCTCCACCGCGCCCGCTCGAAGGTGCGGAACGCCCTCGAGGAGTACCTGGAAGGCGACCGAGGATGCAGCTGACCAACGACCTCACCTGCGCGGAGCTCGTCGAGCTCGTGACGGAGTACCTCGAGGGCTCTCTCCCGCCGCTCGACCGCCTGCGCTTCGAGGGGCACCTCGCCGCCTGTCCGTGGTGCGCCAACTACCTCGACCAGATGCGACGCACGATCGTTGCGGTTCGCCGGTTGCGCGAGGAGGATCTCGACGCCGAGCTGCGCGATGCCCTCCTCGTGGCTTTCCACGGCTGGAGCGCCGGCTCACGGGAGGGGTAGGCATCTAAAGGGCCTAACTCGCCCCCGGGACACGAGTCATAGCTCCACGACTGCTATACCGGTCGGAAGCCACGAGAGGAGCGCGCGATGCCCGAGCAGCCCGACCGTCCCGCCCCGTCACCCGCGGAGGCCAGGGACAGCCTGGAGCAGGCGCTCTTCGAGATCAGGAGGGTCATCGCCGGCCAGGACGCGATGCTCGAGCGCGTCGTCGTGTGCCTCCTCGCGCAGGGACACCTGCTGATCGAGGGGGTGCCCGGGCTCGCGAAGACGCTGACGATCAAGACGGCCGCGGGTGTGGTTGGCGGCACCTTCTCCCGCGTC
>JBBQDZ010000123.1:0-7161 GCA_038320185.1 Gaiellales bacterium
GTTCGGGACGCGCGGTGCCACACTGGTTTTCGGCCTACCCGGGAATCCGGTCTCCTCGCTCGTCGCCTTCGAGCTCTTCGTCCGTCTGGCCCTCCTCGGGCTGCAGGGCGCCGCGGACCCCCGGCCCCGGTTCCACTCCGGCGTCCTCGCCCGCCCCGCGCGGAGGAACCCGCAGCGAACCGAGCTCGCAAGGGCCCGCACCGCACGCCACGCGCGTGGCGTCGCCGTGGAGCTCCAGTCGGGACAGGAGTCGCACATGATCGCGCGAGCGGCCGAGGCCGATGCACTGGCGCTGATCCCTCAAGGCGATGGAGAGCTCGCCGCTGGCGAGTCCGTCGACTACCTGTTGCTCGCCTGAGGCTCGGCTAGGAGCGGGGGCCTCTACTCGGATGCGCTCGTGCGGTCGGTTCAGACAGAGGGCGGGCAAGCCCGCACTCCTGGGGTCGGCATCGCAAGCGGCGCCTAGCCCCGCTGTGCCGGTAGGGCGCGCGTCGACCACTCGCTCCACGAGCCGGGGTAGAGCCGTGCATCCGCGCGGCCGGCCTGGTGCAGGGCGAGCAGGTCGACGCAGGCGCTCACCCCCGAGCCGCAGTAGACGGCGATCTCGGGTGCTGCCAGCAGGTCGGGTGGAGGCGGGAACGCGTCGGAGTATGGGAGATTGACGGCGCCGGGAATGTGCCCCGCGACCGGATCAATCGGCTCCACCTCGCCGCGGTAGCGCTCGACCGCACGGGCGTCGACGATTTTGAGGCGGGGGTCGTCGAGCCGGGCCAGGAGCTCCTGCGCATCGGTCGTGTCGCCGGCCTGCGTCCGCGGCTCGAAGTGCACCGGCTCGATCTCCTCGGTCCCGCCCCGGAGGGGGCCGGCCCAGGCACCGATGCCGCCGCGAAGCACCGCTACGTCCTCGTGTCCGAAGTGCCGGAGGAGCCACCAAAGGCGCGCGCCGCCGCCCGTCATCCCCTGGTCGTAGGCGACGACGAAGATGCCCTCTCCGATACCGGCCCTCACCGCGGCTGCCGCGAACCGCTCCGCGCTCGGAAGCGGATGGCGCCCCGCATTGGGGACGGAGAGGTCGGAGAGCTCCGTGTCCAGGTCGAGGAACGATGCGCCCGGGATGTGGCCCTCGAGGTAGAGCTCGCGGCCGCGCTGCGGCTCGGCAAGCTCGTAGCGGCAGTCGACGAAGCGGTAGCGCACACCTCGATCGTAGGCCACGAGTAGTTCGCCGCTGCCCCTCAGCGGCCCGCGACCCGGCTCCGGCGCTCGAGCAGGTAGGCGTCGCGCCAGACACCGTTCCGCGTGCCGATCCGCTCTCGTAAGCCGACGGTACGAAAGCCGCACGAGTGGTGAAGTCGGAGGCTCGCGCGGTTCTCGGGGAAGATCCCCGCCTGCAGGGTCCAGATGCCCGCGCGTTCCGCGCTACCGACAAGCTCGCGCAAGAGCGCTCTGCCGATGCCGGCTTGACGCGCAGCCTCGGCGACGTAGACGCTGTCCTCGGCGACACCGGCGTAGACGAGACGGCTCGAGTAGGGCGAGAGAGCCGCCCAGCCAACGATCGTGTTGCCGACGACAGCGACAAGTCTGTGTTGGGGTAGGTGTGCCGCGTCCCACTCGAGGAAGGTGGGGACCCTTGTCTCGAGCGTCGCATCCCCTCCGAGCATCCCGGCCTCGAAGATCGCCGCAACTGCGGGCCAATCGCGCCGCTCCATCGCGCGAAGGTCGATACCCCGCTTGGCGTTCGTCTCGGCCCCGGCCTCTACCGACATGTCCGCGGGCCTGTCCCCCGAACATGTCCCGAAGGGCCGGTCCCGGCTCGGTGCCGGAGCGTTCGGTCGGGCTCGAGCTCGAGGCGTCGAGCTCCCGCGGCGTCCTCACCGGGCTCGTGCGGCCATGTCCGTGGGCCTGACCCCTGAACACGGCCGTCGAAGACGCGGCCGCTCAGCAATCGAAGTGCAGGCGGACTTCGGCGGGCTGCCGCCGGAGCCGCACGAGGTCGACTTCGTGCTCGGACTCGTCGCGTCGCTCCAGCCTGCTGCATCTCGCTCCTCTCGCAGGACCACGAAAAAAGGCCCAGGACTCTGTTCAAGTCCCAGGGCCTCGTTGCCCACGCGCCGCCGCCTCCGGCGGACGCGGTAGGCACGATAGTCGCTCCGGCGGAGGCCTACAAGCGCCGTCCGCCGGAGGAGATCCGTTCTACTGCTTCTTCTGGAAGGTCTTGTTGACAAGCTTGTCGACGTTGGCGGAGAGCTTGTCGAGGATCATCTGCTCCTTCGCCGCGTCGAGCTTCCCGGCTGCCCTGGCCTTGTCGAGCTGCGTCTTCACGCTCGCGAGGATCGCGGCCTCCAGACCCTGTACGGAGCGCTGGTGGGCGGTCGCGAGCGCCGCAAGCGACTGGCCGCTCCTCAGACCCTGAACGAGCTCCTTCGGCGCGATGCCGATGTACTCCGCGGAGGCCTTGACGATCAGGCGGAGACCGCGCTTGCCGTGCTTGTGGGCCGCTTGGGCCTGGCTCGGGCTACCCGGGCCCTTCGTGCTCGTCGCCGCATATGCAGTGCCGCCGGCCGCGATCAGGCAGGCGCCGAGCGCCGCTGCCGCCACTCCCTTCGCTCTCAGTTTCATCTCACTCCTTCTTCGAGGACGGAAGGATGACACCAGCGGCGTTCGCGCCCCAGCGCTGGAGGAGGTAAGCCCTCGGTAAAACGCGAGCCTCCTACGGACGGGGAAGCAGGAGCCTCCCTCTCGGTCCGGGTGAGCCCGCCCGATTGACGATCTCGTCCAGGTGCGCCTTGACGCGGTCGAGCACCCGCTGCTCGAGCTCCTTCGTCGCGCGGCCGTCTGCGACGGCCTGATCGAGCCGCTCCGTTACCGCCTTGACGATCGCGGCCTTCAATCCGTCGACCGACTTCCCGTGTATCGTCGCGATCTGCGCGAGCGACTTGCCGCTCATCAGCTCCTGACGCAGGGCGTCCCGCTGGATGCCGAGGTAGTCGGCCGCCGCCTTGCCGATCGCACGGCGCGGGCCTTTGCCTCCGTGCATGCGCGGTCCCGCGAGCCCGCGCGGATGGTCGAGCGTCGCCGCCGCGATTCGCGCCTTGATTCTCGTGGCCGATTCCGCAGGCAGCTTGCCGGCCGCGAGTGCCGCGTCGACCCGAGCGGTCGCCTCAGCCTTGATCGCGTCGAGCAGCTTCTGCGGGTCGACGCCGACGCGGCTTGCGACCGCCGTGATGAACGGCGTCTCCGCCCTCGCCGCTTTCACGCTCTTCGTCCTCGCTCCGCCGTGGGTGGTCGCATAGGCGGCACCTCCGCCGCCGAGCGCCGCCACGACCGCAGCTGACGCAAGAACGCGCCTCGTGCTCCACTTCATCGTTTCCTCCTTGTCGCCATCGCTCACATGACAGCATCCCAACCTGAACGCTGCATGAGAAGACGCTACGAGGTCGGTGAAGGAGGAAGCACGAGGCGGAAGAGCGACCCGCCTCCCTCGGCTTTCCCTGCGCTCACCGAGCCGCCGTGGTCCTCGGCGACCTGACGAACGATCGCGAGGCCTAGACCCGATCCGGGCAAGCTGCGCGCGGCCGGCGCCCGGTAGAAGCGCTCGAAGACGAGCGGAAGGTCCTGCGGATCGATCCCCAAGCCGTGGTCGCGCACGGTTAGCACGCCGTCCCTGACGATGACGTGCACAAGCCCGTTCGGGGGGCTCCACTTGGCGGCGTTGTCGAGAAGGTTCGCGATCGCGCGGTCGAGCCGCTGAGGGTCGCCGCGGACGACGCTCGGCTCGAGCTCGCTCGTGAACCGCAGCTCCGGCGCGTGGCTCTGGGCGCGCTCGAGCGCATGTCGCGCGAGAAGGTCGAGTCGGACGTCCTCCTCGCTCAAGCGAGGCTCCGCCCCTCGCGCCAGCTCCACCACGTCGCCGACGAGCGCCGTCAGCTCCTCGAGCTGAGTTGTCAGGTCGTGCAGCAGCCGCTCACGCTCGTCCGGCGCGAGCTCCTCGGCGCGGCCGAGCACCTCGACGTTCGTGCGGAGGCTCGTCAGCGGCGTCCGGAGCTCATGCGAGGCATCGGCCACGAGCTGTCGCTGCGACCGAAGGGATTCGTCCAGAGCTCCGAGCATCGCGTTGAAGGAGCTCGCGAGGCGGCCAAGCTCGTCGGCTCGCCGGGCGTCGATGCGGCGGGAGAGGTCGCGCGTCGCCGTTACGTGCTCCACGGCCCTCGTCAGCTCGCCGAGTGGTGCAAGCGCGGCTCCGGCTACGCCTCGACCCAGCAGCGCGCCGATTCCGACGCCTCCCGCCGAGACGAGCAGCAGGAGGAAGCCGACGCGGCGTAGGGTGCGGTCGGCCTCCGTGAGCGGGCGGGCAACCTCCACGGCGAGCCGCGGTGCGAGCGGTGCGGCGATGACGCGCATGTGCGTGCCTTCGACGCGGGCGTCGAAGAGGACGGGGCCGCGCCGACCGCGCGCGACGTCGAGTGTCCGCTCGTCCACCGGCAGCGGAAGCGTGTTGCGCGGCGCCCGCCGCGTCACCCCGTCTGCGCGCACGATCTGCACGTACCCGCCCGGCTCGCCGAGCCGCAGCGGCGGGAAGCGGCGGAGGATCGGCGGCCGGCCGGCGAGCCTGGCCGCCCGGTCTGAGAGGCTGCGGTCGATCTCCGCCCGCAGCTGGTGGCGCACGGCGAGAAAGGCCGCGATCGAGGCGAGCAGGATCGCGGCGGCGACCGAGCCGCCGGCGAGGAGCGCGAAGCGGCGGCGCAGGCTCACCGCGCGCGCAGGACGTAGCCGACTCCGCGCACGGTGTGCAGCAGGCGCGGCTCGCCCGCCGCCTCGGTCTTGCGGCGCAGGTAGCCCACGTACACCTCGAGCGAGTTGGAGGACGGGCCGAAGTCGTAACCCCAGATGCGGTCGAAGATGATGCTCCTCGTCAGCACCTGCTCGGGATTGCGTAGGAACAGCTCGAGCAACGCGAACTCGGTGCAAGTCAGTTCGATCGGCCGTTCGGCGCGGAGCACCTCTCGCCGCGCCTCGTCGAGTGAGAGATCGGCGTAGCGGAGCGCCTCGCCGGCAGGCCGCGATCGGCGCAGCAGCGCGCGCAGGCGGGCGAGCAGCTCCTCGAGGGCGAACGGCTTGACGAGGTAGTCGTCCGCGCCGGCGTCGAGGCCCGCAACGCGGTGCGCGACTCCGTCACGGGCGGTGAGCATCAGGATCGGTATCCGATCGCCCGCTGCCCGCAGCCGCCGGCAGGCTTCGAGACCATCCACGCGAGGCATCAGCACGTCGAGGATTAGGGCGTCCGCCGGCTTGCAGCGGAGGCTCTCGAGGGCCTCGTCGCCATCGGCTTCCAGGTCGACGGTATAGCCCTCGAGTCGCAGCGCGCGCCCGATCGCCTCCCGCACGGCCGGCTCGTCGTCCACCACGAGAACGCGCATCGCCGTGCGCAGTTTGCCCCCGCAAGCTGAGAAACGGCTGAGCGTGCCTCAGAAGCCTCGCTGCCTTGCCCTCACGCGCCCGTGCCGGTATCGTCAGGCACGGCATGTCTGTCCGGGACTGACATAGCGGCGCGCATCGGGGCCTTCCCCGCGCGCCCTCGTCCACCGTCGTCCCGTACCAGGAGCATGCAATGCCGGCTGTCGAAGTACTGAATCTGCGCAAGGAGTTCGTCCGCAAGAGCGGCCGCTTCAAGCGGCGCCGCTCGGCGGCGCTCAAGGACGTCTCCTTCACGATGGAACGCGGGGAGGTCGTCGCGATTCTCGGCCAGAACGGCTCGGGCAAGTCGACGCTCGTCCGGCTGCTCTCGACCCTGCTCCTCCACGACGGAGGCTCGGCGAAGATCTTCGGCCACGACGCGTTCCGCGAGACGCGAGCGGTGCGCCGCCTCGTCAACCGGGTATCGGTCGAGGCGAGCTTCTTCAAGAAGATGAGCGCTGCGGAGAACCTCGGCTACGCCGCGCGCTTCTACGGGATGACCCCGCGCCAGACGCGCCACCAGATTCCCGAGATCCTCGAGCGCGTCGGCTTCCCAGCCGAGCGCCGCCACGAGGCGATGGAGAATCTGAGCCGCGGCATGCAGCAGAAGGTGGCGCTTGCCCGTGCACTGCTGACGGCCCCCGTGCTGCTCCTCCTCGACGAGCCGACGACCGGCCTCGACCCGCGGTCGAAGCAGGAGGTGCAGGAGTTCATCCGCGAGATCCGCGACCGGCACGACTCGACGATCCTGCTCTGCACTCACGACATGCGCGAGGCGGAGATGCTCGCCGACCGGGTCGGGATTCTCGATCGCGGCGAGCTCCTGTTTCTCGAGCCGGTCGAGGATGTGAAGGAGCGCTACGGGGTCGAGACGCTCGAGGAGGCGTTCTTCGCGGCCACCGGGCGCACCTTCGAGGACGAGACCGACGAGGACAAGGAACGGGAGGTGTTCGCGTAATGGCCACGGCAGCACAGGCGCAGGGAACGGCGCAGGCGGTCCGGCACGAGCTGATCGGCCTCTCGGGAGTTGTCGAGCGGAACCTCTATCTCGTCAAGCGCTACTTCTGGTGGGACGTCGCGTTCCTCGTCTGGACGATCGCGAACACGCTGACGATCGTCTTCATCGCGCGCGGCGTGAATCTGCCGCAGGCGGCCGAGAACGCGCTCGCGACGAGACTCCTCGTCGGCGGGGTCATCTGGGCC
The DNA here is from genome assembly GCA_038320185.1 of Gaiellales bacterium. GTDB lineage: Bacteria > Actinomycetota > Thermoleophilia > Gaiellales > Gaiellaceae > JBBQDZ01. The sequence continues at coordinate 6,655 of JBBQDZ010000123.1, forward strand.
TACCTCGGGATCATCTTCGAGATCGTCACGGAGACCGTCGCCTGGGAGCGCTGGGAGGGCACGATCGAGTACACGTTCATGGCGCCTGTCTCGCGGCCCGTGCATCTCTTCGGGATGGGCATCTTCGCGGTTCTCTACGGCATCGTCCGCGCGGCGATCGTGTTCGTCGCCGTCGTCGCCTTCATCGGTCTGCATGTCGGGCATGCGAACTACGTCGCCGCGCTCGCGCTGCTCGGCATCGCCTCCGTCTCGTTCATCGGGATCGGGATGATGACCGCCGTACTGCCGCTGATCTCGCCCGAGAAGGGCACCCAGCTTGGCTTCGTCGCCCAGGGGTTGATGCTCGTCGTCTCAGGCGTCTACTACCCCGTCTCGGTGCTCCCCGGCTGGATGGAGTGGATCTCGAAGATCTCGCCTGCGACCTACGCGCTGCGCGGCAACCGGGCGCAGATCCTGCACGGAGCCGGTCTCGCTTGGGCCGACGTCTGGCCGCTGATCCTGATCGGG
>JBBQDZ010000124.1:0-7131 GCA_038320185.1 Gaiellales bacterium
GCTCGACGCCGGCGCCGATCCAGATGCCCGCCAGCGCGGCGGCTTTACCGCCCTCCACGCGGCGGCGCAGAACGGCGACGAGGGCTTGGTCAAGCTTCTGCTGGATCGTGGAGCCGACCCGCGCGCTCGCACCGACGACGGGAAGAGCCCGGCCGACCACGCGCGTGAGGGCGGCCACGCCGAGGTCGTGATGCTTCTGCGTCCACCCGCGTGAGCTGGAGGAGCCTCGGCTAACATCGAACCGAGGCCGCCATGCACGAGATGACCATCTACGGCGTCAGCTTCGACCTCGTCGGCAAGCAGCCGATCGTCCTCCTGAAGACGGCGGAGGGGAACAGGTACCTGCCGATCTGGATAGGCCACCCCGAGGCCGCCTCGATCCTGATGAAGCTCCAGGGGGCGAGCACGCCGCGGCCCCTGACGCATGACCTCGTCACGAACATCCTCTCCGAGCTCGACGCCCAGGTCATCCGCATCACCGTCACCGAACTGCGGGACAACACTTTCTACGCGAGCATCACCGTCCAGCAGGACGGGTCGGAGGTTGAAATCGACTCGCGGCCCTCCGACGCGATCGCGCTTGCCGTTCGCGCCGAGGCTCCCATCTTCGCCGCCGACCGCGTGATCGAGGAGTCGGCCGTCGAGTTCGAGGGTGAAGAGGTGAACGAGGACGAGATCGTCGACGAGTTCAAGAAGTTCCTCGACAGCGTCTCCCCCGACGAGTTTGCCGAGCCGCACGAGGCGGAGGCCGAGGCAGAGGCCGAGGAGGAAGAGGAAGAGGAGGAGGATTAGGCCGGAGCCGAAGGCCCTTCGCTGCGTGCGACCTCGCGCTTCGTCAACTCCAGCAGCGCTCCGAAGATCTCGTGCAGGCCCTCCCCGGAGAGGGGGCCGCGATTCGCGCGGGTCAGGTACTGGAGCATCCACTCCTCCCGCTCGGGATCGACGAAGCCGATCCCGCGCGAGGCCTTGTATTCCTTCAGCCGCGCGACGAGCCGCAGGCGCGCGTTGATCGTCTCGACGATCGAGCGGTCGGTGTCCGAGATCTGCTCGCGCAGCTGGCGGATCAACGGATCCGTCTCAGGGGAGCTCACGGGCGCCCCTCGACGTCGAGGAAGATCGGCTTCCTGGTTCGAGGGATTGTGAGCAGCCGGAACGGATACGTGATGCCGATGCGAACACGGCGGCGGAGCGTGGGAGTTTGCTCGCGGCCGAGGATCACCACCCGCCGCTTCTGCTCGGTGACGCTCAAGATCTCCAGAGCGTAGCCCTCCGAGGAGCGCGGTCCGACCGCCCAGAAGACGGCCACCCGGTGGCGGAAGTCCACGAGCGGTGGCCGGGAGCCTCGCGGTGAGTGATGCTCTCGTAGGTAGACCTTGAAGGTCTTCGGCCCCACGATCTGCCGGAGCGCCCCGTGGGGGAACCGGAGCGGCGCGACCACGGCGCTCAGGTCGTTCCATGGGAGGGAGCGAACGCGCCGGTGGCCGTAGAGGTGTGTGTAGAGCACCCAGAGAACGACGAAGGCGATGAGCGTCGTTAGGCTCGTGATCCGCGCCGCCCGCCCTCGGCCAGCGAACCCGCGTCCGCGAGCTAACTCAGAGCCGTCCTGCAGACGCCTAGCTGTAGACGTAGACGGTCTCGCCGTACCCGTTCGACGCGTAGAGCGCGTCCGCGATCCACATCGGCACCCGGATGCAGCCGTGCGACGCCGGGTAGGCGGGAACCGACGGGTTCCCGTGGATCGCGTAACCGCCGGTGAAGTACATCGGCAGGTAGAGCGTTCCCAGCGGGCTGTTGTCGAAGCCCGGCACCTTCCGGTAGATCGAGAATGCGCCTTCGGGCGTGTAGTACCCCGCGATTCCGGCTGTCGAGACCGGAATGATCGACGAGAGCTTCCCGCCGCGGACGACGTAGAGGACCTGGTGGGTCTTGTCGACTTCGAGGTGGTCCGCGGGGGAGGTGTATCGCGGCGAGGCGATCCTCGGGTGCGTGAGGACCTTCCACGTGTTCGGTCCGACGACGCCGTCGCGCTCGAGGCCCTGAACCTTCTGGAAGGCGATGACGCTGTCGAACAGCTCCGAGCCGAAGCTGGACGTGCGGCGGACGGCGTAGTGGAGCTCTGCGAGGCGGTCGAGGAGACGGCTCACGCCGAGGCCCTCGGAGCCGTAGCGGAGCTCGGGCGGCACCAGCTTGCGGTTGAACACCTGCCCTGGAACCGCCGTGAAGCCCGCGTGCGGCATGACGCGCACCTGAACCCGCACGTCGGGAAAGCGCGTCGTTCCGAGCTTGAGCTGGACGCTGCGCTGGTAGGTCGCCGCGTAGGTGCGGTGGCCCCCGCGGTCGACCTCGACGCGGATGGCTCCCGCCTGACTCGGGTGGAGTTGCGCGTAGAGGGTTAGCGGTAGTCCGACGATCCCCTCTCCGACGAGCGAGGTCTCGAGCGTCGGGCGGACCCGCAAGGTGACCTTGGGCGAGACTGTCGTCGCGAAGCCGGCGCGGTAGGGGCCGCCTGCTCGCAGCGGGAACGAGACTCGGAAGCCACCGTGGCGCCGCACGGTCGCGTGTGCGAAGACGGTTCCGCCGACGGAAATCCGGACGCGCGCTCCCGGCTGCGCAGGGATCATCCGGCCTCGCAGCTCGACGGGCTTGCCGTAGACGCCGACCGCCGGCGCGAAAAGGCGGATCTGCTTGGGCGCGACCGCCAGGGCGTTGGCGGCGGGCAGGCTGACGGCAATCGCTACAAGACTGGCAACGGCGAGACGCACGCGCGCAGGATAGCCACAGCTCAGGTCTTCATCGCGGATGTGTGACGGCGATGACGAGCGCAAGCGCATTGAAGGTCGCGTGAAGAACCATCCCCGGGTAGACGCTACGGGTGCGACTGCGGAGGTAGGCGAGGCCGACGCCGAAGGCGACGAGCAGGGGGAGCGCGTAGACGAGACCGTGCGCGAGCCCGAACGCCAGGCCGACCAGCAGCACGGCCGCTCCACGCCCGAACCGTTCGAGCACGGAGAAGCCGAGCCCGCGGAACATCAGCTCCTCGACCATCGGTGCGATGCCGGCGATGACCACGAAGTTGGCGGCGTAGGCCGCGGCGTGCGCCGGCTCCCAGTGGGTCGGCGTCAGGCCCTGCTCGCGGTCGGCATGGAGGAGCGGGTCGAGCGCGAACGTGAGCGCATAGATCGCGACGAGCGTGCCGAAGGCGATTGCGACCGCCGCGGCCCACGAGGTCGGGCGCCGGAGCGCGAGGATCGTCCGCAAATCGGCTCGGCTTAGTAGGAGGACGATGCCGAGGATCAGTCCGTACTCGATCAGCCCTCCAACGGCCGCGGAGTACTGGTAGAGGGCGTCCTTCGGTGGCTTGCCCCCGGCGATCCGGCTTCCGTAATTGAGGAGCGCGAGGGCCGAGACGAGACCGACGAAGCCGCCGAGGCGGCCACCGACCCTCAACGGAAGGCGGCAGGATGGAGCAGGCGAGCCATGGTCACGAGCAGGTTCCCGAGCTTGCCGTCGACCTGGAGCAGGCGCGGACTGACGAGCGCGAACCGACCCGAGCGGACGGCGCTGATCCCGCGCGTCTTCTTGTTGCGCCGGAGGTACCTCAGCGTGGTGCCGCTGTTCGTCGTCGCGATGTAGACCTGCGGATCGAGCCGCGCGAGTTTCCGCTGGTCGAAAGGCCCCGGTTCCGCGTTGCCGGCCACGTTCCGGCCGCGCGCGAGGCGCATCGCGTCGCCGACGACGGTGCGCGTGCCGATCGTTGTGAAGAAGCCGGTATCGACGAAGACGCGGACGACCGGAGTTCGCGCCACCTTCCTCGTGACACGAGCGATCGACGCAGCGTTCCGCGCTACGAGCAAGCGCGCCTCGACCGGATGCCCGCCGAGGAAGCCGAGCTGCACGATCGCGCGCTGGACATCTCGCAGGGTGACGTCGGGGAGGAGGTAGACGGGCGCGCGGGCCTTGCGCGCGGCGCGCATCAGGTCGAGGGGATCCGAGGCCCGCGTCGCCACGATCAGGTCGGGCTTGAACTCGACGATCTCCCGGACGAGTTTCGGACCGTCGAGCTTCCAGAAGGCAGCCGAGCGAAGGCGCGGCCCAACGAGTTGAGGCTTGGCACCGAGCTCTTCCAGGAGCCGCTGCGCCCCCGGAGCAAGCGGGAGAATGCGCGCCGGCCGGCGGTCGAGCACCGTTGGCTGGTCTCCTGCCCCTTGCACCCGGACGGGATAGAGAGAGGGTGCGGCTGCGATCGGTTCCTCCCGCTCGGCGCACGCGCTCACGAGAAGGACGAGAGCTGCGGCGGCGGCGAGGGCGGTCGCGGTCCTCATGCCACCCATTGCCAGAGCGACCATTGCACGACCGCGACGCCGAGGAGGAGCGCCGAGACGGAGAGGATGACCGTGTGCACACGTGGCCGGCCGCCGAGATAGGCGAGCGCGAGGAAGATCGGGAAGAGCGGGAGCCCGAAGCGCGGGATCGAGAGAAGCGGCCAGCGGGCGCTCGGGACGCTCAGGGGGATGGCGAGCGAAACCAGGCAGAAGAGCCCGTAGGGCGCGCCGAACCGGCGCCAGGCGACGATCGAGAGGCCGACGTAGAGGCCGAGGAAGACGAGGCTCTCGAGGTTGACGGCAGCGACATGGAAGGGGTCGCTGTCCGCAGGGGAGACGGCCGACCAGTAGGCGTGGGTGTGCGAGCCCGAGGCGAGCTGCTCGACTCCCGCCCACCCCGCACGAAGTCCGCCCCAGATCCCGCCGAGCGGTCCCGCGGGCGAGAGGTGCCGATGCCAGCGCTCTTGGGCGCTTGCGAAGGCCCAGGGATCGCGAAGCGAGTGCCACAGCCACAACGGGTAGAGCGCGAAGAGCGCCGAGCCGGCGCCCAGCGAGGCTAGCGCGCGCCGCCTGTCGGGAGAGCGCCAGGCCAGCACGACGAGGGCAGGGAGCAGCGCGAGTCCGGCTGCCCGCGTCAGCAGCGCGAGTCCGGCCACGAGTCCCGCCGGAACCCAGCGGCGCCGTTCAGCGAGCAGGAAAGCGCCCAGGACGAGCAGCAGGTAGAGCGACTCGCTGTAGACGGCCTGGAGGAAGAGCGCCATCGGCGCGAGCGCGAGGTAGAGCACCGCGCGCCGGGCTCCGTCCGCTCCGAGCCGCTCCTCGGCGAGCCGATGGAGCAATAGGAGTGCGGCGAGCGTGGCGGCGAGCGAGACGGCGATGCCGCCCGCGACGTAGTGCCCCCCGAGCGCGCGCCCGGTCACTCCGACAGTGAGCGGGTAGAGCGGGTAGAAGGCGCCGGCCGTGGCTCCGGCGGCGTGGTAGCCGTGGACGGCGATGCGCAGGAACCAGACGCTGTCCCAGCGCGCCCACACGTCCGTGACGTACCCGAGGTCATGCGTCACGGACGGGTCGTCCCAGCGTGCCGCGTGCGGGTGGCGGTTCGGCTCGAACGCGGCCAGGGCGAAGAGCGCGGCGGCCCAGATCGCCGCTCGCGTCCACAGGAAGATCCCGACGACCGGGTTCGGCGCCCCCGCGAACGGAAGCTCCCGCCGGGACGTGCTGCGCTCCTTCACGCGTTGGATCGAACTCATGGCGCGAGGCGTGGCGATTGGTACGGAGAAGGGTGCGGCGCAGCTCGACAGCGGGTCACGACGAAGCCGATGATAGAGCGGGTTGTGAGCACTGCCCCGCTCCTCCGCGAGGGCTGAGGATCGGCGTGCTCCTCGTCGAATAGAGCGCCATGGCCTTCTGGCACCGCCTGGCCGTCGTCGCCGGCGTCCTCCTCGTGACCGCGCTCGTCGCGCTGCTCCTCGACCGGAGCCTCGCCCGCCGTGACCTGGCGCCGGAGGCCGCGACGCGCTACCGCGTCCTGCGCCGCAGCATCGGGACCGCGATCGTGGCGCTCGGAGTCCTCTCCGCGCTGCTCGTGGTGCCGCAGGTGCGCGCAGTCGCCGGCGGCATTCTCGCCTCCTCCGCCGTCCTCGGGCTGGTCATCGGCTTCGCTTCGCAACGGACGATCGGGAACTTCGTCGCGGGGCTGCTCATCGCCTTCACGCAACCGATCCGGCTCGGCGACCGGATCGAGATCGACGGGGTCGAGGGCATCGTCGAGGAGATCGCCCTCACCTACACGTTCATCCGCACGGCCGACAATGCGCGACTGGTCATCCCCAACGAGAAAATGGCCTCGGATACGATTCGCAACTCGACGATTCGCAGTCGCGACAAGCTCGCGGAGATCACCGTGCAGATTCCTCTCACCAGCGACCTCGAGTCGGTCGTTTCGCTCCTCCAGGGCGAGATCGCTGGCGAGCGGGACGCTGTAGTCGCCGTTACCGATCTGATGGACGGCGCGACCGTCACGGTCCGAGCCTGGGCGGCCGACGAGGAGGCAGCGCAACGGCTCGAGAGCGACCTCCGCCTCCGCGCGCACGCACGCCTGCGCGGTGCGGGAGTCTTCGCATGAGCCTGCAGCCCTGGACTGACGGCCGGCGCCGCCGCGGCCGGCCTCCGGTGTCGCGACAGGCCCGACAGGTTCCTCTATGAGCGGGGGGTCGCGGCACCGCGACTTTTCATCGCAGCGCCGCCGCCGTGCGCGCCAGCGCCGGAAGGGAGCCGCGCGCCGCCGGCGCGGCCTGATCGCGGTCCTTGTCCTCCTGCCGCTGATCGTCGTCCCCGGCGTTCTGGTCGCCGGCGGGTTCACCGCTGCATCCGCTTTCCGCTCGAGCTGCACCCTCTCCTCCCTCCACCCCGTCTCGATCGGGGAGAACTCCTTCATCTACGCGGCTGACGGGACACTCCTCGGCTCGATCCCGGCGGAACGCAACCGCCAGCCGGTGGCCTTCCTCGCCGCGAGCCCCTGGCTGCGCAAGGGAACGGTGGCGATCGAGGATCGGCGCTTCTGGCAGCACGGCGGCGTCGACTACGAGGGCATCGCCCGCGCTCTCTGGAAGAACCTGCGCGCCGGGCACATCGTCCAGGGTGGCTCAACGATCACGCAGCAGCTCGTCCGCAACCTCTACATCTCCCGCGAGCGGACGTACAAGCGGAAGATCAAGGAGGCCTGCCTGGCGATCAAGCTCAGCCGCCACTGGACGAAGCGCAGGATCCTGACCGCCTACATGAACCAGGTCTACTACGGCAACCACGC
>JBBQDZ010000125.1:0-6947 GCA_038320185.1 Gaiellales bacterium
GCAATCCTCGCGCTCGCGATCCAGACCGACGCGTACGGCGTGCCCTGGCTCGCCTACTGCCTCTGGTGGGCAGGCGGCGCGCTCACTGCCCCGCTGGCGCTCAGGGTACGAGCCGCTTCGCGCGCGTCGGTGGGCACGACGGCAGCCGAGCGGGCGTAGTCGCCCGGGCGGGGAGCACGTAGATGCGCTCGTCGGGGAGCATGCGAGCGCCCGCAGGCGTGGCGGGTGGCGAGCGGTACACGTCGACGTGGCGGCCGAGGATGGCGCCCCCGGTGTCCTGGGCGAGGAACCAGCCGTGTCCGGGCGTGTCGCAGTAGGCGGGGATGAAGATCCGGCTGCCGCTCGGGATTAGCCTTCGGTCGGTCGCTGCACTGCGCCAGTAGCGCAGCGGCAGCGACGGGCCCGCCGCGAAGCCGAGGCTCGACGGAGGGGAGATCGAGCTCGATGCCGAGCCGCTCGACCAGCCGCCTCCGGCGAGCGGGAACGTCACTCCGCCCGCAGCGTTCCGCCAGCCGAACGCGAGCCAGGAGGGCCGCCCTCCCGTCCAGGTGCCGCTCGCGCACGGCTTCGTCGCCTGTCCGCCCCCGTTCACCCAGCCGATCGAGTACGGGCCGGCGAAGTGGTAGCGGCGACCGTCGAGGCCGACCCCGTCGCCCTCCATGGCGAGCCCGGCGCTCGAGTAGAGCCAGTCGACGCGGTGGCGGCCCGGCAGCCCTGGCGCCGTGACGGTGCGGCCGCGAAACCACCGTTCGGGCGCCGGGTAATACTCCGTCACGATTGTCCCCGGGAGCCACTGCGCGCGCGTGAGGGCCCGTTCACGCGGCGGCGGGCCGCCCGGCGGCGGCGGGCAGCCGCTCGAGGGGCCGGTGAGCGCCAGCGCGGCCAGCAGTGCGACCACGGCAGGAAGGTACCGCGGACGCCCCCTCCTCCGTCGAAGCGCTGTGCTACCTTCAGAGCACGGACGACACAGGGTCGTCCCGTGAGATGAAGCTTCTCGTTCCTCCTTCGTGGGTTTCGAGTGGTCGATCTCGAACCCGCAAGACAAAGGAGTCGAACGTGTCACACCAGCCTTTCCGAGCGCTCGGAGTGAGCGCCGAAGTCGCGCAGGCTCTCGCCGCGCGCAACATCGATACACCCTTCAGCATCCAGACGCTCGTCGTGCCCGAGGCGCTGCGCGGCGGTGACGTCCTCGCGAAGTCTCCGACCGGGTCGGGCAAGACCCTTGCGTTCGCGCTCCCGATCGTCGAGCGAACGAGCCCGGATGCCCCAGCGCCCGCGGCTCTCGTTCTCGCACCCACGCGCGAGCTAGCCGTGCAGGTCTCGGGGGACTTCGCCGCGGTGGCTGCCGCGAAGGGCCTGCGCGTGGCGGTCGCCTACGGCGGCGCGCCGATCCCCTCCCAGGCAAAGGCGATCCGCGGCGCGCACATCCTGGTGGCGACACCGGGGCGCCTGCAGGATCTCGTCGAGCGGCGGATGGTCTCGCTCGCGAACGTGCGCATCCTCGTCCTCGACGAGGCCGACCGCATGCTCGACATGGGGTTCCGCCCGCAGGTCGAGCGCCTCGTCCGGCGCCTGCCGAGCGAGCGCCAGACAATGCTCTTCTCGGCGACGCTCGACGGTGAGGTCGGCGACCTCGCCCAGGCGTACACGCGGAACCCCGTCCGCTTCGAGGCCGGTCTGCCGACCGAGCGCGAGCAGGGTGAGGTCGACCACAAGTTCGTCGCGGTCACCGCGGACGGAAAGGTCGAGGCGCTCGTCGCGGAGCTTCGGGCCGAGCGCGGGCTAGCGCTCGTCTTCGTCCGAACGAAGCGGGGAGCCGACCGCCTCGTTCAAAAGCTCGCCCGCCACGACGTCCGCGCCGCCGCAATGCACGGCGACATGATGCAGGGCGCCCGCGAACGAGCGCTCGCACGGTTCCGCGACGGCACGGTGACGACCCTCGTTGCCACCGACGTTGCGGCGCGCGGCCTCGATCTCGATGACATCACGCACGTCATCAACTTCGATCCGCCCGAGGATCACACGGGCTACGTCCATCGCGTCGGCCGCACAGGCCGCGCGGGGCGCAACGGCAGCGGGATCACGCTCGTCCTGCCCGAGCAGCAAGCGGACGTCAGCCGCGTCGCCGCACGTCTCGGCCATCGCGAGCAGTTCGAGAGCGAGGGCATGCGCTCGGCGCCGGCCCGGCGGGTGTACACGAGCCGCCGCGGGCGTCGCTCACGCTGGTAAGGGTTCTCACCCGTCAAAGGTGGAGCTCGCCAGCTGGCGCAGGTGGTGGAAGCAGGCCGGGGAGGGCGAACTCCGAGTTCTCTTGATGGCTGTGTGGGATCCGATCGGCGTCTCGGACGCTCCCGAAGCGGCCAACGAATACGACCGGTACCTCGGACCACTGGCCCGCCGGCTACGCGAAGCGACACGTCGTCGAGTGGTATGCGACATCGACGGTGCGCTTCGAAAAACGCTCCTAGCCTCGTCTGATGCCGTCCTTCGAGTTTGAGCGCTTCGAGAGCGAGGGGGTGTTCACCTACCGCTACGTCGGTGACGGCTCGCTCGTCGAGCGCTCCTGGCCCGGGATCGTCGGCGACTGGCCCGAAGGTCTCAGCTCGATGTCGGAGTTCAACATCAACAACAACAATCGGGAAGAGGTCGCTGTCTACCTCGGCTTCGTCTGGAAGCTCCGCGAGGGCCTCTCCGCCTACGCGATCCCTAGCAGTATCGGCGAATACGCCTCCAGTGCGCTGGGTGCGTACGACCTCGTCAAGTGGGACTTCCGCGTCGAGGTCCAGGAGGGGCCGGAGCTGGGCCGAGTAATCGGGTTCCTTCCCCCGCGGACGAGCACCCACTGGGAATTCTCCGACGGCGCGGAAACGTCAGGACCCGCCAACTCGAGGCAGCCGCTGACCGAGCAGGCAAGGGCGGATCTGGCGGAGATGGGGAAGTACGTCCCTCGTCTCTTCGCGGACGAAGGTGCTGACCCGTTCAGGGCGACGCCGCACCATCCTCCAGACTGGCAGCCGGATTGGGACTCCCACGCTGCCCTCTATCCGGTGAAGTCGTTCGCGGCGCTACGAGACGTGCAGGCCACCACCCTCGCGGACGCCGCCTCCACCGTCACCATCTTCGGCGCCGAAGCTAACTGTCACGCCGATCTCGTCCATGCTCTTCGGGCCGAGTCTCCCCCGAGGGTCGCCGATCTGATTGCGCCCGGCGAGTTGCTCGTGTCGCTGAACCTGGGCATCGACATCGGCTACTTCGACGTTCTCCTCGTCCAGTCCACGAGCGACATTGGGGAGACGGTCGACTTGCTCGCCGCCAACTTCCAGGAGCGAATCGGCGACTACGAAGCGTCCGTCGACGAGATCGCGGACGTTCCCGGTTTCCTTGCTGCCGTGAATCGGTTCGCAGGAGTCTCGGACTGACAGTCGCCGGCTACTCCAACTCCGAGAGCAGCGCCTGGAGATCAAGCGGACGGGTGACCATAGCGACGCCCTCTCGCCCCTCTGCCGGACGCGGCCACTCCTCCCGCGGGCGGTCGCGGTACAGCTCGACGCCGTTCCCGTCGGGGTCTCGCAGGTAGATCGCCTCGCTGACGCCGTGGTCGGAGGCTCCCTCGAGTGGGATCCGAGCCTCGATCACCCGCCGCAACGCGTCGGCGAGGGTCTTGCGGTCGGGGTAGCGGATCGCCGTGTGGTAGAGACCGGTAGTGCCCGGGGGCGAGGGCGCGCCGCCGCGGGACTCCCAGGTGTTGAGCCCGATGTGGTGGTGGTAGCCGCCGGCCGAGAGGAAGGCGGCCGAGTCGCCGAGCCGCTGCGTCACGTCCAGGCCGAGCACCCCGGAGTAGAAGGCGACGGCGCGGTCGAGGTCGGCGACTTTCAGGTGGACGTGGCCGATGTCCACACGCGGGTCGACTCCCGAGCTCACACCCGAAGAGTAGAGTCGAGCGATGCCCAGGGGCTACGCAGAGGGACCGGTGGCAGAGGAGGCCGAGCGCCGGCTCGAGGAGCTGGAGCGCGGCGAGGCGGACGCCGAGACGGAGGCGACTCGCGCGGGCCTCTTCGGTGCGACCGCGACGGATCCGGCGGTGCACTTCCTGGGCTGGGCGGACGAGGTCGACCCCGACGCGCTCTTCGCCTCGGGCGAGGCCTGGGGTCTGACGGTACGCCAGATCTCCGCGTAGAACCTAGCCGTCGACGAGGAGCCCGTTCAGCGGGCCGAGCAGCCGTGAGGAGCGCCGCGAGGCGCCCGGGAGCAGCACGAGCCGATGGCTGAGGGGCCGGCCCGTCCCGCGCCGCTCGAGTTGCTCCTTCGCGAGCGGGCGCCAGCGCTCGTCGACGATCCGGTGCGGCTCGTCCTCGAGCTCGGTCGCGTCACACTCGAGGTGCTCCGCCCAGAGTCGCAGTCGCACCCTCCGCGCAATCTGTGGATCGCGGCAGACCACGTTCATCTCGGTGTCGTTGAAGAGCGAGTGCTCGTTCAGGTTGGCCGAGCCGAGCGTCAGCCAGCAGTCGTCCACGATCCCGATCTTCGCGTGCACGTAGACGGGCTTCGGGTCGCTGGTTCCGATCTGGTGGAGCGTGCAGGCGAGGAAGCGCCCGGCGCCGCCGTCGGCCTGCGCAAGCACGGCGATTTGCCCCCGTGTGTCCTCCGCGCCGTTGTTGGCCTTCACCGGCAGGAGGACGACAAGCCGGAACTCGTCCACCGGCGGGCGCCGCAGCTTGTCGGCCAGCACTGCGACGATCTCGGGCGACCACAGGAACTGGTTCTCGAGGTAAATGAGGCGCTGCGCGGAGCGGAGTGCCCGTAGGTAGCTCTCGAGGATGCGGAAGTCGCCGCGCGGGAGCGCGTCGTAGATCCGTTCGGGCACCGTCCGGACGACCTGGAGCTCGACCTCGCCGGCGGCCCGGGACGGCCCGGCCAGCTCGAGCGCCTGGCCCGCCACCTCGCGCCAGCGCATCGCGAAGTGGGCGGCAACGTCCCCCGCCGCCGGCCCCTCGAGGCGGCTCGACGCGTCGTGCCAGCCGATCTCGCCGCGCGGGGGATGCCGGCTCAGGTCGCGCCGGTTACCCGAGTAGGAGGTGAGGTCGATCCCGCCGACGAAGGCGATCCGACCGTCGATGATCACGAGCTTCTCGTGGTGGCAGTGGAGAGGCCGCTCGCGGGAGTCGAGGGCGCAGGCGATGCGCGTGCCGCGGGTCAGCTCCTCGCGCATCGCGCGGACGTCGCCTCGATCGGGGCGAAAGAGCGGGAGCGGCGAGCCGGCCCACGCGAGGACACGTACCTCCACGCGCTCGGCGGCCTCGGCGAGAAGGCCTCGAAGGGTGGATCCTTCGCCCTCGCCGAGACGGAACCCGGGCGAGAAGAACCAGCCGGCGACCCACACCTGCGAGCGTGCGGCGGAGATCGCCGAAGCGATCTGCGGCAACGCCTCCGCTCCGTCCACGAACACCTCGAAGGAGTTGCCTGCCCTGGGCGGCGGCTCCCCGGCCGCCCACTCGCCGCCCGGAGCGTCGAGCGCGTCGAGCCGGCCGATCCGGCGCAATCGCCGCCGGTGGTGGTCGACGACGAGGCGCTCGATTCCCGCTCCGGCCGCGTCGTCCAGGCGGTCGGCGAGATCGGCGAGGCTCGGCCGGGGCACGGACAGACCGTACGCTCTCCGCCGCGGAAACGGAGTGCTATACCTCGGGAGAGCAAGGGGTGAGATGGCCAAGGCGGTAGAGCAACTCGACAATGTGATCATCCGGTTCGCCGGTGACTCCGGCGACGGGATGCAGCTGACCGGTGCGCGCTTCACGAGCGAGACCGCGATGCTCGGCAACGACCTCTCGACCCTGCCCGACTTCCCCGCCGAGATCCGCGCGCCTGCCGGCTCCCTCCCGGGGGTCTCGGGCTTCCAGATCCACTTCGCAGACCACGACATCCTCACCCCCGGCGACCAGCCCCACGTGCTCGTCGCGATGAACCCGGCGGCGCTGAGGACGAATCTGAGGGACCTGCCGAAGGGCGGCACGCTGATCGTGAACCGGGACGCCTTCAACGAGCGGAACCTCCAGAAGGCCGGCTACACCTCGAACCCGCTGGAAGACGGTTCCCTCGACGGCTACCAGGTGCACGCCGTGCCGCTGACGACGCTCACCCAGGGGGCGCTGAAGGACTTCGAGATCACCTCACGCGAGGCGGAGCGTTCGAAGAACATGTTCGCCCTCGGCTTGATGTCGTGGCTCTACACCCGCCCGACCGAGGGCACGATCTCGTTCCTGAACAAGAAGTTCGCCGGCAAGCCTGAGATCGCCGCCGCGAACGTCAGGGCGTTCCAGGCGGGCTACGCATTCGGGGAGACGACCGAGACCTTCGCCGTCTCCTACGAGGTGAAGCCGGCGAAGCTCCCGCCCGGCACCTACCGGAACATCACCGGCAACCAGGCGCTCTCGTTCGGGCTCGTGGCGGCGAGCGTGCAGTCGAAGCTGCCTCTCTTCCTCGGCGCCTACCCGATCACGCCGGCGTCGGAGATCCTGGAGACGCTCTCGGCCTACAAGCACTTCGGCATCCGCACGTTCCAGGCGGAGGACGAGATCTCGGCCGCGGGAGCCGCCCTCGGCGCCGCGTTCGGCGGCGCGCTCGGGGTCACGACCTCGAGCGGGCCGGGCATCGTGCTGAAGCAGGAGACGATCGGGCTGGCGGTCGCGCTGGAACTGCCGCTCGTGATCGTCGACGTCCAGCGGGCCGGGCCTGCGACGGGCATGCCGACAAAACCCGAGCAGGCCGACCTCCTGAACGTCATGTTCGGGCGCAACTCGGAGTCGCCGGTACCCGTGGTCGCGGCTGCAACTCCCGGCGGTTGCTTCTACGCCGCGATCGAGGCCTGCCGGATCGCGCTCAAGTACCGGACACCGGTGTTCCTGCTCTCCGACGCCTACCTCGCGAACGGCTCCGAGCCCTGGCTGATCCCG
>JBBQDZ010000126.1:0-6938 GCA_038320185.1 Gaiellales bacterium
AGGGCAATGCGATGGGTCGGAAAGATCGTCAGCCCCTCCTGCGCGGTCGGGACGATCACGACCGGCATCCAGGCGCTCGCCTCTGTCCCGTCCTCCTCGTGGAACGCAAGCGCTGTCTCGTAGCGGTGATGGCCGTCGGCGATCAGCAGGGTCGCGTCGCTCAGGGCAGTGACAGCCCCGAGGACGGTCACTCGCCAGAGCCGGCTGCGGACGCCGTCCAGCTCGACGTCGACCTCCGGGCTCCCCCCAGGAGCCGCCAGCTCACCTTCGTAGAGCATCAAGATCGGCTCGACCTGCGTTCGGGTGGCGCGCAGCAGCCGCAGCCGACCTTCCTTCGGCCCCGCATGCGTGCGCTCGTGCGGCTGGATCACCCCCGTCTCGTAGGGCTCGATCCGCAGCGCCGCGACGAGCCCGCCGCGCCGCCGGGCGACGCCATCGGGGCCGGTGTAGTCCTGGGCGAGCCACCAGAGCCCGGGCTCGGCGTCGCGGGCGAGCACGCCGTCGCGCTGCCACTCCGCGAGCGCGCGGACAGCCTGCTCCTCGTCCTCCGGCAGCGTGACGTGGACGACGTTGTAAGGGCTCCGGGCGGCGTAGGCCTCGCGCTCCTCCGGCGAGATCACGTCGTACGGCGGAGCAACCAGGGCGTCCAGCGGGCCGACCCGGCGCTCGTCGTAGCGGAGCGCCCTGAACGGCTTGACGATGGCCACGCGGCTGAGCCTAGCAACCGGCTCGCGGCCTAGACTGGACGGGTGAGCAGCATCGCCGAGCTGGCCGAGGACCGCGTCGTCGAAGGCGTCTACGCCGTCGCGCGCAAGCGGCGGCTGCGCACCAAGAACGGAGCCTCGTACCTCGCGCTCGAGCTCGTCGACCCGAGCGGCAGCATCGAGGGGCGTGTCTGGAACGACGTCGACCTGCTCGACGCGCGCTTCGCGGAGGGCGACGCGGTGCGCGTGCTCGGCCGCGTCGAGCGCTTCCGCGACCGGCTCCAGCTGGAGGTCCGCTCGCTCGAGGCAGCTCCCGCACAGGACCCCGAAGCCCTGTCCCCTGCGATGCGCCGCGACGCCGACGAGCTCGAAGGGTTCCTCGAGTTCCTCGCCGGCGAGATCTCGCACCCGGGGTTGCACTCGAGCGTCGTGAAGTTCGTTCGCGACCCGAAGCTCCGCGCCCGTCTGCGCGCGCTGCCGGCGAACCCGGAGCTCCACCACACCTACGCCGGCGGGCTGCTCGAGCACACGGTCGGCGTCGCGACGATCTGCCGGGAGACGGCGCACCTGCACCCGAGGGTTCGCGGCGACCTCCTCGTTGCCAGCGCGATCCTCCACGACGTCGGACGGACGGCCGAGCTCGGCCCCGGCCCCGTCTTCAGGCCGACCGACGAGGGCCGGCTGCTCGGCCACGTCCACCTTGGCCTGCGCCTGATCGAGGCCCGGGCGACCGCCCTCGACGCGGCGTTGCGGGCAGAGCTCCTCCATGCCGTCGCCTCGCATCACGACGTCCGGGCCGCCCGCACCGCCGAGGCCGCCGTCCTCTACCACGCGAACCAGCTCGACGCAGTCGCCGCGACCCGGCCCGCTCCCAGGTAGCTCACCGGTACTCGACGCTGGCTAGCCTCGCGCGGTGCTCGCCGTCCTGCTCGCGCTCGCGGCCAGCGTCTGCTGGGGCCTCTCAGACTTCGTCGCGGGGCTCAAGTCGCGCTCGCTGCCGCTGCCCGCGGTGCTCGCGATCGTCGTCCCCGGCGGCCTGCCGCTGCTCGCGATCGCCGTCGCGGTGCGCGGGAGCGGACCGCCGGGAGCAGCCTTCGCCCTGTACGCGGCGCTCGCGGGCGCGGCCGGTGCCGTCGGGGTCGCCGGCCTTTACCGCGGCCTCGCCGTCGGCGCCATGGGCATCGTCGCGCCGATCACCGCCACCGCGCCGCTGATCCCGCTCGCCGTCGGCCTCGGGCGAGGAGAGCGTCCTTCGGCGCTCCAGGCTGGCGGCATCGCGCTCGCTCTGGCCGGAATCGTCATGGCCGCCCGCGAGCCATTGGCAAGGGGGAGGCGGCCGCGCGCAGCGGCCGGCGCCACGTTCGCGGTTATCGCCGCCTGCGGGTTCGGCATCGCGCTCGTCGCCCTCGACGCGGCCAGCAACCGCGACCCTTACTGGAGCGCGCTCGGCTCCCGCTCCACGACGGCGCTACTCGTCCTCGCGCTGGCGCTGGCGCGGCGGCCCCGGCTGCCTGGACGGGCCGCGTGGCCGGCGCTCGTTTTCGCCGGCACCCTGGACGCCTTCGCCACGGGACTCTTCGCGGTCTCGACGACGAAGGGCCTCGTCAGCGTCGTCGCCGTGCTGGCGTCCCTCTACCCGGTGGTGATCGCGATCCTCGCCAGGGTCGTCCTCCACGAGCGGCTCGCGGCAACACAGCGATTCGGAGCCGCAGCCGCGCTCGGCGGCGCGGCGCTCATCTCCGCCGGCTAGCGCTACACGTTGAAGCGCACGTTGAGGACATCGCCGTCCTCGACGAGGTAGGTCTTGCCCTCGAGCCGCTGGAGACCCCGCCGGGACACCTCGGCATGCGAGCCCGCGGCTACGAGATCGTCCCAGCGAACGACCTCGCAGCGAATGAAACCCCGCGCGAGATCCGTATGGATCGTCGCAGCGGCGTCGAGAGCCGTCTGACCGCGGCGCAACGTCCAGGCCCGCGTCTCTTTGTCACCCGCGGTGAAGAAGGCGACCAGATCGAGCGCCTCCTTGAGACGATGCACGACCTCCTCGAGCGCCGAGCGGCCCTCGCGGAAGGCGGCCGCCTCCTCCTCGGAAAGCTCGGCGAGCTCTGCCTCGAGCTGGAGGTCAATCCCCTCGGGCCCGTTCTCGACCGCGATCAGCTCCTTCGTCGTCAGCGGCTCGAGCCCCGCCGGCGGCTCGCGCGGAAAGGCCGCGAGCGGCTCGCCCGCCTCGAGATGCGCGAGCACCAGCTCCAGCTCTCCGACCGCCTGACGCAGCGTGGACTCACCGGACCTCGCCTGCTTGCGCACACGGTCGAGCCGCCGCTCGACATGGTCTCGATCGGCGACAAGGAGCTCGAGGCGAAGCGTCTCCAGGTCGTCCGCAGGAGTTCGCGTGCCCGAGAACCCGTCGAGGACGACGAGGAGAGCGTCTACCTGCCGGAGCGCACCGAGCAGCTGTGGCCCCGCCCCCTGCACATCGGCCACACGGATCGTCGCGGGCGTCACCTTCCTCGCCGAGACCACCCGCGCCACCTGGGCAAGCCGCTCGTCCGCGATGTCAGCCATGCCCACCCCCGCAGACGCGGGCGCGCGTGTCAGTGCCCGGAAAAGCGTCGTCTTCCCCGAGGCCGGAAGGCCCACGATCCCCACCTCGAGCGGCACCGCGGAAGCCTACGCTGGAGCCGAGGCGATCTGCTTCTGGAGCGACGCCAGCGCGCGGTGCTGGAGCGACTTGATGGCACCCTCGGTCTTGTCGAGGATCGTCGCTGCCTCTGCGTTCGAGAAGCTGAAGACAAACTTCAGGGTGAGCACCTGCTGCTGCTCGGTAGAGAGGCCGCCGATCAGGTCGAGCATGCTCGCGCGGCCGATCTCCCGCATCGCCTCGTCCTCGGCCGAGCGCTCCGCCTCACCCGGCTGCTCGGGCACCTGCTCCTCCGGCTGCCAGCGCTTTGTGGCACGGAAGTGATCCATCGCCAGGTTGTGGGCGATCCGGAAGAGCCAGGCCGAGAAGGGCGCGGCGCCGAAGCGGAATCGCCCGATCGACTCGAGCATCCGCAGGAAGGTCTGGGTCGTCAGATCCTCCGCGTCATGACGGTTTCCGACGCTGATGTGGAGGTAGCTGTAGATCCGGTCGAAGTGGAGCAGGTAGAGCTCCTCGAGCGCCTCCCGGTCCCCGTTCTGTGCGCGTCCGACGAGACGGCGCACCTCGTCGTGGGTCGCCCGCGCCGCCTCGTGGTCTCTCGGCATGCGTACGCCATGCCCCCGGCTCTCGGACCGGTAACGCAGCGATCAGCCGCTGCCGAAGCCCACGCGGCTCTCGCGAGCGAAGCGCTTCACGTAGACCACCTGCTGGAGGACGACGGTGTAGACGCCCTCGTCGCTCTCGAGGGCGACCGTTCCTCCGGCCGCTGCGGCCATCGCGAGCGCCTGGTCGAGGGCGTCCGCAGAGCGCACGCTCGTCATGAGGCCAACGACGTTCCCACTCGCGAACGCGATCTCGAGCCGGACCCGATCCTCGGCGGTGCTCACGGCGCCACCAGCTCCGACAGCACTCCGTGCACGGACTCGGGGTGGACGAAGGCGGCCTGTAGGCCGAATAGGCCTTCGCGGGGTTCCGGGTCGATCAGCTCCGCGCCCTGCGCCGCCAGCGCCTCCAGCTCGGCCCGCACGTCGTCCACCTCGTAGGCGACATGGTGCATCCCGGGGCCGCGCTTCGCGAGGAATTTGCCCACCGGCGTCTCCTCTCCGAGCGACGCGAGGAGCTCGACGCGCCCGCCTCCGAGAAGCAACGCGACCGCCTCGACACCCTGATGGGGCACGGTGCTCCGGAGCTCCACCTCGCCCCCGAAGAGGCGTTCGTAGGTCGCGACCGCCTCGTCGAGATCAGCCACGGCGACTCCGACGTGGTGTATGGCGCGAGGGGGCATCGGCTCCGATGCTATCCGCCGCTCTAGAGCTCGCGGCGGGGATCGCGGCCGTATCCGGCGTCGTCAGCACCTCGACGGCGGCGACCTGCGGGTCTGGCGATCCTAGCCAAGCGACGCCAGGATGTCCTCGACGCTTGCAAACTCGACGCCGCGCCCGCGCCAGACGGCCGTGCAGGCGGCGACACGTTCGGCGTCCAGACCGCGCGAGGCCTCCTCGACGAAGCGCACCCGCCGGCCGCGCTCGAGCAACCCGAGGATCGCGGCGTCGTCGCAGACGTCGGTCGCGACGCCGAAGACGATCACCTCCTGCGGGTCCAGCGACCCCAGCACCTCCTCGGTGTTGGGGTTGGAGAAGACATCGAAGCTCTTCTTCAGGAGAAGGATCTCTCTCGTCGGCCACCGCGCTAGAAGCGCATCGACTGGAACCCTGCTCAAGGTCAGCGGCAGCGGATCTCGCTGCTTCGTCTCCGGAATCTTCTCCGCGCCCGGCGTACCGCGCAGGCAGTGCGGCGGGTAGGCCGTCTGAAAGTCCGGCTCGCCGGAGATCTCGACGTCGCTCAGCTCGTGATCGTCTGCGGAGGCGACGTGCGGAATGCCCGCGGCCCGAGCGGCCGCGACGAGCCGCGCCATCGCAGGCGCCGCCTCCTCCGCGCCCGGGACGTAGAGCCGGCCCATCGGGAGCATGAAGTCGACCTGCGTGTCGACGTCCCAGAGGATCCGCCGGCGGCTCATCGCGCTCCGCTCTGCGCCCTACTCGACGAGCTCGAGCCTCGGGTTCGGACGGAACCGGCGGCCGACCTTTGCGGACGCGCGGCCATCCGTGAGGACGATGTCGCCGGTGAAGTCGTTGTCCCCGCGGATGAGCGACGAGCCGACTCCGTAGGAATCGACCGGAACGCCCTTCGTCTCGAATTCACGGATCCGCTCCGCGGTGAAGCCGCCCGAGGCGACGATCCTCACGTGCTCGAAGCCGTCCTCGTCGAGCGCGACGCGAACCTTCCGCACGAGCCGCTCGTTGACGCCGCGAGGGTCGAAGTCGCCCATCTCGTTCCAGAGGGATCGGTCGACGAGCTGGCCGGAAGTATCGAGCCGCACGCCCCAGAGCCGCGGGCCGAGCGCTCGCGCAACCTCGAGCGAGGTGCGAACCGAGTCGTTCTCGAAGTCGACGAGGACGACGATGTGCATCTCGGAATCCGCATGTTCCGCGAACTTCGTGGCAGCGAGCACCGTGTTTCCTCCGTAGGCGGCGATCAGCGCATGAGGAACCGTGCCGATGCCGCGGCCGCCCCACCAGGAGGCCTGTGCGTCGGAGGTGACGCCGATCGGGACCCCGACGTGCGCGCCGGCCACATAGGCGGCGTACCCGTCACCCGTCTGGATGCGGTGGTGGTCGTGGCGCGCGGGCATGAAGATGATCGGCTTGCCGTTCGCGGCCTCCACCACCCTGGCCACATTCGTCGTGATCAGAGTCCGACGGGCGAGGACGCCTAGATAGACCGTCTCCAGGTGGGCAAAGAGCGTGTAATCGCCTTCGATCGTCAGCGCCGACTCCCAGGGCGCGATCTCGTCTCCGTCGTAGAGCGCGTGGACCGTGAGCTCCTCCCAGTCGGTGGAACAGAGCTTGAGGATCGCGATCGCCTCGTCCATGCCGCCGAGAAGCGCCGCCTTGCGCTGAAAGACCTGCATCAGGACGCGGGGGTGCCGCCCGTCCGCAAGGAGCACCTCACGGGTGTGATTGAAGTAGGCGTCGGTGTAATAGCCCTCCCGCATCTTGTCGGTCGGAAGGTCGAAGATCTCCGGCGGGAGCCGGCTGGCACGACGGCTAGTTCGGCTAGCCATCGCGTGCCGAGAGGCCGCCGGAGTCGACCTGGCCGGGCGGTGCGCCGCGAGCGAGCGCCTCAACCATCTTCGAGTGCGAGACAGGCGGCGAGCGCGGCTTCCGCCACCTCGAGCTGATCGGGCGAGGGCTCGGCGGTGGCGAGCCGATGCTGCAGCTCGTGGCCGGGGGCCGCAAGCGCCCGCGCCAGCCCGCTCTGCGGGTGACGGGTCATCCAGCCAAAGACCTCCGTCGCAGCGGCGAGAGCGCCGAGCGACGCGGCCGCGGCAGCGGGTTTGCGCAGGTGCTCTGGGGCGCGCGCGGCGAGGGTGCCGCCGACAGCTGACGCTACAAGCAGCGGCCCAAGGAGATGCGATCCACAACGCTCGTGTTCCTTCTCCGCTGGCCTGCCGTGCTCGTAGGTGCCGATGGAGATGTGCTCGGCGCCGTGGTAGGCGGCGAGCGTGGAGCCGCGCAGCGCCAAGGTCGCGG
>JBBQDZ010000127.1:0-6915 GCA_038320185.1 Gaiellales bacterium
AGCACGGCGGTTCCCGGTCTCGCAGCGAAGCCGATCATCGACGTGATGGTCGGCGTCCGAAGCCTGGAGGAGGCACCCCGGGTCTTCGACGCACTCGCCGCGATCGGCTACTGCTACTGGCCGCACCGCCCGTGGATGCACTGGTTCTGCAAGCCTTCACCAGCCGCGCGGACGCACCATCTTCATCTCATCGAGCGGCGCCATCCACAGTTCGCCGCCCGATTGGCATTCCGCGACTACCTGCGCGTACATCCCGAGACGGCGGATGCTTACGCTGCCCTGAAGATCGAGCTGGCGCGGAAGTACCGGGGTGACCGCGAGGGGTACACGGAGGCGAAAGCTGAGTTCGTCCACTCGATCGAGAGGTTGGTCTAAGGGCCTGTCCGGAACGTAACTCAGGGCGCCTGACAGGCGCCACGCGGCACGAGGCCGCGTCCTCGGTCGCGCCGATACGCCCTCGTATCGAAGCTCCCTGCGTCCTTGCCTCGCACCACGTGTCGCGTGTCATCCACCGTGGCCACTTCCCGGACAGGCCACTAACCGCCCATCGCACGATGCCCGCTGGCCGGGCGGTTCGACCCGGATGGCCCGTCGCTACGATCCGTCGGCTCGAGCAATGCCGCAACCTCCGGCGCACCGCCGGAGACGAGGAAGGAGAGCCGACCGTGACGCACCCGAACATCGCCGACTGGCATGGCAAGGATCTGATCGACAGCTCCGGGGAGAAGATCGGCAAGCTCCAGGACGTCTACGTGGACGTCGAGACCGACGAGCCGATGTTCGCAACGGTCAAGGAAGGCTTCATCGGTCGCCATCTGACGTTCGTGCCGCTCGGCGGATTGACTCTTGGCCCCGATAATCTGCAGGTGGCGGTCTCGGCGGCCGCTGTGAAGGCCGCTCCGAACATCGAGATGCACGGCGACGAGCTCTCCCAGGCCGACGAGTCGAAGCTGTACCACCACTACGAGCTCAACTACACGGCGCCAACCACCGAGAGTGGCCGCCGCCTCGCTCGCCGCTGATCGATCGACGCGGGCGGCAACGATTTCGCTCGCCGGCTTCGTTGACTCTTCGCCCCTGGGTGCCGGCGCGCTCGGAACGGCCCGCCTAGTTTCGGCGAGCCACCGCCTCTGGAGGCTCCGATGAGCGGGTTCGGCGAGCGATATAGCGCCTTCGACCGCTTTCAGCAGCGGCATCGCTGGCTTGGCTTCCCGCTCGCAGTGCTGCAGAAGTACGCCGACGACCAGGGCGGTTATCTGGCGGCCGCGATCACCTACTACGGCTTCTTCGCCGTCTTCCCGCTGCTGCTCGTGCTCACGACCGCCCTCGGCTTCGTCTTGCAGGGGCACCGTCACCTCGAGCGCACGATCGTCAACTCCGCGCTCGGCCAGTTCCCGGTGATCGGCCCACAGCTCAGCCGAGGCTCTTTGCACGGAAGCGCACTCGCGCTCGGCCTCGGCCTTGCCGCGGCTCTCTGGGCAGGAATGGGCATCTTCCTCGCCTCCCAGAACGCCATGAACCACCTCTGGGGTGTCCCCTTCAAGCGCCGGCCCGACCCCATCCACGCGCGCGGCCGCGCGCTCCTGCTTCTGCTTCTACTCGGGGGTGGCGCGCTCGCGACGACGATTCTCGGCAGCCTCGCCACCGTCGGGGCCCACTTCGGGATGTCCTGGAAGATCGCCTCGATCGGCCTTTCGACCGTGCTCGACATCGGTCTCTTCTGGGTCGGCTTCCGCGTCCTGACGGCGCGCGAGGTGAGCTGGCGGCAGCTGCGCGGCGGGGCGATCGGGGCCGGCGTCCTCTACGAGCTGCTGCAGACGCTCGGCGGCTACTACGTCGGTCACACGCTCAAGCACGCAAACAACGTCTACGGCACCTTCGGTCTGGTGATCGGCCTCCTCTCGTGGATCTACCTCGCCTCGCACATCACCCTGCTTGCCGCCGAGGCGAATGTCGTCGCCTCGAGGAACCTTTGGCCGCGCAGCTTCTCGTTCATGATCGAGCAGACGGCGACGGTGGCCGACAAGCGCGCCCTGACGCAGCGCGGCAAGGTCGAAGAGCGCCGGCAGGACGAAACCGTGCACATCGACTTTCCGGCCAAGAGGGAACAGAACGACGACGGCACTTGAACCGCGCTACGGGGCGCTGAGTCGCGCGTGAATCTCTCGTGTCAGCGCCTCGACCTTCTCGGTCAAGGCCTTGTCCTCCTCGGTCAACGCAGTGTTCGCCTCGATCAGCAGCTTCAGATCGGCGGTCTCCTTCCTGATCGCCGTCTCGCGCTCCTGGATGTGGCCCATGACTTCTTCACGGTGCGCCTCGAGCTGGTCGACGGCGTTCTTGTCTCTGTCGGCCTGGCGGGTCTGCGCGAGCAGGATCAGCGGCGCCGCGTAGGCGGCCTGTGTGGAGAAGACGAGGTTCAGCAGGATGAAGGGATACGGATCCCAGCGGAGGCCGACCGCGGCGGCGTTCACGGCGATCCAGGCGATCACGAGCGCCGTCTGTCCCGCTATGTACTTCGGCGTGCCGAAGAAGCGGGCCGCAGCCTCGGCGCGGCGGCCGAAGGCGTCCTCACCGAAGGCGCTCGGCACGTGCGGCACGAACCGGGGTTCGGGAGGGCTCAAGCCGCTCCTGCCTGCGACGGGGATCGTCCGATCCCGCCTACGGGCGGCTGCTGCGCCTAATAGCCGCTGAAGCGGTCGGGACGGAGTCGCTCCTCGGGGACACCGGCTGCCTGCAGCGTCCCGACGACTCCCTCGACCATGGCGGGCGGGCCCGCGATCAAGTAGGTGAGCGATTGCAGGTCGTCGCCGAGGTGGTCCTGGAGGAGCTCGGCGTCGATTCGTCTCGACTCGCCGTCCCAGGTGGGGTCCTCGGTCATCGTGAGGACGAGCTGAAGATTCGGGTTGCCCTGCTCGAGCTCGCGGAGCTCGTCGAGGAAGGCGGTCGATTCGCGGTCGCGGTTCGAGTAGACGAGCGTAATCCGGTGCGGAAGGTGCTCCTCCGCGATGTAGCGCAGCATGCAGCGAAAGACCGTGATGCCGATGCCGCCCGCGATGAACACGTATCGCTGATCCGTCTCCTCGGGTAGCACGAAACTTCCCTTCGGCTCCTCGACGTCGACCTCAGCTCCGATTGGCAACTCGACGAGGGAACGCTTAAAGGCGCTGTCACGCAGGCGCGTGCAGAGCCCGAGCACGCCGCGCTCGTTCGGTGAGGTGACGACCGAGATGTGCCGGCGTGGCCCCTTCTCGTCCTCGTAGGGCGGGTCGAGCAGCGTCACCCAGAAATACTGTCCCGCCTTGAAGTCGACCTCTTCTCCGAGCAGGTCGAAGATGACCAGCAGCGTCCCCTTCGCGACCTCCCGCTTCTCCTTGATCTGGGCGCGCATCTGCCTAACCTACCGCGGTCGGGGCGGAACTGGATTCACCATGAGAGGACGAGCTTCTCGTACCGAGGCGACGACCGGCAAAGGAACGACCCCGGGCTGCTCGACGATCTCAGGCGAATGATGGAACGCGTCCGGCGCGACCTGGCCGTGCGCGCGGGGAAGGCCTGCTCGACCTGGCCTAGTTACGCGGGTCGAGCTGCTCGGCCACCACTGCCGCCTCGTCGACCTTCTCGACCACGTCGTAGGTCTCGCGCCGCTCGAGCACGAACTCGCAACTCGGGGCGACGTGACCACGGATGATGGCGAAATGAGTCGGGTCGCTTCGAACGGCCTCGTAAGCAGCAGGCGAGAGGTAAATCCTCTCCATGCAGTTCTCGTCAGCGCACTCGCAGACGATTTCGAAGTCCCCAGTGACCGAACCAAACGCGTCGTTCAGGCCCTCGATCCGCTCGTTGACCTCGCGAAACAGAGCCTCGTTGGCGGCCATCCTGAGCCGGCGCTCGTCCATCGACCGACCCTAGCACCTGGGGAGCGGTTCTTGGAGGTGCGCTCTCGGTCTCGCTCATGGAGCCGTCTGCGACACCCGGAGAGGGGAGGAGCTAGTCGCCGTTCTTGCGCGCGGGGAGCCCCGAGACGGTGAATGGCTTGGTGTTCGTGGCGAAGTCGGCGTTCACGACGAGATACAGGTTCCGGGCGCGGGCGACGGTGGACGGCCCGCGAAGCGAAGGGTCTGTCCGCGTGCCCACGACCACTCCGCGCTCGGCGCCGTGACTGAGCTTGACGAGGGTCAGCATCGGCGGCCCGCCTCGAACGACGACGAGTCGCTCCCCGTCGAGAAGCATTCCGTCGCCGCCGGGCAGCGGGGTGACCTGGATCTGGTGAATCGCGCGACCGCTCGGCGCACTGTGGTCGAGGTCGATGCGGAAGAGCTTCCCGGTGTTGGTCTGGACGACGACAAGTTGCCTGCCGCCATCGCGCGCGACGATGCCGTTGAGGTTGAACCCGGTCTGGAAGGCGATCTCCGGCCCCATCGGAATGCCCTGCGGGGTGCCTGTTCCCACTCGCACCTGCGCGCCGGTTACATGCCACAGCATCGGCCGGTAGGAGTCGGTGACGAACACGTCGCCCTTCCTCGTCACGACCAGATCGTTCAGGAAGCCCCCTGCGCCGGTGGCGAACGACGCGACCAGTAGCTTCGTGGAGAGGTTGTAGACAGAGATCTTCCCCGTCGCGCCGCCCGCGACGTAGAGCTTGTCCCCGGCGATCTTCATTCCCACAGCGGACTTGCCTGCTGCGCCGGGGATGAACTCCGAGGCCTTCGGGCTGTCGATCGTGCCCCGGTAGATGGTGCCGTCACCGGTCGCTCCGACGAAGAACACGCCGCCGCCGGGCTTTGCCGCAACGCCTTCGGGATTGCCGTGCGTCGATGGATCGAGCGTGAAGATCTTCACCGCCGGCGGCCGGTCCCCGCCCGCGCGAGAACCACCTGCGCGGGGTCCTTGATCGGCGAACGCAACCGATCCCGGCAGGAGTCCAATGCCGAGCGCCGTGACGAAGAGTCCCCGTCCTCGCTTCATGTCATTCCCCCCTGTGAGCTTGTGGCGCCGCGATTGTACCGAGAGGGTTGGCTGCCCACGTCGGCCGCGCCGGGTGGCAGAGCGGGCGCGGCCGTCTCGGGCACGCCCGGACTCGCCCTCGCGAATCGCATCCGGACGCCGACTGTCGCGTAAGCCCCAGGCCCGGCCGCGACGACTTCACGGCATGACAACCTTCACCACACCATCCAAGTCCCTGCCCTTCGAGCTCGGCGCGCCGAGCTCGCACCGCGGTCTGACCGTGCTGCCGCTCTTCCCGAGCGAGAAGCCGCGGCTCGACTACGTCGGCCTCGACGAGGCGCTCGCGCGCGGGCTCACCGTCCGCGAGGCGACCGAGTCGGGTGACGTCAACACGCTCCTGCTCGACAACCCGCTCGGCGAGTACGTGCTCCTCTACGAGGGCGAGGAGCTCGTCGGCGCCAAGCAAAACCGGATCGTCGAGCGGACGGTGCTCGTCGGCCCGAAGACGATCGTACGGCTGCCGGTGAACTGCGTCGAGCGCGGACGCTGGGCGTACCGCAGCTCTGCGTTTGCGACCGCGCCCCATGCCGCCTACCCCGACCTGCGCCGTGCGCAGGCGCGTCACCGCGCGTCCGGCGCGCAGGCGCAGGTGTGGGCGGAGGTGGCGGCGAAGTCGCAGCGGCTCGAGGTCGCCTCGCCGACGGAGGCGGCGCAGGAGCTCTACGTCTCGCGGGCACCGGCACTCGAGGATTACGCGCAGGCACTGCCGCGCCTCGACGGCCAGTCGGGGGCACTTGTCGCCTGCGGAGGGACCGTCGTCTGTCTCGACTACGTGGGCCGCTCCGATGTCTTCGCCGGGCTGTACGCGAAGCTCCTTCGCGGCTATGCGCTGGAGGCGGTCGAGGTAGGGGCGAAGCCGGTGAGCAAGGCCGCGCTCGCCCGGTTCCTGCGAGCTGTTTCGGGCGCCGAGCGGCACCTGGACCGGCCGGTCGGCCTCGGCAGCGAGGCGCGGCTCGGCGGCGGGGTGATCGGCGCAGAGCTCGAGGCCTTCGGAGAGCTCGTCGCCCTGAGCGCATACCCGTTGGCGGCGTAAGCTCCCGGACACGTCCTCGGTGATCTCAGCTCCGATGCACCGTGACAGCGATGCCGAAGACACCCGGCTGCTCGAGGAGGGGCGGATCGCCGTGCTCCTCGCCAAGTACGACCCGGCCATCGTGGGTCGCTGCATCGCCCGCCTGCATGGAAGCTCGGACGCCGAGGACGTCGCCCAGGACATCCGGCTGCGCCTGCTCGCCGAGTTCCACCGCGGCAGGCGCTACCGGGTGCCCTACCGGGTCGTCGTCCACCAAGTCGTCGGCTGGACGCTTCGCGACCACTTCGCGGGCCGGCCAACCGACGTGGCGCTCCGAGAGGGATGGGAGCCGGCCGTCGAAGACGAGTCTCCGGCGATCGTCTCGCAGGACTACCTGGAGCGGCTGTTCGATCCCCTACCGGCGCGCCAGCGGGAGGTGCTCGAGCTCCGCTACCTGGAGGGGCTCGAGCGCGACGAGATCGCGGAGCGGCTCGGGATGAGCGCGAACGCCGTCGACCAGGCTCTCCACAACGGGCACGCGAAAGTGCGTGACGTCCTCATCCATGGCTGAGGATATGGACCTGCTCTTCGAGGACTACGCGGCCCGCTACGCGCGTGGCGAACGGCCCGACGCGCGCGCGTATCTGGCGCGGGCGGGGGAGGGGGCGGACGAGCTCGGTGCGCTGATCGAGCGCTGGCTCCTCGCGGCCCCGGCGCCGGCGCCGGACGAGGACTCGGTCGCGCTCGCCGCAGCCTGGATCGGGGGCCAGTCGCCACTCCTCGAGCTCCGCACGCGGCGCGGCCTGAAGCCGGACGCGGTGGTCGACGCGCTCGTGCGCACGCTCGGCCTCGATCCCGCCAAGCGCGGGAAGGTGAAGCGCTACCTCCACGAGCTCGAG
>JBBQDZ010000128.1:0-6899 GCA_038320185.1 Gaiellales bacterium
GATGCCGTACTCGAGTGCCTCGGACAGGCGCCAGATGCGGCCGACGTCGCGGCTGTAGAAGTACGCCGCGAGGCCGTAAGGCGTGTCGTTCGCGATCCTGACCGCCTCTTCGTCGCTTCCGAAGCGCCCGATGCCCGCGACCGGGCCGAACGTCTCCTCGCAGCTCATCGCCATTTCCATCGTCACGCCCGTGAGTACGCTTGGCTGGAAGAACGTTGCGCCCAGTTCGTGGCGCGAGCCTCCGACGACGACCTCCGCGCCGCGCTCCCGTGCGTCGGCGACGTGCCGCTCGACCTTCTCCAGCCCGGTGGCGTCGATCAGCGGGCCGACGTTCACGTCCGGAGCGAAACCGTCGGCGACCCGGAGCTTCGCCACCGCGGTCGTGAACCGGCCGAGGAAGTCGTCGTGGACGCGCTCGTGGACGAGGATCCGGTTCGCGGAGATGCAGGTCTGACCTGAGTTCCGGAACTTGCAGATCATCGCGCCCTCCACCGCGGCGTCCAGATCCGCGTCGTCGAAGACGAGGAACGGAGCGTTCCCGCCGAGCTCCAGCGAGACCTTCTTCACCTGCCCCGCGCACTGGCGCATCAGGAGCTTCCCGACTTCGGTCGAGCCGGTGAACCCGAGCTTGCGGACGAGTGGGTTCGAGGTCAGCTCGCCGCCGATCGTGGGCGCGTCCTCCGCGTCCCCGGTGACGATCGAGAGCACGCCGGGAGGTAGGCCCGCCTCCTCGGCGAGCGCGGCGACCGCGAGAGCGGACAGCGGCGTCTGCTCGGCCGGCTTCAGCACCATCGTGCAACCCGCCGCGAGCGCGGGCGCCGACTTGCGGGTCACCATCGCCATCGGGAAGTTCCAGGGCGTGATGCCGGCGGTGACACCCACCGGCTCCTTTGTCACGACGATCCGCTTTTCGGGCCAGGGGGATGGGATGGTGTCGCCGTAGACGCGCTTTCCTTCTTCGCCGAACCACTCGAAGAAGGAGGCCGCGTAGGCGATCTCCGTCCGCGACTCCGCCAGCGGCTTGCCCTGCTCGGTCGTCAGGAGCGCGGCGAGATCTTCTGCGCGGTCCAGCATCAGGTCCGCCAGCCGTCGGAGGATACGCCCGCGCTCCTTGGCCGCCAGGGCCCTCCAGGCTGGAAGGGCGCGCTGCGCCGCCTCGATCGCGCGGCGCGTCTCTGCTTTCCCCAGCCGCGGGACGGTCGCGATTCGCGTACCCGTCGCGGGATTTTCGACCGGGAAGGTGGCACCGGAGTTCGCGTCGATCCAGCGTCCGTCGACGAAGGCCTGCTCGCGAAGAAGGTCATCGAAGCGGCCAGCGGGGGGAGCGTCGGCGAGCTGGGCCATCGACCTCGATTGTACGGCGCGGCGATCGGTGGCCGGCGCCAGGGACCGTCCCTCGGACACGTCCCGAGTGGCTACGGCCGGGGACAGACCCTGGACGGGTCCGGAGCGGCCACGGCCGAAGCGCCGTGCCCGGAGCGAGCAACTCTCCTAGGGACTTGCCCCCAGCGGCCACGGCCGGGGACAGACCCTGGACTGGTTCGCCGGGGACGACGCTCTCCGGGGCCTAGGATCAGACCGCCATGGCCTTCCTGCCGCTCCGTGGCCGGCGCGTGCTCGATCTCACCACGTCGCTCGCCGGCCCCTACTGCACCGAGATCCTCGGGGCACTGGGCGCGGAGGTCGTGAAGGTCGAGCCGCCGGAGGGGGACTTCACGCGCACCTGGGGACCGCCGTTCTGGAACGGCGAGAGCACGATGTTCCTGGCCGCGAACGCCGGCAAGCGCGCGGTGGCGCTCGCGATCGGTACCGAGGAGGGTCGCGAGGCCGTCCTGCGTCTGGCGGCTCGGGCGGACGTGTTCGTCCAGAGCCTCCGGCCCGGGCTCGCCGAGCGCCGGGGGTTGGGGCCAGAGCATGTGCGCGAGCGGAGGCCTGACCTCGTCTACTGCACGATCGGTTCCTACGGCCGCACGGGTCCGCTGCGCGAGCTGCCCGGCTACGACCCGATGATGCAAGCGACTGCCGGGATCGTCAGCGTCACCGGGGAGGCCGACCGTCCCGGGGTGCGCGCCGGCGTATCGCTCATCGACCAGGGCACCGGCCAGTGGGCCGCGATCGGGATTCTTGCCGCGCTGCTCAGCGGTGGCCCGCGCGACGTCGACGTGTCGTTGTTCGAGACCGCCGTCGCCTTGCTGCCGTACCAGATCATGGGCTACCTGGGAACGGGCGAGACCCCCGGACGACACGGCACTGCATTCCCTCTCATCGCTCCGTACGAGGTCTACCGCGCCTTGGACGGAGAGCTGATGATCGCCGCGGCGAACGACAGGCTCTTTGCCGCGCTCTGCGCTGCTGTGGAGCTTCCGCTTGTGAGAGACAAGCGCTTTGCGACGAACCCGGACCGGGTGGCGAATCGCGCCGAGCTCGCGCGTCTGGTCGGGGAGCGCCTCGCGACCGTGCCGCTCGCGACCTGGCTCGAGCGGCTTGCGGCCGCCGGTGTCCCCGCTGCGCCCGTGCACGACGTGGGTCAGGTCGCCGAGCTCGAACAGACGCGCGAGCTCGGGCTGCTCCAGTCGCTCCCGCACCCGGACATACCGGAGCTGCGGCTCGTCGCTCCGCCGCTCTCCTTCGACGGCGAGCGGCCGCGCTACCCGAGCGCCCCACCCCGGCTCGGGGAGCACACCCGCGAGGTCCTGCTCGAGGTGGGCTACGAGGAAGGGGAGATCGACGCCCTCGTCGCGCGCGGCATCGCCTGCGTCCGGTGAACGACGCGCGGAAACCGTGGAACCTCGGACGACCGCCGCCGGTCTCGCTCTCTCGAGAGCTCGTCGCGAGCGTCCTGACGCTCGCCCGAACCTGCCCCAGAAACGCTGAGACCCGCTGGCTCGAAAGCCTGCGGGTCTCAACACGACCACTCTCTCACGCCGCGGCACCGGCTGTCAAGCGCGATGGTCGTGCACGTGTCAGCCCGCCTGAGCCTTGCCCCGCTTGCGCGACCAGGCGGGGAGCGTCAGCGCCAGATCCTCGGCGAGCGCCGGCCTACGGTTCGTAACGATGCCGGAGCTCGGTTAGCCGCGGCTCGATCTCGTCGCGCCGCCGGAGCTGCTGCCTTGCCGAAGGAACCCGAGCAGGTCCTCGAGACCCGTCTCGTCAAGGCATCAGCACGATCATGATCCCGCGGCGAGGCCGGCGAGGCCATGCCAGAGGTCGCTTACAGAGGTCGACAACGTCTCGCCACGTCGGGAAGTTCCATCAAGGTTCAATCGTTGAAGCAACTACGATGAACACATCTGAGGAGCGTGAACGCTTGAACAGTCTCTTGCTGGTACCGCTGGAGGACGTCGTCGTCTTCCCGAACATGAACGTGACCCTGACCGTCGAGACAGGCGAGGAGGAGCGCGTGCTGCTCGTCCCGGTCCACGATGGCGCCTACGCGAAGGTCGGAACGGTTGCAGATGTCGCAGACCACGTGCGGCTTCCGGGCGGAGGCCGTGCGGTCTCGCTCGTCGGCCTCCATCGCGGGGTCGCCGGCGCGGCGCACACCGACGCAGCGGGCCGGCTGCGTGTCGAGGTCGAAGAGCGTCCCGACGAGGCGCTGCCACCAGTGCAGACGCGGGAGCTCGAGCGCGAGTACCGCGCCGTGGTCGAGGAGATCCTCGAGCTGCGCGGCGACGACGGCCGGATCGCCGCGTTCGTGCGCTCGATCACCGAACCGGGCGCGCTCGCCGACACCTCCGGCTACTCGCCGGATCTCTCCTTTGCGAACAAGGTGGAGCTGCTCGAGGCGATGGAGGTCGTCGAGCGGCTCCAGCTCGCTCTCCGTTTCCAGCGCGAGCGGCTCGCCGAGCTGCAGGTGCGCCGGCGCATCCGTGAGGACGTCGAGACCGGTGCCGCCAAGCAGCAGCGCGAGTACATCCTGCGCCGCCAGCTCGAGTCGATCCGCAAGGAGCTCGGCGAGGACGAGGGCTCCGTCGTCGACGAGTATCGCTCGAAGATCGGGGACGCCGAGATGCCCGACGAGGTGCGCGAGCAGGCCGAGCGGGAGCTCGGGCGGCTCGAGCGCATGGGAGACGGCTCGGGCGAGTCGTCGATGATCCGCACCTACCTCGATTGGCTGCTTGCCGTGCCATGGGGGAAGCGCTCCGACGAGCGGCTCGATCCGATCGCGGCGCGCGAGGTGCTCGACGCAGACCACGCAGGGCTCGAGGACGTGAAGGAGCGGATCGTCGAGTACCTCGCCGTCCGCAGGCTCAGGCAGGAGCGCGGGATTCAGGAGGACCGCCGCTCCGGTGCGATCCTGACCTTGATCGGCCCGCCGGGGACTGGCAAGACCTCGATCGGGGAGTCGATCGCGCGGGCGCTCAACCGCGAGTTCGTCCGCATGTCGCTCGGGGGCGTGCGCGACGAGGCGGAGATCCGCGGCCACAGGCGCACCTACATCGGAGCACTGCCCGGACGTCTCGTCCGTGCGCTCCGTGACGCCGGGACGATGAACCCGGTGATCATGCTCGACGAGGTCGACAAGGTAGGTGCCGACTGGCGCGGCGACCCCTCGGCGGCGCTGCTCGAGGTGCTCGACCCGGCCCAGAACCACAGCTTCCGGGATCACTACCTCGACGTCGAGCTCGACCTCTCCGAGGTCGTCTTCATCGCGACGGCGAACGTCACGGAGACGATCCCGGGCCCGCTGCTCGATCGCATGGAGGTGATCCGCTTCGACGGCTACACGGTCGACGAGAAGATCGGGATCGCCCGCGGCTATCTGTGGCCGCGACAGCGTGAGCGCAACGGCTTGAAGGAGGACGAGGTCTTGGTCGACGACTCCGTCCTCGGATTGACGATCCGCGAGTACACCCGCGAGGCGGGCGTGCGCCAGCTCGAGCGCGAGCTCGGGAAGACTCTGCGAAAGGTCGCGACGAAGATCGTCGCCGGCGAACTCGAGGCGCCCGTCCACGTCGACCTGCCGGTGCTGCGTGACGCGCTCGGCCGGCAGCGGTTCTTCCAGGAGGCTGCGATCCGGACGGCTGTCCCCGGCGTGGCGACAGGCCTCTCGGTGACCGGCACCGGCGGCGACGTCCTCTTCATCGAGGCAACCTCGATGGCGGGCGACGAGGGGCTCATGCTGACGGGTCAGCTCGGCGAGGTGATGAAGGAGTCCGCTCGGATCGCGCTCTCCTGGATCCGGGCGCATGCCGGGGAGCTCGACCTCGACGCCTCAGAGCTCGAAGGCCGGAGCTTCCACGTCCACGTTCCTGCCGGCGCGATCCCCAAGGACGGTCCGAGCGCCGGCATCACGATGACGACGGCGCTGGCCTCGCTCCTGACGGGGCGGCCGGTGCGGCATACCGTCGGGATGACCGGCGAGGTGACGCTCCAGGGTCGGGTGCTGCCGATCGGCGGGCTGAAGCAGAAGGTCCTTGCCGCCCACGCGGCGGGTCTGACGGACATCGTCCTCCCGGAGCGGAACCGGGCCGATCTCGACGACGTCCCTGCAGAGGTGCGCGAAGAGCTCACGTTCCATCCGGTGATGAGCATGGGTGAGGTGCTCGAGCTCGCCCTCGAGCCGGCGCGAGTCGAGGGTTCACAACTCGCCGCCTGATGCACGGGACACGCTGATGCGCTGCCGGAGCTGCACCCCGGTGCCCGAGGAGGTCCGCCGTGCGGCGGACCTCCTCGGACGCCGCTTCGCGCTCGCCGTGCTCTATGCCGCCTACGAGGGCGCCCTCCGTTTCAACGAGTTTCGGCAGGCGCTCGAGCCGGTGCCGTCGGCGACGCTCGCGACGCGCCTCTTCGAGCTCGAGGAGGCGGGCATCATGGAGCGGCTCGTCATCGACGCGCGCCCGCCGCGTGTCGAGTACAGGCTGACAGCAAGAGGCCACGCGCTCGAGCCGGCACTCGATGCGCTCGTTCGCTTCGCCCGCGGCTGACCCTAGGATCCGCCTATCGCTCGAGGCGGTGCCGGTAGCGCCTCCCAGATGTCGCGCCGCACGTGCGCTTCTCGCTCGCGCGGTTCTCGATTAGCTCGCGCGACTTCCGACGAGACCCGGGCGCACGAGTCGCGGCGGCGCCTCGAGACGCGCGTCGCTCACCGGTGGGTTGAGCGGCTCTGCGAGAGGAGCGGCGCCGAAAGCCAATCGGTGCCGGCCCTCCGGAACCTCTCCGTAGAGCGTCGTCCGCTGGCGCGGGACCCGGCCGAGAGAGCTGACGAGGCGCTCGATCTCCTCGGGCGCGAGCTCCTGGCCGTGCCCGGCGCCGGCGGAGCGCGAGATCGACTCGTTCATCAGTGTCCCGCCCAGGTCGTTGACACCGGCCCGCAGCGCCGCAGCGAGTCCCCGGGGCCCGAGCTTCACCCACGAGACCTGGACGTTCGTAATCCACGGATGGAGTGCGAGCCGGCCCACTGCGTGCATCAGGAGCGTCTCGCCGAAGGTCGGCCCTGGCCGCGCCCGCCCCTTGAGGTAGATCGGCGCCTCCATGTGGACGAACGGCAGCGGCACGAACTCCGTGAAGCCCCCACTTCGCCGCTGCTGCTCGCGCGCGCGCAGGAGGTGGCGCGCCCAGGAGCGCAGGCCCTCGACGTGGCCGAACATGATCGTCACGTTCGAGCGCAGGCCCGCCTCGTGCGCCGCCCCGTGCACCTCGAGCCATTGGTCGGTGCTCACCTTGTCGGGGCAGATCACCCGACGCACCTCGTCGTCGAGGATCTCGGCGGCCGTTCCGGGCAGGGACCCCAGCCCCGCCTCCCGAAGGCGTGTCAGGTACGCGGGAAGTTGCACGCCGAGCGTCGCGGCGCCCTGCCACACCTCGAGCGCCGAGAAGGCGTGGACGTGCAGCTCCGGCACCGCCTCCTTGATCGCGCTGCACACCTCGACGTAGTAGTCGCCCGTGAACGCGGGATG
>JBBQDZ010000129.1:0-6890 GCA_038320185.1 Gaiellales bacterium
TGCACCTCGTTTCCGGCGAGCAGGAGGTCGGCTGTCTCTCGGGCTCCGCCCGGTCCGACCTCCGCCACCTGAACCGCGGACTCCGACGCGGCGACCGCCTGCTCCGCCCTCCCGTACAGGACTGCCTGGAACCCGATCTGGGCGGCGCCTTCGCTCGCGAGCGCCGCTGCCAGACGATCGAACTCCGCAGACGGCGCGAGCTCGAACCACGGACGAACCCCGAGGCGCCGGTAGAACGAGGCGATCTCCGGAACCCGATCCGCGTCCTCCGGCCACAGCCCCATGACGCGGTTCATGAAGTCGACCCCGGGGGTGCGCGGATTCGCCGGCGCGGTCGCTGCTCCGAAGCGCTCCAGCAGGAGGCCGCACGGGTTGCCCACCTGCTGCCGGGCTCCGTCGAGCCAGTCGAGCATGAAAGCGTCGCTCGCCGCCTCCAGGCGACGCACGAGCCGATCCGCGGGGACCGGGAGCGGAGGTGCCGTCAAGCGACCCCCGCGGCGGGCCTCAGGCGCCGCGCTCGATCAGCTCGATGCGGTAACCGTCCGGATCTTTCACGAACGTCAGCCGCGAGCCTCCCTCGCGCACCCGATACGGCTCTTTCTCAGGCTCGATGCCCTGGGCTCCGAGACGCCCAAGCGTGGTGTCGAGATCGTCCACGGCGAGGGCGATGTGGCCGTAGCCCGTGCCGAGCTCGTAGGTGCGCCCGTCGTGGTTGTAGGTGAGCTCGAGCTCCTCTTCCTGGCCCGGCACGCCGAAGAAGTAGTTCGTCGCCTCGAGCTCGCCCTCGCGGACGATCGGCAGGTCGCGGCGGAACTCGAGGCCGAGTGCCTCGTAGAACCGGCGGCTAGCGTCCGGGTCGGTGATCCGGTACATCGTGTGCAGGAAGCGGCCCACGACGCCGATCCTAGAGAACGGCGGCACCGGTCGCACCGCCGGCTCAACGGTTGGCTGCACCATCGCCGGGCTCGAGATCTTCCCGCAGGAGCCCGAACAGGACGCCGTCGGCCCATTCGCCGTGGCGCAGGTACGCCTTCCGCTTCACGCCCTCACGGACGAAACCCACGCGCTCGGCGTGGCGAATGCCGCGTTCGTTGAACCCGTAGCACTCGAGCTGGAGCCGGTGGAAGCCGAGGTCGAAGAGCAGGTGGCGCGCCAGCAGGCGCGCGCCCTCGGCGGCGAGCCCCCGCCCGCGAAACGCCGGCTGCAACGCGAGGCCGCCGAGCTGCGCGATCCGGCTGCGGCGGTGCTGCAACTCGAACTGCATCGCGCCAGCGCGCTGCACACCGTCAGGCTCGTCGACCTCGATCACGAAGCAGCCCGCCTCGCCCGGCCCGGCACTCGAACGCTCGATCTGCTCCGCAATCGCCTGCCTGTCGCGAGCCCGCGAAAGGGCCAGGAACGGCTCGACGTCCTCGTGCGAGAAGAGGTGCACGAGGAAGTCGATGTCAGCCTTGTCGGCGCGCCGCAGCCGGAACCCGTTTCCCCGGAGGCCTGTCACGGGAAGAGTGTGGCAAGCGTCCGGGGAGAGTGCCTTGTCGGAACGAATCGAGGAACCCGTGCTTGACCGCGCCGAGTCCGAGAGCGAGGACCGGGCGGTCGCGATCCTGCTCACGCTCGCCGCCGTCGTCGGCATCCTCCTCGGTGGCCGCGCCTCGCTCGTGCGGTCGAGCGCGACCGACGGCTGGCAGCAGGCGCTGCGCGAGGAGATCAAGGCCGCCGCAGGCCGCGTCGAGGACGTTCGCTACGTCTACACCTCGGAGGCGCCTGTCGCGTTCCAGGTCGACGAGGCCCGCGTTCGCGCCGAGGAAGCGCGGCGTGCCGCCGCCCGCTCGACGGGAACGACGCGCCGCGTGCTGCTGGTCGAGGCGAAGACGCTCTCCCTCTACGCGAAGAACCTCGGCGAGGGCATCCAGAAAGGCCTCGCCGACTCGCGCTACCGAACCTCGAAGGGGGGCTTCGACGCCGCCCGCCGCCTCGCCGATCAGCGACGCCGATTCCCGGACCTCCTCCGGATCGACCCGAACCGGGCCGAGCACCGCGGCGACCGCCTGAGCAGGCATGCGGCGCTCGACATGGCGGCCACGGTGCCCGCTGCGGTCGCCTTCCTGCTCGGCGCACTCGCCGAGGCGTTCCGCCGCCGCCGGCGCCTGCTCCTGATCGCCGGATTCGCTGCCGTCTTGGCAGCCGGCGTGCTTGGAGTCCTCGTCGAGGTGCTCGCATGAGCACCCTACGGGTCTGGGGTCACGGCCGGAATCGCCAGGGCTGGCGTCCGGTGGCGCGTCAACCCAGCGAGGTTGCCCCATGAGCAACCGGACGGGCTTCGAGAAGACGCTCGCCGTTCTCGTCGGGTTCACGGCTCTCGCCGCCTCCCTCCTCGCGACCCTCGAGCTCGACGCCGGCCGAAAGGGCGATCGCGCCTCGCTCCTCGGGGCTCGTCTCCCCGTGCAGATCTTCCAGGGCATCGCGGCGAGCCAGCTGCGAAGCGACTTCCACCTCAACACGGAGCGCGAGGCTTCGGCCACCGGGCTCCAGGGGCTCGCGCGGCTGCTCTCCTCGTTCCGCGAGCACGGTGCGCTCGACTTCGAGGATCCCCTCGGACGCTCGCAGTTCACTGCCTCGAAGCGCCTGCGGGCGGCCGCGCTCGAGATGGCGGCGATCTCACCAAGGTCGCGGGGTGTCGATCCGGCGACGGCGGCCGCGATTCTCGCGACGCCGAAACAGCTCGCAGCGCAGGTGCGCGTCCAGGGGCGGGTCATCGATAGCGCAAACGCGTACTCGACCCGGGACGGCAAGGCCGTCTTCGCGCTATCGCTGGTCGCGATCGCCGCGGCGCTACTCGGTCTCGCCGCCGTCTTCAAAGGTGGCCCCGGAGGCCACATCGCCCTGGGTGCCGGAGCCGTCGCGCTCGCGCTGTCCACCATCTGGGGGTTGCTCGCGCTCGCGTAGCTCGTCGGCGCAGGGCGTCTTCCCCCGAGGGTCGTGCCGTCGGGAGGCACCGATACGATGCCCTTCTGAGCGTCGTTGCGGAACAGCCGCTCCACCGCGCTCTCGGCCTCACCGACGAGGAGTTCGATCGAATCCACGAGCTGCTTCTGCGCTCGCCCAACCACTTCGAGCTCGCGGTCTTCTCGCTCCTCTGGTCGGAGCACTGCGGTTACAAGCACTCGGCCCTCCTCCTCCGGCGGCTCCCGAGTACGGGTTGGCGTGTGCTCCAGGGGCCGGGCGAGAACGCCGGGGTGCTCGACCTCGGCGGCGGCGAGGCGGTCGCCTTCAAGGTCGAGAGCCACAACCACCCCTCCGCGGTCGAGCCCTTCCAGGGCGCGGCCACCGGCGTCGGTGGGATCCTGCGCGACGTGATCGCGATGGGCGCCCGTCCGATCGCGCTTCTCGACGGCTTGCGCTTCGGCAAGCCGGACTGGGCCTTCCGGCGCGCGGTCGCCGGGATCGGGCACTACGGCAACTGCGTCGGCGTACCGACGGTCGGCGGAGAGACGGTGTTCGACGAGGCATACGCCGACAACTGTCTCGTTAACGCCATGTGCGTGGGCCTCCTACCCGCGGAGCGCGTCACGCGCGCGCGCGCGCAAGGCACCGGCAAGGCGATCGTCCTCTACGGCGCGACGACCGGCCGCGACGGGATCGGCGGCGCGAGCGTCCTCGCGAGCCAGGAGCTCGGCGAGGCGGACGCCGACAAGCGACCTTCGGTGCAGATCGGCGATCCGTTCACAGGAAAGAAGCTGATCGAGACGAGCCTCGAGCTCGTCGAGCGGGGCCTCGTCGACTCGCTCCAGGACTGCGGGGCCGCAGGCCTCGCGTCCGCGCTCTCGGAGATGGCGAGCGACGGCTCGGGCGTCGAGGTCCACCTCGACCGTGTGCCCCTCCGCGAGCCCGACCTGGAGGCGTGGGAGATCATGATCTCGGAGAGCCAGGAGCGGATGGTCGCCGTCGTCGTCCCGGAGCGGCTGGCGGAAGTCGAGGCGGTGTGCGCGCGCTGGGAGCTCGCGTTCGCGGTCATCGGCGAGGTGACCGACTCGGGCGCGCTGCGGGTCTTCCACGACGGCGAGCTTTCCGGCGACATTCCCACGGGACTCCTGACGGACGCCTGTCCGCGCTACGCGGTGGGTCGAGCACCGCGCGCGACCGAGACGCGGCTGCGGCCTCGCCGGCCGCTCGCCGAGGAGCTCTCGTCGCGGGAGCGCGCGAGTCGACGGTTTGTCTACGAGCAATACGACCAGCTCGTCGGCGCTCGCACCGTTCGGCGACCGGGGCTGGACGCGGCGGTCTTGCGACTAAGGCCTTCGTTCCGGGGTCTTGCCGTCTCGCTCGACGGGCCGCCGGCGGGCGAGCTCGATCCGCGCCGTGCGGGATCGGGCGCCGTGCTCGAGGCCGCCCGGAACGTCGCCTGCGCCGGCGGCGAGCCCCTCGGGCTCACCGACTGCCTCAACTTCGGCAACCCCGAGAAGGACGAGATCGGGTGGGAGCTCTCCGAGGCAATCGAGGGGATCACGGAGGCGGCCGAGGCACTCCGGATCCCCGTCGTCTCCGGAAACGTGTCGCTCTACAACGAGACCGACGGCCGTGCGATCCCGCCGACGCCCGTCGTCGGCTGCGTCGGCCTCGTTGCCGACGTCCGCCGCGTGCCGGGCCGCTGGCGGGAGGGCGACCTCGTCTTTCTGGCCGTGGCGCCGGGCGAGGGGCTCGGCGCGGAGGCCGAACTCGTCCGCTTCCTCTGGCTGTCGGCGGCCTGCCTGACGCTCGCCCACGACGTGCACGCGGGCGCTCTCGAGGTCGCCCTCGCGGAGGCAGCGCTCTGGAGCGGGCTCGGCGCCTCGATCCAGGTACCGGAGTGCCGCCCCGAAAACGCCTCGGCCGTGGTCGCCGTGCGACCGGAGCACGCGGCGAGGCTCGACGGCGTGCCGCTACGGCGTCTCGGAACGGTCGGAGGGGACGAGCTGCTCGGGCACGCGCTCCCCGATCTCCGGGCGATCCGGGAGAGCCTCTAGCCGATGTGCGGCGTCTTCGGCATCTGCGCACCCGGCCGTGATGTCGCCCGCGTCACGCACTTCGCCCTGCACGCGCTCCAGCATCGGGGCCAGGAGTCTGCGGGCATCGCGGTGTCCGACGGCGGGCGCCTGACCGTGCTGCGGGACATGGGCCTCGTGGCGCAGGTCTTCTCCGAGCAGAAGCTGCGGGGACTCCAGGGACAGCTCGCGATCGGGCATACGCGCTACTCGACGACCGGCTCGACGTACTGGTCGAACGCGCAGCCGCTCGTCCAGCACGGGCGCGCGCGTACCGTGGCCCTCGGACACAACGGCAACCTGACGAATGCAGCCGAGCTGCGAGCGGAGCTGGAGGCGGACGGCGTACGCCTCGGCTCATCCTCCGACACCGAGGTGATAGCTGCGCTCGTCGCCCACGACGACGCCCCCCTCGAAGAGGCGGTCGCCAACGCGATGCAGCGACTGCAGGGGGCTTACTCCGTGACCGCGCTCACGGAGGGGAAGCTGCTCGCCTTCCGCGACCCCTACGGGTTCCGGCCACTCTGCCTCGGCCGGCTCGGCGACGACCTCGTGGTCGCCTCCGAATCCTGCGCCCTCGACCTACTCGGCGCCGCCTACGACCGCGACGTCGAGCCCGGCGAGCTGCTTGCGGTCTCGGACGACGGAGTTCTTACGCGGCAGGCGCTGCCGCCGGCGAGCGCCGGAGCGCTGTGCATCTTCGAGTTCTTCTACCTTGCGCGGCCCGACACGCGCCTGCGAGGGGTCGAAGTGCACGCCGCGCGCGTGCGCATGGGCGAGCAGCTCGCGCGCGAGGCGCCGGCCGAAGCCGACCTCGTGTTGCCGATCCCAGACTCGGGGACACCGGCCGCGATCGGTTTCTCCCGGCAGTCCGGCATCCCGTTCAGCGAGGGACTGATCAAGAACCGCTACGTCGGCCGCACCTTCATCCAGCCCGACCAGAGCCTGCGCCAGCAGGGGATCAAGCTGAAGTTCAACCCTCTTGGCGAGGTCGCGGGCCGGCGCGTCGTCGTCGTCGACGACTCGATCGTGCGCGGTAACACCACGCAGCAACTCGTGGCGATGCTCTTCGACTCCGGCGCATCGGAGGTGCACGTCAGGGTCTCCTCGCCGCCCGTCATCGGTCCCTGCTTCTACGGCATCGATCTCGCCGGAGAGGATGAGCTCGTCGCCGCCGGGCGGACTGTTGAGGAAGTCCGGGCACACATCGGCGCGACATCGCTCGCATACCTCTCACTCGAAGGGCTTCAAGCGGCTA
Source organism: Gaiellales bacterium (assembly GCA_038320185.1). Lineage (GTDB taxonomy): Bacteria > Actinomycetota > Thermoleophilia > Gaiellales > Gaiellaceae > JBBQDZ01. The sequence continues at coordinate 6,280 of JBBQDZ010000129.1, forward strand.
CGACGCGGCCGGAGTCGGAGCTGTGCCGCGCCTGTCTCACGCGGCGCTACCCGACGCCCGTGCCACGCGGGCTGCGCGTGGAGAAGCGGAGGTTCGAGCCGGCGCGCGCATAGCGGCGATCCGCGCGCGCGCCGGGCTCGAGGTGCCTGCGCTAGTGCTCGAGCACGCGGCTTGCCTTCGCGATGCCGCGGCTGATCAGATACCCGACGGTCACGGCCGCCGTGAGGCTCACGAACGTCGCGGCGTTCACCACCTTGCTCGCCAGCGTGAAGATGGCGAACACGATCTCGACGAGAAGGAAGACGACGAGCTCGGGGTTCAGCGGCAGCGAGACGCCGGCGAGGGGGTTGTTCCCCGCTCCGCCCTGGTAGCCGTAGCCTCGGCTCGGCTGCTCGGGGGGCGGCGCGGAGGGTGTGGTCGACATCCGTGCTCCTTTCTTATGCGGCTTGCCCGGGGACGTGCACGATCTCCAGCTTAATCCCATCCGGATCGAAAAAGAACACCGTGTAGTAGCCGGGGATGTAGCCGTACTCCCTCGGCCCGCTCTCGATCTCGACGCCGCGTTCCTGCAGCCAGTCCGCCCGCTCGTCGACGACCGGGCGAGAGACGGC
>JBBQDZ010000130.1:0-6830 GCA_038320185.1 Gaiellales bacterium
TCCGTTACGCGGACGGTGTGGCGCGGCTTCCGGGGATGACGGAGCCTGACGCGCGGCAGCGTGCCCTGACCCGTCTCGGCAACGCCGCGGGCGGAGCAGGCCTCGCGCTGCTCATGGAGGGCCGGCAGGACGAGGCGGCGCGGTGGTTCGTGCACGCCGCCGAGCGATACCGCGAGAGCTTCCCGCAGGCTCCGCTGGGAAGCTGGGGGCGCCTGATCGGCGCGCTCAAGGCGCGAATCCTCGCCGCGGATTGGGACGGCGCCCTAGCCGATGCGGCGTGGGCGCTGGATCAGGCTCCCGGCGAGGCCGAATCACCGATCGGCAGGTACGCGGCGGCGCTTGCCCTGCTCGTTCTCGGCCGCGACCACGAGGCGCGCGCGCTCGCGAACACCATCCGCGAGCGCGAGGACTTCCCCGACGCCGTCGGCGACGCACTCGCAACGATCGCGGCCGAGGATCGGCTCGGCTACATCGACGCGGTCGAGCGGGTGCTCGGGTCCTTCGAGGCCCGCGAGGAGTACCTGGAAGACGTTCCCGTCGCCGACACGGTCATCGTGCTCCAGTCGCTGGCGGCGCGCCGCGAGCTCGCCACCAACCTCGTCTCGCCGCTGCTTCCGGAGTGAGCCTACTTCCGGCCGGCGATAGTCACGCCGCTGACGGTGACGCGGGCCTCTGCGTTGGGTACGAGCGAACGATCGGCCGTGGCGAGCGAGAAGTTGAGCTCGCGGTGCCCCGGCAGGAACGCCGACTTGACGTCTGGAATCGTTGCCGTGCCCGATGCCGCGGTTAGCGCCACCTCGACCGAGGTCGGCACGCCTGCGACCCACACCTCGAGGTGTCCAAGCGGCGCCGAGCCGACGCCGAAGTTCGTCACGCGGTAGGTCACCTGCGCGGGAAGCGCGATCGTGTCGCCGCTCTTTGGCGAGACGATCTCTAGTGACGGAACGCCGATCACGATGCGAGCCCGGACGCGAAGCGCGGGTACGCCCCCCGCTCGGACCGCCACGTAGGCGTCCCCCGACGCGACAGCCTGCGCGCCCGGCGCCCCGAGCTGCGTCCTCCCGCGTGAGGACAACTTGCAGGGCGAGCAGAGTGTGGCGAGGGCCGGGCCTTGCCGTCTCGGCTCGATGCGAGCGGAGACGGTCCCGGAGATGCCGTGGAGGATCAACTGCCACGCGAGCGTCTTTCCGCCGAGCGAGGCGAGGAAGATGCCGCTGACGCGGGACTTGGCAGCGATCGCCGCGCTCACTCTCGTGGGACCTGCCGGCCGCGCCGCCGTGGAGGCGGTAACCGCCCCGGCGGCGACGAGTGTAAGCAGCACTGCGGTGGAGGCACGTCTCGTCATCGCGATGCACCCAGGATAGCGCTGGCTCGCCAGCTTCGGGTCCCGTCGAGCCCGACCGCCTCGACGCGGTACGTGTACGAGCGGTCGCTCCGCGCCGTGCGGTCGACGATGCGGTAAGAGGCACCACCCGTGCGGCCGGCTGCGCGGGCCGCGATCAGGTGCTCGTTCAGGCGGGTCGCCTTGGGCCCGCTCAACCGGAAGACATCGAAGCCGAGGATGCCCGCCTCCTCGCCGGTCGTCCACGTGAGCGCTGCGTGCCCGCTTCGCGTTCGCGCCGCCCGTACACCGACGAATCTGGCGGCCGTCGCCCCGAAGGTCACCTTTGCCGTGTACTGGTCGAACTGATGCAGGGTGCCGTTCGGGTTGTCGCCCGTGCTGTTCGAGTTGTCGGACCAGATCGCGTGCAGATGGCCGCCGTAGAAGTCCGACCACGCGTAGTCGCCGTAGTCGACGGGAGCCACGGCTGCGGCCGCGTTGGACGTCCCGGCGCTGATCTGGAAGTTCGCGCCGAAGGTGTTCGCGCCATCGCTCGAGAAGGCGCCCCAGTACTGCGCGTCGTCGTTGACGATCGTGTTCGTGCTGCCCGGGCCGACGACGCCGTTGTCGTTGCGCGAGTCTTGCCAGGTGACCCCGAGGTTGCCGGTCGTCTGGTCGACCGAGATGTGGGGCAGGAACTGCGACCTCGTCGTGGCGTCGTCGTTCACCCGTACCGGCGCCCCCCAGGTCGCGCCGCTGTTCGTCGAGCTCCGCACGAGGATCTCGGTGTCGTTGTTCTCGTTCACCGTCTCCTCGGTGTAGACGAGGTAGAGCCGGCCGTTCGTCGCACCGCCGGTGCGGTCGTAGGCAAGACCGGCCTCGGCGTCGATCGATCGTGCCGATTGCGCGGGGATGAAGTCGAATCCACCGACGTTCGTGGTGGTCACGGTCACCTGAGACCCGAACCCGCCCGCACCGAGGCCATCCGGATCGGTGTTGGCGTAGATCGTCGCGGGGCCCTGGCCGCCCGTCGGGTTCTGATAGATCACCGTCACCTGACCGCTGGGTCCGGGCCCTACGGCGATGTCGCCGAAGCTTCCGGTTCCGCTCGGGATCGTCTCCAGCGCGTTGTAGGCGCCGACGACGCCCAGTCCCGTGACGGCTGCACCGCGGGCAACCATCGATCCGCTCGAGTTCCATGAAACCCACACGCTTCCGGCTCCAACGGCCACGCTGGGCTGGTCGATGTTGCCAGTGCCGACGGCCGGCAGCAGCGTGAAGGTGGCGCCGCCGTCGGTGCTGACAGCGAGCTCGATCGTCGTGATCGCCGAGTCGATATAGACGATGAACAGGTTCCCGAAGGTGTCCCAGGCCATCTGGACGTCGCAGCACGCGGCTGGGATCGCCGGCGTGACCTTCGTCCAGGTCGCTCCATCGTCGGTGCTGCGCCAGTAGTTGGACGTCGTCTGCGTGTTCGTCGCCATGAACAGCCGGTTCGTGTTCGTCGGATCGATCGCGATCGCCGACTCGTCCTCGTTGCCGGCCTGCTTCGTCACGTTGACGTTGGGCCCGACCGTGGCCGGCGCACTCGCTGCGATGAGCAGCGCGCCCCCAAGCCCCGCCCCGGCCACGAGGGCCGCAATTCTTCCCCTGCCTATCCCTCGCATCTACGTCCTTTCCTCAGTCGCCTCGATCGATCAGGAGGGCGCATCTAACACGGTTTCGCCGGACCGCACAACGTCGCTTGTCGACTCGCGATCCAGGACAGCGATCGTCTCACCGGTCCGCGAGCGGACGAGGCTTCCCGGCGTCTGCGGATCCGGTTGTCCCCCGAAAGCACGGCCGGCGGCCTCCGCCTTCTCCTCGCCGACGACCAGAAACAGGATGACGTTCGCCGCCCCCAGCGCTGGAATCGTCAGCGTTACCCGCGGGACGAAGGGCTCGAGCTGCGGTTCGGCCGCGACCGCGCGCCGTTCGCGCTCGGCGAGCGAGGGCGCACCGGGGAAGAGCGAGGCAGTGTGCCCGTCGGGGCCGATGCCGAGCAGGACGAGGTCGAGGCGGACCTGGACGAGCTCCTGGTCGTAGCGTGCGGCGGCCTCTTCGGAAGCGAGCTCGCCGTGGATCCGGTGCACCTCTCGCGGAGGTGAGATGAGCCGGTCGAGCAGCGACTTGCGCACGAGGCGGTAGTTGGAGCGTTCGTCGTCCGGCGGTACGCAGCGCTCGTCGGCCCACCAGAGCGTGGCCGAGCTCCAGTCGGGCTCGAGCTCGGCCGCCAGCTCGTAGGCTCGCCGGGGCGTCGAGCCGCCCGACAGCGCAATCGCCGCTCCCGCTCGCGCCGCGGCCGCGAGCCGCTCCGCGGCCGCCCTGGCCGCCCCCTCCGCGTCTTCCAAAACGAGGATCTCGACGCCTTGCAGCCTCATGCGGCGAGTGCGGGGCGCCGGCGCGCCCCCGCGGGCACGGGCAGGAGCCCGCGCGACCACGCGCACAGGAGGTAGACGCTCGCGAGGCCTGCCCACTCGCCGTAGGGCTCGACGAGCTCGCGCGTCTCCCACCCCTCGACCCGCCGGCCGCGGATCGCCGAGAGGAGCTTCACGAGGCCCAGGTCGCCGACGAGTCCGTAGTCGAAGCGGCCGAGGCCCTCGACGCAGACGACGCCGATCGACCAGGTGCCGAGACCTCGCTCGCGGCCGAGCCGCTCGGCGACCGCCCCCGTCGGGATATCGCGGAGACGCTCGAGGTCGAGGCTCCCGCACACGCGGACGAGCGTCGCGCACCTCCTCGCGTGCAGGCCGAGCCGGCGCAGCTCCACCGGCGCGAAGCGCGCGAGGGCGGCCCCGGTCGGTGGAGCGTGAAATCCGCCGCGCTCCGGGGTCGAGGCGGCGACGATCCGCCGCTCGAGCTGACGCGCCCGGCTGCTCTCGATCAGCTGGCCGCAGAGTGCCCGCAGGAGTGCCTGCGCGACCGTCGCGACGCGGAGCGGACGGAGACCGCGCAGGTCGCGCGTCGCGCGGCCGAGCAGAGGATCGTCACGGAAGCGCTCGAGGAAAGGCGAGTGGTCGTCGTCGAGCGCGAGGACGAAGCGCAGGCGCTCGACGGCGGCATCGCTTTCCGCGCGGATGCAGACGGCACCGTCGGGGCGCTGCCAGGCGGCGACGCCCTCGAGCTGTCCGTCCACCTCCAGCACCCCGCGCAGCAGCCCGTCCCGGACGACGCGCGTAGCGTCGCTTCGCAGCGTCCCCGAGAGCCGCAGCGAGTAAGGCCCGCGAGGGCGGATCGAGGTCTCGATCATCACCCGCGCAGCATCGCAGGCGGACAGGCCGTGGAGGGCGGGACGGCATACAGGATCCGAACACCGCGGCGCTACGCTCCGGCACGTGGGCATGCGCACCACCTGGGACGCCCTCGCCCGCGCCGACACTTCTGTCTACGTCGGCGATCCCGCGCGTGCGGCGGACGAACTCGCGAGCCTCTTCAGTCGCCTCCACGCGAATCCTCGAGGCGGTCTCTGCGTCGAGGTCGGCTGCGGACCGGGCCGGATGACGGCCGAGCTCGCGGCCCGCTTCGACCACGTCCTCGGCCTCGACGTCTCGGCGGAGATGGTGGCGCGCGCGCGAGAGACCGTCACGGCTCCGAACGTCGAGTTTCGGACGATCTCGGGGAAGCGGCTCGACGGCGTCCCCGACGCGTCGGCGGATGCGATCGTCTGCTACCTCGTGCTCCAGCACCTCCCGAGGCGCCGGCTCGTGCTGCGCTACCTCCACGAGTTCGCGCGGGTGCTGAAGCCGGGCGAGGGCGAAGCGTTCGTTCAGGTTCCCGTGCTCGAGCGCGGCCTGGCGCCGCTCATGTGGCGGCTCGCGAGGATGCCGGCGGTGACGATCCTCGGCGCCACGGGCCGGGCCGCACACTCGCCGGCGCTCCGGGGCGACCGTTTGACCGAGACGGAGCTCTGGCTCGGCCTCCTCGCCGCCGGGCTCGAGGTCGTGAGCCGCGACGAGGGGCCGGACGCGCCGTATCGTTATGCGACGGACGTGTTCCTGCGCCTGCGCCGGGGATGACGGCGCTCGCGTTGTTCGGGGCGCTTCTGGCCCTGGCCGGGACCGCCGTCTGGCGGCGGCCGATCGTCGCGCTCTACCTCTTCCTCGTCGGGCTCGCGGCCCATAACCTCGTCATGGCGCTGCTCTACAGCGGCGGCATTCGTGGCAACGCGCTCGAGGCGATCCAGGCGTGGAAGGAGGCGTTGCTCGCGGTCGCGCTCGGCCGGGTTGCGTGGGACGCATGGCGGTTGCGACGCCTGCCGTTCCGCGCCGGCGCAGTCGACTGGCTCGCGCTCGGCTTTGCCGCAGCGCTCGTCCTCTACGCAGTCCTCCCGCAGAGTGCCCTCGGCGGGCACGCGGGCCCCAAGGCGATTCTCTACGGGCTGCGTCACGGGCTCGTGCCCGTCGCCGCCTACCTCCTCGGGCGCTCGCTCGACCTCTCCGGACGGGAGCTCCGCCGGTTCGGCTGGGCGCTGCTCGGGACGGCCGCCGCGCTCGCAGGCTTCGGCCTCGTCGAGGAGTACGCGGTCCCGGTGGAGTGGTGGCGCCACTCCGGCGCGGTCGGTTACTTCCACGACCAGCTGGGCTTCGACTACCACGGTCCCGCCGGGCTGCCCGACAACTTCGCCTTCAACTCTTCGAGCGGACTCTTTCGCCGTCTCGTCTCGACCTTCGTCAGCCCGCTCGCGACGGCGTACCTCCTGTCGGTCGCGCTTCTGCTCACGGCCGTGCTGCCGACCGGGCGCCGGCGGCGTGTCGCGGCGGGCCTCGGGCTAATAGTCGCGGTGGGGTTTCTCTTCACCCTGTCGCGTTCGAGCCTGGTTGCGCTCGCGGCGGGCTTCTGCGTCCTCGCCTTCGCCGCGCGGCGCCGGCTCTGGCTCGCCGCTGCGGCGGCCACGCTCGTCGCGGGCGTCGGCTTCGCCTTCCTCTTCACCCACATCGCGCCGAGGACGCACTTCTTCAAGGCGGACCTCGCATACCAGATCGAGAATGCCCGCAAGCACGGCAGGCTCCCGAAGGGGAGCGGGACGCTCAGCCCGGGCGAGCCCTCGATCAGGAGCCACCTGCGCAACCTTCGGGACGGCCTCGAGACCGTCGCCCGCCACCCGCAGGGATACGGCCTCGGCAACGCCGGCGCGACCGCCTCGCGCTTCCGGGTGCCGCTGAAGGCGGGGGAGTCGAACTACACGGAGATCGGAGTGGAGACGGGGATCGTCGGCATGGGCCTCTTCATCGCGTGGAACGTTGCGCTGCTCGCGGGACTTCTCCGCGCCGCACGCACCGGCGAGCGGGAGCGGGCCTGGGCCGCCGCCGGCCTCGCGGCGGCCCTCGCCGCAATCCTCGCGCTCGCGATCCAGACCGACGCGTACGGCGTGCCCTGGCTCGCCTACTGCCTCTGGTGGGCAGGCGGCGCGCTCACTGCCCCGCTGGCGCTCAGGGTACGAGCCGCTTCGCGCGCGTCGGTGGGCACGACG
>JBBQDZ010000131.1:0-6770 GCA_038320185.1 Gaiellales bacterium
GGCCCCTGGCGCGCGTGCTCGATCACGTCCGCCAGGATCTGGTCGAGCGAGCGGTGCGGCTCCCAGCCGATCGCGCCCCGGATCTTCTCGATCGCCGGCACGCGATGGAGCATGTCGTCGATGCCGAGCCCGTAGACCTTGTCGTAGGGCACGTAGACGAGCTCCGATCTCGACCCCGTCAGCTCCTGCACGCGGTGTGCGAGGTCGATGATCGAGATCCAGTTGCGCGACCCGACGTTGAAGATCTCGCCGGCCGTCGCCGGCGCGTCCATCAGCCCCGTAAGGGCGCGAATGGTGTCCTGCACGTGGCAGAACGTCCGCGTCTGGTTCCCGTCGCCGTGGATCTCGAGGGGCGCGCCCGCCACGGCGGCCTGGACGAACCGTGCGACAACCATTCCGTACTGACCGCTCTGCCGCGGGCCGACGGTGTTGAAGAGGCGCGCGATGACGAAGTCGAGGTCGCGCTCCTGTCGGTAGGCGAGCGCGAGGTACTCGTCCATTGCCTTCGAGTCCGCATAGAGCCAGCGCTTCTGGGTCGTGGGGCCATAGACGCGGCGCGAGTCCTCGCGCAGCGGCTCGGCAGTGCGGTGGTCGCCGTAGATCTCCGAGGTCGACGCCACCAGCACACGCTTGCCGAAGCGGGCACAGTGGTCGAGGACCTTCTCGGTCCCGTCGAGATTCGTGACGATCGTGTGGACGGGCCGCTCGACGATCAGCCGGGGGCCGACGGCCGCGGCCAGGTGATAGACGACGTCGACCTTGTTGACGAGCTCGTTGACGACCGTGTGCGACAGGACGGTGTCGACGACGAGGTGGAAGCGAGGGTCGTCGCGGAGCTGCTGGACGTTCCACATTGATCCCGTCGAGAGGTCGTCGAGCGCCCAGACCTCCCAGCCCTGCTCGAGCAGGAGCTCCGAGAGGTGCGACCCGATGAACCCGGCGCCGCCGGTGACGAGCGCCCTGCGTTGCCCGGAGCTCACTGCGCCGAAGGGTACAAGAGACCCCCGGCGGGCATGCTAGGCCTTCAGGGCCCGCTGGAGCGCGCGCGAGACGAACTTGTCCCGCGGTGCCAGCGCGTGCGCTAGCCGGAGCGCCCGGCGAGCAGCCGGGTACCTCCCCGCCTCGAGGTAGGTGACGCCGAGGAAGTACTGCAGGGCGACCGAGTGGGGCTCCATCGAGACCGCCTGCTCGAGCGGCGGGATCGACTCGCGCGGAGTCGCCGCGAGCACGGCACGCGACACGAGGACATCGGTCGACAGCGGGTCGAGCCGGCGGGCCCAGCGCAGCTCGGTCGAGGGCGATCCCTGGCCCGTCTCCGCCCGGGTCGTCAGCTTCTCACTCAGCCAGGGCGGCGCGAAGGCGAGCGTGGCGACCGCTGCGGGCACGAGCGCCAGGAGTCGCAGTCGCTCGCCGAGGGTCGCCGTCTGATCGCGCGCGAGCCCGACGCCCAGGAGCAGGAACGCCGGAATCCCGACGGCAGGAAAGGTCCAGATCCAGTCGACGAGCGAGTGTGTGGTCAGGTACGCACCCGCGCCGAGGGCAGCCACCGCCGACGCGATGCCAAGCCGCGCGCGACGTGCGGCAACGGCAAGCGGTATGCCCAACGCGCCGAGGAGGAGCGCGAATCCCACGAGGCCGTCCTCCGCCAGCATTTCGATCGGAAGCGAATGCGCACGGGCCGGTGTCTCGTCGCTGCGGCCCTTCTCGAGGTAGAGCGGCCCGAAGCCGCGCGAGCCGATCCCGATCAGTGGCCGGCGCTCGAATTCGGCGAGGCCGACACGCCAGAAGTCGTACCGGTTCGAGCCGAGCGTCAGCAGGTGGGTCTTCGCCGACTCCTTTGCCGGTAGATGCTTGAAGCTACGCCACCTGTCGGCGAGGAAGCTGCCGGGGTGATCGACGCCGATGAAGAATCCCGCGACCGCGCCGACGACCGCAAGTGCCACACCTGCTGCGGCCGCGCGTCCGGCGATGTTGCGAACGGGATCCGGGACTTCCCACAGGCGATCGGCGAGGACGTAGGCGGAGCCGAGGAAGAAGCCCACCGCCGTCACGACGATGACCGTCGTGCCCGCGTGGCGAATCGCGGCGGCCTCGGCTACCGGGCCACTCGTACGGAAGGGGCCGGTCAGTGGAGCGAATGCCGCGCCGGTCACGGCGGCCGCCAGCAGCGCCGGTACCGCGAGCCGCAGGCGGCCGGGACACAGTGCGAAGACGAGGATCGCCGACAGGCCGAGCGCGACTCCGCCCCCCTTGCTCTGGGTGAGCAGCCAGCCGGCGAGAAGCGCCACGGAGGCCCCTGCGGCCAGCGCCCGCAGGAGCGCCGGCAGCGTGCGCCGGGCTGCCAGGACGACAGCCGGCCAGAACGCGAGCAGGAACATCGCGGCCTGGGCGTTCGCGTACGTGATCGGCGAGTCGAGCCTGCCGTCGTCGTAGCGGTCAAGGGTGTGGTTCCCGAGCCTCAGGGCCAGACTTGTGGCGAGCGCGAGGGTGGCCATTCCGGCGACGACGACACCGAGCGCAGCCAACCGATCCGGCTCGCTGCGCAGCGTCAGGAGCGGTAGGAGAGCCGCGACGGCGTAGGTCGCCGTCAGCAGGGCCTCGTCGCGCGCGAGCGAGGGCGCGGGTGACCACGCGGCGGAGATGCCGGCCCAGGCGGCGAGGCCGAGGAGGGCGACGATGGCCGCGAGCGCTGTCCCGCTCGGCCGCGCCGCAACGCCGGAGGCGAGGACGGCCGCGAGCGCGAGCGCGGCGAGTGTCGAGTAGCCGAGCCAGTCCTCCCGCCCAATGCTGCCGTGCTGACTCCACGCCTGCGCCCACGCCGCCGCGACGAGCGCGGCAACCGGGATCACACGTACGAGCAGAGCACCCGGCGCGACGGGTAGGGTCCGCACTTCGACCTCCGGGGGGCGCAAGTGGCCCGGCTCGCAGACGTCGCTCACGCCGCAAAGTAGCTGACGTCAAGGACATCCGCCTCGAATGTCCGCGCCACTCAACGCGGCGGTACCCCCCGCGGTGTCCGGTACCATCTCTCCCTGCCTACGACTGAAGCTCGCGGAAAGGGGGTCGAGGCGGTTGTTCGAACGTTTCACCGAGCGTGCTCGCCAGGTGGTCGTCCTCGCCCAGGACGAGGCGCGGGCGCTCAAGCACAACTACATCGGCACCGAGCACATCCTGCTGGGCCTGCTCCGGGAGGAGGAGGGCCTCGCCGCGCGCGTCCTCGAGTCGCTCGACATCACCGTGGAGGAGGTACGCGCCCAGGTCGCCCGCATCGTCGGCCAGGGCGACGAGGTCACCTCGGGCCAGATTCCCTTCACCCCGCGCGCCAAGAAGGTGCTCGAGCTCGCCCTGCGCGAGGCGCTCTCCCTCGGCCACAACTACATCGGCACCGAGCACATCCTGCTCGGGCTCGTGCGCGAGAACGAGGGTGTCGCCGCCCGCATCCTGCTCGACTTCGACGCCGATGCCGAGAAGATCCGCAACGAGATCATCCGCATGCTCTCCGGACCCGGGCGGCGTCAGCAGGGCGGCGGCGGCGGAGCCCCCGGCGAGAAGTCGAAGAGCTCGAAGCTCCTCGACCAGTTCGGCCGCAACCTGACGAAGCAGGCCTCCGAGGGCAAGCTCGATCCGGTCGTCGGCCGCGTCACCGAGATCGAGCGCGTGATGCAGATCCTGTCACGCCGCACGAAGAACAACCCGGTGCTGATCGGCGAGCCGGGGGTCGGCAAGACAGCGGTCGTCGAGGGCCTCGCCGCGCGCATTTCCGCGAACCAGGTGCCGGAGCTCCTGAAGGGAAAGCAGATCTACACGCTCGACCTGGCCGCGCTCGTCGCCGGTTCGAAGTACCGCGGCGAGTTCGAGGAGCGCCTGAAGAAGGTGATGAAGGAGATCACCCAGCGCGGCGACATCATCCTGTTCATCGATGAGCTCCACAACCTCGTCGGTGCCGGCGCTGCCGAGGGCGCGATCGACGCGGCCTCGATCCTGAAGCCGGCGCTGGCGCGCGGAGAGCTCCAGACGATCGGCGCGACGACCCTCGACGAGTACCGCAAGTACCTCGAGCGCGACGCAGCGCTGGAGCGCCGCTTCCAGCAGATCCGGGTCGACGAGCCCTCCGTGGACGACACGGTGCAGATCCTCCGCGGCCTGCGCGACCGCTACGAGGCGCACCACCGCTGCAAGATCTCGGACGACGCGCTTCGTGCCGCCGCGGTCCTCGCCGACCGCTACATCCAGGACCGCCACCTGCCGGACAAGGCGATCGACCTGATCGACGAGGCGGCTTCGCGTATGCGCATCCGCAACATGACCGCGCCGCCGCGCTACCGCGAGCTCGAAGAGGAGATCGAGCGCGTCCGCAAGGACAAGGAGTCCTCGATCGAGGCGCAGGAGTTCGAGAAGGCCGCGTCGCTGCGCGACAAGGAGCGCAAGCTGACCCAGAAGAAGCGCGAGCTCGAGGAGAACTGGCGCAACGAGGAGGCCGCCGAGCAGGGCGAGGTGGGCGAGGACGAGATCGCCGACATCGTCTCGATGTGGACCGGCATTCCGGTCTTCAAGCTGACGGAGGCCGAGACGCAGCGGCTGATTCGGATGGAGGACGAGCTCCACAAGCGGGTGATCGGCCAGAACGAGGCGATCGTCGCCGTGGCGAAGTCGATCCGCCGGGCGCGCGCCGGGATCAAGGACCCGAAGCGCCCCACCGGCTCGTTCATCTTCCTCGGGCCCTCGGGCGTCGGGAAGACTGAGCTTGCCCGAACCCTTGCCGAGTTCCTCTTCGGCGATGAGGACGCGCTGATCCAGGTCGACATGTCCGAGTACATGGAGAAGCACTCGGTCTCGCGCCTCGTCGGGTCGCCGCCCGGCTACATCGGCTACGACGAGGGCGGCCAGCTCACCGAAGCCGTTCGCCGGAAGCCCTACTCGGTCGTCCTTCTCGACGAGATCGAGAAGGCGCATCCGGATGTCTTCAACATCCTGCTCCAGATCCTGGAGGACGGGAAGCTGACCGACGCTCAGGGCCGCCGGGTCGACTTCAAGAACACGATCGTGATCATGACCTCGAACATCGGCGCGGCGACGATCTCGAAGAACCAGTCGCTCGGCTTCTCGATCGGCGACGAGACGGGGCTCACCTATGACGACATGAAGGACCGAATCATGGGCGAGCTCAAGAAGGTCTTCCGGCCCGAGCTCCTCAACCGGATCGACGAGGTGATCGTCTTCCACAAGCTCTCGAAGGAGGAGATCAAGCTCATCGTCGACATCGTCCTCAACCGCCTGCGCGGCCAGATGAGCGAGCATGAGGTGGCGATCGAGCTCACCGACGGGGCGAAGGAGCTGCTGGTCGAGAAGGGCTACGACCCGGCCATGGGCGCCAGGCCGCTTCGCCGGGCGATCCAGCGCTTCATCGAGGACCCCCTCGCCGACTTCGTCCTCGGCGCCGAGCTGACGCCGGGCTCGACGATCCTCGTCGGGCGTCAAGAGGAGGGCGACGAGGTCGACATCTCAATCGTCGCAGGCCCGGCGCCCGAGCCCGAGAAGGTGACGGTCCCGCCCGACGACCCCGAGGACGACGCCGAGCCCGAGTAGCGCTGGACACCGCACGGGGTGTCTCGGGCGCCCGGCGCCTCGAAGCAACTGCTTGGAATGGAAGGCCACGCTCCAGTGCCGGCAGGCGGCGTGTCGCCTGCGTTTGGAGGAATAGACCGCGGCTGAGTTTGGCGGACGCCGCGGCGGGTAGCCATCGCGGCGGGCGCGGCTGCGTCCGAGGCTGTCCGGACGAAGGAGAGGAGACGCGTGGCAGAGCTGACGAATCTGGAGTCGAAGCTTGGTGAGGTGCTGGGGCTGGCGATGGCCGCCCAGGGCGCGACCGACAAGGTCAAGAGGCTCGTCCAGGAGGAGGGTGACGACGAGCTCGTATCTGAGCTCGAGCGGATGCACGCCGAGGCGGCGGAGACCGAGGCCCGCTGCACCGAGCTCGCAGGCTCCTTCGAGGGCAAGAAGACGGCGATCCTGGAGAAAGGGCGTGAGGTGAAGCAGGAGGCGACCGAGATGATGTCGACCTATCTCGGCGAGGACGCCGACGCTCTCGACGGCTTCGAGTTCCTGACGATGGCCGAGGCGGGGGAGGTCGGCCACTGGTCGATCGTCGGAGTGATGGCGGATGCCGCACGCAACGAGGACGTCTCTGGGCTCGTCGCCTGGGCCAAGCCGATCCAGCAGCGGCACTTCCAGACGGCGCTCGAGGGCTCCCTCAAGCTCGCTCGCGAGGAGGATCCGAACGCGATCGAGTAGCTAGAAGCCGTTCAGCGCGAGACCGATGTGGATCAGTGCGAGGCCGGCGGGGAGGAGGAAGCTCGGCTACCAGTCCGGGTCGCCGAGGACGACACCCGGCGGCTGGGGCACGATCGGCCGTCGGGGGACCAGGCCGGGCTGTCGCCGAGACGACCCACCACCAGCAGGTGCGGCGAGCGAGCGCGGAGCGGCCGTCGAAGACGGCGATGCGACCGGCATGCGCTCCGAGGAGCACATTCGCCGCGAGCCGTTTCGCGTCGGGCGACCAGGAAGGCCGGTCGCAGTGGGGCGCGAGGAGCCTCATCTGCGACCCGTCCGTGCCGATGGTGTAGACGCCCACCGACGACGCCCGTCCGAAGAGACCGCGAACGAAGGCGATCCGTCTTCCATCCGGAGACCAGCTGGGGCTCTCGGCGCTGACGTCGATCCGGTTTCGGGTCAGGTCGACCCGCTGCGAGCCGTCGGCGTGGAGCGTGTAC
>JBBQDZ010000132.1:0-6604 GCA_038320185.1 Gaiellales bacterium
CTCCGGGCCGAGACTCGAGTGTTGCGTCGAACGACGGCGACGACCGCCGGTTCGTTCGAGGCGAAGTTTCCGGGGATCGACGCCAACCGGTGCGAAGGCTTCGCCGTGACGGCCGTCGGGAGTGACGGGAGCAAGGCGACATACAAGCGGGCACAAGGACAGTGCGCCCGCCTGGACCTGAGCTAGCCCCGCGCTAGCCCCGCTCCTCTGGCTCGCCCACGTCGCCGCGGCCCCTTCGAGGAGGTGGGGCTCACTCGTGCGCACGAGTTCGGACGCGGAGCGCGGGCAAGCCCGCAACTCCTGAGTCGGCACCGCAAGCGGCGCCTAGGGGCGGTGGGGCTTCGCCATGGCTCGGTAGTCGAGCGCCCGGTCGAGCGTCTCCTCGTCAACGCCCGCATCCCGAGCCACCTCGCGCAACGGTCGCTTCGAGTCCGCGGCACGTTTCACGATCTCGGCCGCCCGGTCGTAGCCGATGTAGGGGTTGAGAGCGGTGGCCGCCGAGAGCGTCAGCTCGGCGTAACGCTCGCAGGTCTCCCGATTGGCCTCGATCCCGGCCACGCACTTCTCGTCGAGCAGCCGTGCCGCGCTCGCGAGCAGTCGGATCGACTGGAGGAGATTTCGCGCCAAGAGGGGCACGAAGACGTTCAGCTCGAAGTGACCCTGCATGCCGCCGACCGTGATCGCCGCGTCGTTGCCGATCACCTGCGCAGCGACCTGGGTGACCACCTCGGGGATCACCGGGTTGACCTTGCCGGGCATGATCGAGCTCCCCTTCTGAAGCTCCGGCAAGGAGATCTCGGCGAGACCCGCGCGCGGCCCAGAGCCCATCAGCCGCAGGTCATTCGCGATCTTCGTCAGGGATACGGCGACGACCTTGAGCGCGCCTGACGCCTCCACGAGCCCATCCCTGGCCGCCTGAGCCTCGAAGGGGTCGGCTGGCGCCAGGATGCGCAGGCCGGTCTCCTCTTGTAGCCGTGCGCGCACGCGCGATGCGAAGTCTGGGTGCGTGTTCAGCCCGGTGCCCACAGCCGTGCCGCCGAGCGGAATCTGCCCAAGCCGCTCGAGTGATCCCTCGACGCGTGCGACACCCTGACTCACCTGGGCCGCGTAGCCCGCGAACTCCTGACCGAGCGTCACCGGCACCGCGTCCATGAGATGCGTACGGCCCGCCTTCACGATCTCGTCGAACTCGGCGGCCTTCCGCGCCAGGGTTGCCGCGAGACCTCGAAGCGCAGGCAGCAGCTCGGAGCTTGTCTGCTCGAGAGCCGCAAGGTGGACGGCGGATGGGAAGACGTCGTTCGAGGACTGGCCCATGTTGACGTCGTCGTTCGGGTGGATGTCCTCTCCCGCGAGAGCGGCGATCACCTCGTTCGCGTTCATGTTCGAGGAGGTCCCGGAGCCGGTCTGGAAGACGTCGATCGGAAATTGGTCGTCGAGCTCACCGGCAGCGACGCGGTCGGCGGCCGCAGCGATTCGGTCGGACTTCTCGGCCTCCAGCAGGCCGAGCTCGGCGTTGACGCGCGCGGCTGCGGCCTTGATCCGCCCGAGCCAGCAGGCGACGGGAGCCGGAATCGGCTCGCCGGAGACCGGGAAGTTGGCAACGGCCTTGCGCGTCTCCGCGCCCCAAAGTTCCTGCCGCTCGCCGACCCCGGTCACATGACCGAGTCTAGCCCCGCAGTGGCGCGCTCAGACGACGTGAAGGCGGCGCTGCTCGGGCGGGCGATGGCGGAGCATCGCGCGCGAGCGGGCCGTCAGCTCCGACGAGCAGGCCCAGCCGAGGTACCCGCACCGTGGGCACTCGCCGACGTCTGTCGCCCGCCAGTCCTCGCGCGGCACCACGATCCGGCGCTGGCCGCAGCAGAGGCACTCGACGCTCATCCTGTCCACGGAAGATGGATCGGGAGAGCGACGCGCCCTTGCGATCCCCCGTGGGAGTGACTACAAGACCGGAATCAGGAAGCGGAGTCTCGACGCGATCCGTACGTCCCCGGGGGCGGGAAGCTCGTCGGCCAGACAGGTCGTGCTCTGAAGCGCCGTCGCCTGCTCCGCCTCCGTCGTCTGTGCGAACGCAGCTCCGAACTGCTGCACGAGCGCCCGCCGCCGCAGCTCGTCGGCGAGCACGGATCGCGCGAAGGACAGCGACACCTCCTGGCGCGCGAGCTCCGCGCGGAAGAGGCTCCGTTTGCCGCCGAAGCGCCTCGTGACGATCCGGCGCTCCGCCGCGAGAATGTCAGCTGCCGGGATCGTGAGGTGTGTGCGCTGGACGACGCGCTCCAGAAGCGCCGTGAAACCCTGCTGCCGGCTCTCCAGCACAGCCGTCACCTGGTCGAGGGACGCCATCGTGATCTTCCCCTGATCGAGCGAGCACTGGATGCCGGGAGCAAGGGTTATCTGCCCCTCGGTGAGCGACCGGTCGAAATCCGGAGGTACTGCCGCGGAGATGTCGCAGAGGCTCGGATCGCGTGTCCAGAGGTAGACGCAAGCGGCCGCCGGCTTGTCCGCGTCCGCCGTCGGAGGCGCGAAGGTGCCCCAGCCCCACGACCAGATCGTCCCGACGCCGAGCTCGGAGGAGACCTGGCGCGCGGCAAGGACGTTCAGCTTCACGAACTCGAGCCACGCCGAGAGCGGCTGGAGTCCCACACGGCCGTAGAGCCCCGTCGACTGGAAGCCGAGCATGATCCCGATCCGCGAGGGCGGGATGCCGATGTTCAGCAGCACCTGGCTCGCCGTCCGCATCTTCATTCGGAGCGACCGGCTCGCAAGGACGGGGCCTTGCGTGACCACGGCCGGAGCCGGGAGATACACCTCGCGCACGATGTCCGCCACCCGTGCGACGTCCTGCCACCAGCCGGGGGAGTCGATCGGCGTCTTCGGATTCGACGGCACGAGCAGGAACGGCCTGGCACCACGAGCCGCCAGCCGCTGGAGGAATGAGAGAACGTCGCTGCGGTACTGCGCCGTGAGGGCGCTCCACGGCGTCGGCTCCGTGGGACGCAGCAGCTCGTTCAGTGCGATCCAGGGCGTCGAGCAGGCCGACGAGGCTGCGGCCGCGTCGAAGAGCCGGTCAGCGGCGGTAGTGATGGTGGCGGGGTCGGCGGGCGTGTCTGGCTTCCCGACGAACCTGTCGAGGTTCATCTCCCAGTAGATCGTCTTGGCGCCGCGAGCACGAAGCGATCCGGCCACCGCTGTGCCTCTCGTCGCGGCGATCACGCCGGTGCGGCCGAAGATCTGGTCGCGAAACTGGACGGAGCCGTCGGAGAACTCGACCCACGCGGGGGAGGCATCGGGGAGGCCGCAGGCGGCGGCGCGAGCGGCGTGCGGCACCACGGCGGCACCCGCGAGACACGAAAGCGCTATGAGCAGGAACTTCCTCACGTCACGATCCCGCGGAGGTTGTACCAGCGGTCCGTTAGGAGACGGTTAGGCCTTAGCAGCAGGGTGCGATGCCGGCCTTTCTCCGCCGGAACCTGCAGCCGCAGCGCGGAGCAGTTCCTCGCGGGTCACGAGCTTCACCCGCGGGCGGCCCAGAGGCTCGCCGCGGCCGCGCTCGTCCGCGTCGATCGCCTCCCAACCACCGTAGGTGACCGGCTCAACTCCCCGTTCCGCGAGCAGCGCCTCGAGCGTCCCCCGGGGCGGCTTCACGCCGATGCGGCCGCTCTGCGCGTCTTCCAGCAGCACGGCTACCGTCTCCATGGCGTCCTTCTTGTTCGTGCCGATCACCCCGGAAGGACCGCGCTTGATCCAGCCCGCGCAGTAGACCCCGGGCAACGGGTCACCGTCCTCGCCGAGGACGCGCCCGCCGTCGTTGGGTACGACGCCAAGCGACCCGTCGAAGGGCAACCCGGGCAGGGCAACGCCGCGATAGCCGACACTGCGCAGGACGAGACCGCAGGGCATCATCTCCCGACGTTCGGTGGGAACGGCCACGATGCCGCCAGACCCCGCGACGAGCTCGTTGTGGACGAGCTCGATCCCCTCGACCCGCTCCTCGCCGAGGATCGCGACCGGCGAGACGCAGAAACGCAGACGGATCGTGCGCGGCTTGCCGGCGGCCGGGCGCGCGGCGAACTCGCGCAGGATCTCTAGGTTGCGCCGGGCGCGCTCACGATCCTCCTCGAGCGCCGCCTCACTCGCCGGGTCAAGCTCGAGCTCGGCCGGATCGACGGCCACATCCGCCCCGGCGAGCTCGCCGAGCTCCTGCAGCTCGGGCGGGGTGAACGCGGCCTGGACCGGCCCGCGGCGGCCGAGCATGACAATCTCGCGGACGCCCGCGCCCACGATCGCAGCCGTGGCTACGTCGGTCGTGTCGGTGGGCGCGAGCTCCTCGGGTGTCAGCGCCAGCATGCGCGCGCAGTCGATCGCCACGTTGCCGTTCCCGATAACCACGGCACGCTCGCCGGACAGGTCGAAGCTCAGGTCCTGGAACTCGGGATGGCCGTTGTACCAGGCAACGAAGGCCGTCGCCGGCCACGAGCCGGGAAGATCCTCGCCCGGGATTCCGAGCCGACGATCCGCCTGTGCTCCGAACGTGTAGACGACGGCGTCGTAGACCTCGAGCAGGGAGCGATGCGGGACGTCGTAGCCGACCTCGACATTCCCGAAGAAGCGAAAGCCCGGACGTGCGGCGGTGCGCTGGAAGGCCCGCGAGACGGTCTTGATGTTCTCGTGGTCGGGCGCGACCCCGAGGCGCACAAGGCCCCACGGCGTGGGCAGCCGCTCGATCATGTCAACCTCGATAGGGCGCTCCGCAGCGAGGAGCGCAGCCGCTGTGTAGAAGCCGGCCGGGCCTGAGCCGACGACGGCGGCGCGAAGCGGACGCTCGGCGGCGGCCACGCTCTCTCTCCTACAAGCGAAGCGAAGTACTAGCCGGACCCACTGAAAGTCCTCAGGACTTCAGTGTGAACAGCCGGAGCCGCAGCCGCCCTGAACAGAGCCCTCGGGCAGCTCCTCGCCCTCCTCGACCTGGAACGAGTGGCCGCAGCCGCAAGCGGAGGAGACGTTCGGGTTATCGATCTTGAAGCCGGACTCCTGAAGACCGTTCAGGAAGTCGATGGTGGCGCCGCGCAGATACGGGGCGCTGAAGGGATCGACGACGACCGTGACGCCGTGCAACTCGAGCTCGTGATCGCCCTCCTGCGAACCCTGGTCGAAGCCGAGCGCGTACTCGAAGCCGGAGCACCCGCCACCCTGGACGGCGACGCGCAGGACCGAGCTCTCCTCCCCGGGCTCCCCCGCCATCAGCTCCTTGATCTTCCCGGCCGCGGTCGGCGTGAGGAAGACGAGACTCGTGGTGGGCTGCTCGGCGATCTCCACGGCGCCAGTGTAGCACCGGGCCCTCCGCCCACAGATGCCGCGCTTGTAACAGGTGAGTCGCGCATCGTTGAGCCATTTCGGGCGTGCTAGTGCTCCCGTTTCGGGAGCGGCCGGTCTGGTAACTTCACCCCACTCGAAGGGGAGGACGCGGGTGCTCGACAGGTGGCTGCCGTTCCTGATCTATGGGCTCTTCGCCCTCGCGATCCCAACGTCCATGGTCGTCATGTCGTTCGTGTTCGCGACCCGGCCGAGCCGCCGGACGCGCTCGCGCGGGATCCCGTTCGAGTCGGGCGTCTCGAAGGGCCCGCCGCGCAAGCAGCGCTTCACGATCAGCTTCTATCTCACGGCAATGCTCTTCATCGTCTTCGACATCGAGATCGTCTTCCTCTACCCGCTCGGGGTCATCCTCCACTCGCTCGCCTGGTTCGGCTTCGTGGAGTTCCTGTTCTTCATCCTCATCCTCGCGATCGCCTACGTCTACATCTGGCGAAAGGGGGCGCTCGAGTGGCGGTGAAGCGGCTCCGCGACCTCGGGCTGAACACGGAGCGGCTGCTGTGGCCGACGAAGGGCCCCGGCGTCTTCGAGACGGAGGTCGCAGACCTCGAGGAGCGGCTGATGCTGACGACGCTCGAGAAGGCCGTCGCCTGGGCGCAGACGAAGTCGATGTGGCCGGATACTTTCGGGCTCGCCTGCTGCGCGATCGAGATGATGTCGATCGTCTCCTCGCGCTACGACATCGCGCGCTTCGGGATGGAGGCGTTCCGCTCCTCGCCGCGCCAGGCCGACCTGCTGATCGTCTCCGGCCGCGTCGCGAACAAGATGGCCGCGCCGCTGCGTCAGGTCTACGACCAGATGCTCGAGCCGAAGTGGGTGATCGCGATGGGCGCCTGCGCCAGCTCCGGCGGCATGTTCAACAACTACGCGATCGTGCAGAGCGTCGACAAGATCGTCCCCGTCGACATGTACGTGCCCGGCTGCCCGCCGCGCCCGGAGCAGCTGATGGAGGGGATCATCCGCCTGCACGAGAAGATCCAGGCCGGGATTCCGCCCGCCTACGAGATCCGGCCGGTGGCGAGCTAGTGGAGCTCGAGCGCGTGCCCGGCTACGCCTCGGAGAGCGAGGCGTTCGGCGAGACGACGCTCGTCGTGGAGCCGGAGGAGCTGCTCCGCGCGGCCCGCTACCTGCGCGACGTCGAGGGCTGGTCGATGCTCGTCGACATCGCGGCGGCCGACTACCTCGGCTGGGGGCAGGAGGCCGTCGCCGGCTACATCGGCACGGCGGGCGGCCGCGA
>JBBQDZ010000133.1:0-6602 GCA_038320185.1 Gaiellales bacterium
ACGCGCAGCGAGAGGTCGACCCGGCCACGGCTCGGCGTGTCCGCCGCGAGGCGCGCAGACAGCCCCGCCAGGGTCTCCTCTCCCTGGTCTCGTGGCGTCGCGGCCACGGCTCGGATGCTAGCGAGCCTAAGCGCCGAAACCTGCACGAGGCGTAAGGACACCGCATGAAGGTGTGATGGCCGCGCGGACGGCGCGCCTGACCCAGACGCGCCGAAGATAAGGTTTCGTTATGCGACAGGAGGCATCGAGGCACAAGATGCTTGACCGGTAGGTCGCGCAGCCGGATGGTGGCCCTGACACGGCGCCGGATCAGCACGTCCGCTCACCGTCCGTAGCAGCGCTACGAACGGCAGGCAGCCGTGGTGCCCTGCATGGTCAGGCCATCCCCGGCAGTGCCCGACTTACCGGTCAAGCATCCAGGGACAGCCGCGTTGCGGCCCGCCCGCGCCTCTTTCGGCCATGGACACGCGCCAGCTCGCCGCCTTCTGCGAGGTTGTCGAGCGCAGGAGCTTCTCGCAAGCCGCCGAGCGCCTGGGGATCACGCAGCCTGCGGTCAGCCTCCAGATCCGCTCGCTCGAGAAGCGGCTCGGCCGTCAGCTGCTCGACCGATCGGGACGTCGCGTCGAGCCGACCGAGGCCGGCCTTCGCCTCTACCGCGGCGCTCAGCGCCTCCTCGCGATGGAGGAACAGCTTGTCGAGGATGTTGCCGGCGATGGCGAGGAAGCGCCGCTTCAGGGAACCCTCGCGATCGGCGCCTCCACGGGCCCCGGCGGCTCCGTCGTACCGCTCCTCCTTGCGGAATTCCAGCACGATCATGCGTCGCTGAGCGTCGAGCTCTCGGTCTCGGACACCCAGACGGTGGTCGACCTCGTAGCGCGGCGCGACCTGCAGCTGGGAGTCGTGGGCGCCGCGCGCCGTAACCGGGCCGTCGTGTTCGACCCGCTCTTCCGCGACGAGGTCGTCCTCGCCTGCCTGCCCGGACACCGCTTCGCAAACCGGACGATGAAGCTGGCTGATCTGCGCGAGGAGCGTCTGATCGTCATGCAGGAAGGCGCAGGCGTCCGCCAGGTGATCGAGGACGAGCTTCGGCGGGCAGGCGTGCGCCTGCGCGATCTCGGGATCCGCCTCGAGCTCGGGCTCCAAGAGTCGGTGAAGAGCGCCGTCGCCGGCGGCTTCGGCGTCACCTTCATCTCGCGCTCGGCGATCGAGACCGAGCTTGCGGCGGGAACGCTCGCCGTTGCGCGGGTCGAGGGGCTCGAGCCGGCGCGCGAGATCTTCCTTGTGCGCGCAGCCGGCCGCTCGCGAAGCCGTGCGGCGGAGGCGTTCGTCGCATTCGTCCGGGAGCGGCTCGGATGATCGTGCGCTGGGGGCTGGATCAGCTCGAGGGGCTGCTCGCGGAGCTCGGGGCGGAGCGGCCATTCCTCCTCGCCAGCCGCCGCTGGTCGGACCTCCGCTTCGCGCCCGCGCCGGTCGGCGCGTGGGAGGACGTGCCTTCCGAGCGCATCGAGGAGATCGGCGACAGGGTCGGCGCCGGGCCGGGCGCGGACGTTCTTCTCGCGGTGGGGGGCGGCAGCGCGATCGACCTTGCGAAGGCGATTTCGGCCGTGACGAGCCTCCCCGTCGTCTCCGTGCCCACCACCTACGCAGGCGCGGAGTGGACAACCTTCTACGGCGTCCGCGATGCCGACCGACGGATGCGCGGCGCCGGCGCCGGCGCCCGCCTCGGCGGGATCGTCTACGAGCCGCGGCTGACGACCGGACTGCCTCGGCCGGAGACGGTCGGGACAGCGCTGAACGCCCTCGCACACTGTGCCGAAGCCCTGTATGTCGCGGGCCGGAATGAAGACTCGGACGCCGAGGCGCTCGCCGGCGTGCGGCTTGTCTCTCGCTGGCTGCCGGAGGTCGTCGAGAGACCCGGAGAACTGGAGGGGCGGACGCGGCTGCTGGAGGGTGCGATGCACGCAGGCGCCGCGCTCCGGGGCGCGGGCCTCGGGCTCGGTCACGCGATGGCTCAGGCACTCGGCGGCCGTTACGGATTGCCGCACGGCGGCCTGAACGCGCTCTGCCTCCCACCGGCGCTGCGCTTCAACGGTCCGGCCGCCCCCGAGGCGATCGCCCGCTTTGCCGAGGCGCTCGGAGCGGGCGACGCAGCCGCCCGCGTCGAGGAGCTCGCAGGGCTCGGGGGCTTCACGCGCCTCCGTGACCTCGGCGTTCCCGAAGACGAGCTCGGGGAGGTTGCGGAGGCGACGGTGATCCGCGCCGGCGCAAAGGCGAACCCCCGGCGGGCCGCTCCCGCGGACGTCGTTCGGTTGCTTCGCTCGATCTGGTAGGTACCGCGAGCGGCGTGTGTCGGCGTGTGTCGTTAAATAAGAACAACTAATCAAATGCATTAGTGATTGCTAGACTGGTTACGCCGTGGTGGTAACCCCGTCCTTCGACGTGCTCGTCATCGGGAGTGGGGCCTCGGGCCTCGCTGCGGCGCTCTCCGCCGAGCGCGCCGGTGCCCGCGTCGTCCTGGCATCGAAGGGCGCGCTCCAGTCCTGCAACTCGGCGAAGGCACAGGGCGGCATCCAGGCCGCCTTCGCGCCCGACGATTCTCCCGAGCAGCATGCGGAGGACGTATGGCAGAGCTCCCACGAAACGGCCGATCGGTCGCTCGTGGAGGTGCTGACCGGGGAGGCGCCGGGGGCGATCCACTGGCTCGAGGAGCTCGGGGTCGAGTTCACACGCGAGAACGGCGGCTATCGCCTCGCCCGTTGCGGCGGCGCGAGCCGCAAGCGTCTCCTCCAGGTGGGCGATCGCACCGGCCACGCGATCACGAAGGGGCTGCGCGACGCGGTCGAGACCTCCTCGGCGACGACGCTCCCCAAATCGCCGCTGACCGGGCTCACGCCGCTCCCGGGCGGCTGGCGGGCACGCTGCGGGGAGCACACGATCGACGCTGCGACCGTCGTCCTCGCCGCCGGCGGGCGCTGCTTCAAGGAGGCGGAGGAGCGGGGAGAGCTCTCGACGAACCACGCGGGCGCGACCGGCGAGGTGACTCGGATCGCCCTCGAGCTCGGGGTGGAGGCCCGCGACCTCGATGCACTCCAGTACCACCCGAACGGCGGCGCGTGGCCGCCGACGATGCAGGGCTACTCCATCCCGGAGACGACGCGGGCCTACGGCGCGGTCCTCCTGAACGCCGAGGGCGAGGAGTTCACCGATTCCCTGGGCCCCCGCGACGCGGTCAGCAAGGCCATCTTCGACGAGGTCGAGGCCGGCCGCGGCACGGAGACGCCGGACGGGCGTCCCGCAGTCCGTCTCGACACCAGGCGCGTAGCGGAACGGGACGCTGAGATCTCGCTGCCGTACATGCTCAGGCGCTACCGTGCGGCGGGTATCGACCCGCTCCGCGAGCCGATCTTCACCTACCCTGTCCTCCACTACCAGAACGGCGGCCTCGTGATCGACACGGACGCCGAGACGACGCTCGAGGGCGTCTTCGCCTGCGGCGAGATCGCGGGCGGGACGCACGGCCGCAACCGCATGATGGGCAACAGCCTTCTCGAGTGCACCGTCTTCGGGCGCCGTGCCGGCAGAGCCGCCGCAGCGAAAGCGAGAGCATGAGCCACCCTACGGGTCTGGGATCACGGCCGGAATCGCCCAGGCTGGCGTCCGGTGGCGCGTCAACCCGACGAGGTTGCCCTATGAGCACCGTCGTCGACACCGATCTACGGCAGGCGGTCGAGGACGCGGCCGCGTACCTCTACGTCTGGGCGCTGAAGGACATCCCCCAGGACCTCCGCGATGCACTCTCGGATGCGCGGGCGCGAGAGACGTCAGTACCCGGCAAACGCGTCCTCGAGATCATCCACCGTAACATCCAGGTGGCGGAGGACCAGAAGAACCTGGTCTGCCAGGACACCGGGATCGCTGTCTACTCCTGCCGGGTCGGCGAGGGATTCCCGCTCCACCCGGCGCGGATCTACGAGGCGCTGAAGGCCGGCACCGAGCGCGCCACGCTCGAGCACCCGCTGCGCTCGAATGCGGTACACACGATCACGCGCGAGAACACCGGCCCTAACACCGGCTACCGGCTGCCGATCGTGCACTGGGAGTTCATTCCGGACTGGGACGGTCTCGACGTCAAGTGCGTCCCCAAGGGCTCGGGCTCCGAGAACATGAGCTTCCTGAAGATGTGCGTGCCGGCGGACGGTGTGAAGGGCATCAAGCAGTTCGTTCTCGAGTCGATTGTCTCGGCCGGCGGCAAGCCGTGCCCGCCCGGCATCGTCGGCGTCGGCATCGGCGGCTCGGCCGACTATGCGATGTACCTCGCCAAGGAGGCGATAGCGCGACCCGTGGGCACGCGGAACCACGATCCGGTGGTCGCGCGGCTCGAGGACGAGCTCTTCCAGCTGCTGAACGAGACCGGCATCGGCCCGATGGGCCTCGGCGGCGACGTGACCGTGCTCCAGTGCCACGTCGAGCACGCCGACACGCATATGACGCTCAACCCCGTGGCGGTCAACTACCAGTGCTGGGCGGCCCGGCGCGCGAGCGCCCATGTCGCCGCCGACGGCGCCGTCGACTTCGACCGGGAGGCCTGAGCATGGCCTCGCACCGCCTGACCTTTCCCGCCTCCGAGGAGGCGATCCGCGAGCTCCACGCCGGCGACGAAGCGCTCGTCGACGGCCACATCATCGGCATCCGCGACCGGACGCAGATCCGGATCTTCGACCAGGGCATCGCGCCCCCGATGGACCTGGCGGGAGCCTTCTTGCTCCACACCGCACCCGGAGTGCGAAAGGTGGCTCCCGGCAAGTACGAAAAGGTCTGCATCGGCACGACGACGAGCGCGCGGATGGTGCGCTTCACCGAGGGCCTCGGTGCGCAGTACGGCGTCCGCGCAATCTGCGGCAAGGGCGGGCTCCCGGACGAGGCGATCGAGCCGATGCAGCGGCTCGGGATGGTCTACTTCGCGATCGTCGGCGGCGCCGCTGCACTCGAGACGACCCAGATCGAGGAGATCGAGGAGGTCGCCTGGGAAGAGCTGATGCCGGAGTGCCTCTGGCGCTTCCGCGTCAAGGACTTCGGGCCATTGACGGTGGGGATCGACAGCCACGGAAGCTCGCTGTTCCACGACGTCCAGGAGCGCGCCAAGAGCCGCCTCGAGGAGATCGTTGCCCGGCTTTGACCTTCGCCTGGCGCCGCGCGGGGGCGGCCTGACGCACGTCATCGACAAGGGCCTCGGCCCGCGGGCGTGGGAGGACGTGCTCGAGACGAGCGGCGCCTTCATCGACATCGTCAAGCTCGGCTGGGGCACGGCCTACGTGACCCAGAACCTTCGCCGCAAGCTCGACGTGCTCCGCGAGAAGCCCGTCGTGCTCGGCGGCACGTTCTTCGAGGTGGTCTTCGTCCGCGGAGAGCTCGATGGCTACAAGCGCTGGCTCTCCGAGCTCGGCCTGACCCACGTCGAGATCTCCGACGGCACGGTCGAGATCCCGCGCGAGCGCAAGCTCGAGCTGATCGCCGAGTTCGCCCGGGACTTCACCGTCCTCTCCGAGGTCGGCTCGAAGGACTCGTCGGTCGAGTTCGAATCGGACGAATGGACGCGCTGGCTCCGCGAGGAGCTCGACGCCGGGGCCTGGAAGGTGATCACCGAGGCCCGAGAGGGCGGCAGCGCCGGCATCTTCAGCGCGAGTGGCGAGATGCGGACCGAGTTACTCGCGGACATCGCCGGGGCCGTGGCGATCGAGGACGTCGTCTTCGAGGCGCCGACGAAGTCCTCGCAGGCGTGGTTCGTGAAGCGCTTCGGCCCCGAGGTAAACCTCGGAAACATCCCGCCGGACGAAGTGATCCCCCTCGAGACGCTCCGTCTCGGCTTGCGGGGCGACACGCTTAAGGAGGTCCTGCTCGAGTCCCGGGAGCCTGCGCATGAACGTTGATCGAGATGCCACGTCGCCGGCGCCTGCGGGCGGAGCCGGGCTTCGCCCGGCGGGAGCCCACACGAGCGCCGGCCTCCGCGCCACGAAGAAGGAAGGGGTTCGTGGGGGAACCCTGGGTTCCCCCGCGCTCAGCAGACCGTTGCCTGACGACACGGGCCCCGCGGCTCCGGGTCACCCTAGCGGCCTCGACTTCGAGGGCATGTCCGCCGAGGACGTTCTCCGCTGGGCCGTCGACGAGTTCGGCTCCGGGCTCTGCCTCACGTGCTCGTGGCAGAAGCAGTCGTCAGTGCTCGTGCACATGGCGAGCGAGCTCGGCCTCGAGCTCGACGTGATCGAGCTCGACACCCAGCTCTTCTTCCGCGAGACCTACGAGACGCGCGACCGGCTCGTCGAGCGCTACGGCCTCAACCTGATCGAGCCGCCGCCGGTGATCACCGTGGCCGAGCAGCACCGGCGCGAGGGGCCGAACCTGTGGGAGCGCGATCCGGACCGCTGCTGCCACATCCGGAAGGTCGAGCCGCTGCTCAAGGCGCTCGAGCCCTACGAGGCCTGGATCTCGGGCATCCGCCGTGACCAGTCGCCGAGCCGCGCAGCGACGCAGAAGGTGGAGTGGTCGGAGCGCTACGGCGTCTGGAAGATCCATCCGCTCGCCGACTGGGACGAGCAGCGCGTGCG
>JBBQDZ010000134.1:0-6571 GCA_038320185.1 Gaiellales bacterium
GACTCGTGCCATCTCGCCCACGCGCAGGGGATCCGGGATGCGCCGCGGGCGCTGCTGCGCTCGATCCCGCAGCTCGATCTCGCCGAGCCTGCCGACCAGGCGATCTGCTGCGGTAGCGCCGGGATCTACAACATCGTCCAGCCCGAGGCGGCGCGCGAGCTCGGGACGCGGAAGGCGGAGCAGATCCTCGAGACGCGGCCCGATGTCTACGCAAGCGCCAATCCCGGCTGCCTGATCCAGGTCTCGACCGCGCTCCGTCGTGCCGGCCGGCCTCTTCCCGCGGTTCACCCGATCGAGCTCCTGGACGCCACGCTGCGGGGGGTCGAGGCGGGAGCTGTCGCGGCCGCCGCACGACGTTGATGCGTCACGTGCGATCCTCGTAGGATCGCTCGCGTGGGCTTCCACGGGAAAGGCCGCGCCACGGGGCCGAACGCGCTCGTGCTCGGCCTCTACGCGGCCGCACTGGTGCTGACGATCGCCATCGCCTCCGGCGTCATCGTGGCGGTGCGCCCTGGGCCGCCGAAGCCCACCTGCCGGCGCGGCTTCCAGTGCCCGCACGCGCTCGCCGCCGCGCGCCCACTTCTGACGGGGCGCCTCTGGCGCAGCCGGGAGCTCGGGTATCGCTTCGAGTTCCGTCCTTCGCTCTGGAACCTCCGGGCGCAGACGGCGCGCAGCGCGATCCTCGACTTCCGCAGGGGCCTCGACCTCGAGGTGCGGCTCGTCGGAGCGCCTGCCTCCGAGCGCTCGCCGCTGCAGATGCTCGCTGATCTGAAGCACGACATCGACACGAGATCGGACGTCCTCGGCCTCCATACGGACCCGAGTCTCCGGCACACGTTGCTCGGCCCGAGCGTCGGCTACCTGGATGGGATCGGCGGCGCCTACGCCGGCACGCTCGACACGCCGCAGGGCCCCGGCGGTCGCGTCTTCGTCGACCTGATGGCCGCCACGGACGGGCGGATCACGATCGGCGTCGAGGCGATCACCGCCGAGGACGAGAGCTACAGGCCGGACGCGTTCTACGAGGCTGACGGCCTGCTGAACACGCTCCGGTGGCCGTCGGGCGCCGCGCCCTCCGCGCCGTCCGCGCCCTCCGCCACGGCCGCAGCCGCGGTCCGAACGCCCGAGCGGGCACCGCGCCTCCTGGGCCCGACCGATCGCGCCGAGTCCATCCGCTTCTCGCTCGTGCTTCCGCTCCGGGAACGCGCCCTCGACCGCTACCTCGCCGACCTCCGGAATCCCCGATCTCCGCGCTACCGCCGCTTTCTCGACGCCCGCACATTCGGTGATCGCTTCGGCCTGGCGCCGCGGGCCTTGCGCCGCGTTCGCGCCGCGGCCGCTGCGGCTGGACTGGGTCTCCTCGGTGCCTACCCGCAGCGCACCGAGCTCGCCGTCGCAGGAGGCGCGGGTACCGTCGAGACGCTCTTCGGCGTCCGCCTGCGCGACTACGTCGATGCCTCCGGCCGCCGTTTCCACTCGCCGCTCGGGCGCGCGCGGGCTCGCGGGGTGCTTGCAGCGCTCGGGGTGGAGGCCGCAGGCCTCTCGTCGAGGCCGCAGCAGACGCCCGAGGATCTGCCGGGAGGCGGCCTGACCCCGAAGGTCGCTCGCCGCATCTACGACGTGACGCCTCTCCACGCGCGCGGGATCCTCGGCCAGGGTGAGACGGTGGCGATCGTCTCATTCGACTCCTTCCACGACCGCGATGTCCACCTCTTCGACCGGCGCTTCGGGATCGGCGGTCCGCCCGTGAAGCACGTGCCCGTCCAGGGAGGGGCCGAGGTGGGGGAGGGCTCGAGCGAGGTGAATCTCGACATCGACACGATCCGCGCGATGGCGCCGAAGGCGCAGATCCTGGACTTCGAGGCACCCGGGGACGCCACCCTCGCCGCGATGTTCAACGCGATCGTCGCCGACGGCCGCGCGAGGATCGTCTCGAACAGCTGGGGCCCCTGCGACGACCCCGTCGAGCTCTTCCGCTCCGACCGCCGGGCCGCCGTCCAGGCGCTCAAGGCGATGGTCGCGCACGGAATGACGATGTTCGTCGCCTCCGGCGACCGCGGCGCCTACGACTGCCAGCAGGCGGACGAGCGGATCCACCGGCCGACCGTCGACTTCCCTTCCGACACGCCGTGGACGGTGTCGGTGGGGGGCACCTATCTCGAGGCGACCGCCGCCGGCGGGTACCTCCAAGAGTTCGGCTGGGAGGACGTGCTCCAAGGCTGGGGTGGAGGTGGCGGCAACGATCCCGTGGAGCGGAGGCCTACGTGGCAGCGCGCACCCGGCGTGATCAAACCGCGCTCGAACGGTCGGCGGCAGAGTCCGGATGTCTCCGCTGCCTCGGACCCGAACACCGGCTTCGCCTCCATCGACGGCGGCTCCTTCGGCTTCGTCGGCGGGACAAGCGCGGCGGCGCCGTTCTGGGCGGGCTCGGCGGCGCTGGTCGCCCAATACGCGCGGCGCTCGCACGCGGGGCCGCTGGGCTTCCTCGCCCCGCTCCTCTACAGGCTCGCGCGTTCCCAGCAGCCGTTTCCACCCTTCCACGACGTGACGCAGGGCGGAAACCGCCTCGACGAAACCACGCCGGGGTGGGACTACTCGACGGGGCTCGGCTCGCCCGACGTCTGGAACCTCGCTCGGGACGTCGCCCGCACGCTCAGGACGACACGTTGACGGGATAGACTCGAGCGCCGTGAGCGAGCCCGCCGCACCGACGACGATCCGCTGCCCGAGCTGCGAGCACGAGGTGCCAGCGCTTTCGTACTGCGTCCGCTGCGGCGAGTATCTCGAGGACGACCTCGCCCGGCATCCGGGTGGTCACCGCGGGTTCGGCGCCGCGCCGAACGAGTCGCGCTTCACGCCGAGCATCGTCTCGACGATCTTCCCGCAGCTCCCGCGTGCCGAGATGGACACCTTCAGGGCTGCGCTCGGACTCGGGGTCGCCGTCCTCGTCGTCCTGACGCTCGTGAAGCTCTTCCCGCTCGCGATCGTGACGGCAGCGGTCCTCGTGCCGCTCCTCGTCGTCCTCTATCTCTGGGAGGTCGACCTCTACGAGGACGAGCCGTTGCACGTGCTTGCGCTCACGATCGCATGGGGAGCGATCGCCGGAGTAGGGATCGGACTGCTGACGAAGCACGTGTCCGACGTCAGCACCGGCCTCGCGTTCCGCACGACGAACCACGAGCTCTTCTGGCGGGGGATCCTGATCCCGATCCTGAGCGTGATCCTGATGCTGGCCGGGCCCCTCATCCTGCTTCCCTACCGGAAGTTCAACGACGTGCTCGACGGGGCGACGTTCGGCGGCGCGTGCGCCGTCACGTTCGTCGGAGCCGAGCTTCTGACCCACTCCGCCGACTTCCTCGGCCTCGGCTTCCGGCCCGTCGGAGCCGTCGTGCCGTGGGTGCTGCGCGTGCTCTCTCTGGGCGTGGCATTGCCGGTCCTCGCGGCCGGCGCCGTCGGCGCCGCCGCGGGAGCCATGTGGATGCGCTACCGCGCCCCCATCCGCGACCGCAACGTGCTCGGTCCGCTGGGTCACCCGTTCTTCGCCATCCCGCTCGCCGCCGGCCTCCTCGTCGGCGCCGGGTTGATCCAGCTGTACCTGAGGACGTGGTGGCAGCTCGGCCTGCTCGCGCTGATCGCGATCCTGGCGCTCGTCTGGCTCCGGCTCGTGCTCCACGTGGGCCTCCTCCAGGAGGCTTCGGAGATCCCGATCGGGCCGCCGATCATCTGCCCGAACTGCGGGCGGGCCACGCCGAAACACACCTTCTGTGGCAGCTGTGGGGTCTCGCTCCAGGCGCTCCCGAAGTCGATGCGGCCGGATCGCCCGCAGGCGCCGGCGCCCTCCACGGAACCGGCATGACCGTCGCCACGCCCGCCGTCGCCGCCGCCCCCGTACGGCGAAAGCGCACGCGTCGACGGGTGCTGACCATCTTCGGCGGCGCGCTCGGCGCCCTGGTCGGGCTCGCGGTGCTCGGCATCGTCGTCGCGAAACCGGGGACGGTGAACCCGCCGTGCCGTCCCGACAAGCCGTGCGGCACGCCGCCGAGCCGCGCCCCTCGTCTCGTCGTCGGGACGATCTGGCACAGCACGCTCGGCTTCGAGATGGAGTACTACACGCGGATCCTGAAGGTCATGAAGAAGGACGACCGCAACCTCGCGCTGCGGCTCGAGATCCCGAGCCGGCCCGAGCTCGACCTCTTCCTCTGGGTCACGGTCGCGCCCTCGACGGAGGCGACGCCGCTGCAGCTTGCGGAGGATCGCCTTAGCTTCTTCCGCGGCAACACGCTCGGCTTCAAGTCCGATCCCAACTCGAAGCACGAGCTCCTGAGTCCGCTGGTCGGCGATGTCCACGGCATCGGAGGCTCCTACGCGGGCACGATCGACTCGCCGCAGGGACCCGGGCAGTCGCTCGAGGTTCTGCTCGCGGCCGCGACTGACGGCAGGCAGAGCGCCGTCGTCTCGGTCGCCACCTCGATGCCCGAGCAGTCGAGCGGGGACTCGCCGTACCCGATCTTCTCGCTCGCGGATACCCTGATGAACACGTTCCGCTGGCCGGGCGAGCCGCTGCCGCGATGACAAGGCCGGCAAGGCATCGAATCCTCTTCGCCGCCGGCGCAATCGCCGCGACGGCGCTTGCAATCGGAATCACCCTCGGCTCCCGCGGCCGGGGGACCGGGGCGCCGAGACTGGAGACGCTCGCTCCTCCGGCGCACGCCGTTCTCGCGCCCTCGCGCGACCGCCCCGTCGGCCCGACGAGCGCCCGCACCGTCATCGACTTCTCGCTCGTCCTGCGGCTGCGCCAGAAGGAGCTCGACGCGTACCTGCGCGCTGTCGAGCGCCCCGCCTCCCCCAACTACCACCACTACCTCAGCGCCGCCGAGTTCGGCAGGCGGTTCGGCCTTCCGCCGGCGGAGCTCGCGCGAGTGACTCGTGCAATCGAGGCCGGCGGCCTCCATGTCACGGGCGGCTATCCGCAGCGGACGTCCCTGCGCCTTCGGGCTTCCATCGGCGCCATCTCCCGCTACTTCCACGTCTCCTTTCGCGACTTCGTCGACTCCTCCGGCTACCGCTACCACGCCCCCGATCACGCCGCGCGCGTCCCGGTGGGACTCCGGGCGGACGTCGTCGGCGTCTCCGGGCTCAGCAGCCGCCGCGTGATCAGGCCGGCCGACGTTCCGCAGGGCGGCCTCGCACCGGCCACCACCGAGATTGCGTACAACCTCGCCCCGCTCCACCAGCTCGGGATCCACGGCGAGGGGCAGACGATCGCGATCGTCTCCTTCGACTCCTTCAACGACTCCGACGTCGCGGCTTTCGATCGCCAGTTCAAGATCGTCGGCCCGCCCGTGAAGCACGTGCCGGTACGCGGCGGGACGCAGGTCGGCGCGGGCAGCGTCGAGGTCGATCTCGACATCGACGTCGTTCGCAGCATTGCGCCCAAGGCGCAGATCCTCGACTACGAAGCGCCACTCCAGGCCTCCTTCGCGGACGTCTTCCAGAAGATCGTCGCCGACGGGAAGGCCGACATCATTTCGGTCAGCTGGGGGCTCTGCGACCAGATTCCGCGAGGGAATGCCGACAGGATCGCCTCCGAGCAGGCAATGGAGGCCGTGGTCGCCCGGGGGATCACCATCTTCGTCGCGAGCGGCGACGCGGGCGCGTACGACTGCCAGCGCCGCGACTTCTCGGATCACCGCCCGACGGTCGACTTCCCTTCGGATACACCCCACGTCGTCAGCGTCGGTGGCACCCTTCTCTTTACGCGTCAGAACGGCTCCTACCTCGAGGAGGCGGGCTGGCAGGATCCGTTTTCGAACGCGGGTGGGGGCGGCGGGATCAACCCAGTGGAGCCGAGGCCGGTCTGGCAGGCGGCGCCGGGGGTCCAGAACGCGAAGTCGAACGGAAACCGCCAGCTGCCCGACGTCTCGGCGGCCGCCGACTCCGACAGTGGGTTCTACATCGTCGCCGGCGGCGAGCTGACGACCGTGGGGGGTACGAGCGCAGCGACGCCCTTCTGGGCGGCTTCGATGCTCCTGATCCACCAGTACGTGCAGCAGCAGAAGGCCGGGAAGCTCGGGTTCGTGGCGCCCCTCCTGTACAAGATCGCGTCCACGAAGCAGCCGTACGTGCCCGCCTTCCACGACGTCGTCCGCGGCGGCAATCGGCTCGACCCGGCCGGCCCCGGTTGGGACTACTCGACCGGGCTCGGCTCCCCGGACGTGTGGAACCTTGCGCGCGACATCGTCGCGGCGCTGAAGACCAAGAAGTAGGCTCGGTCCCTACGCCGGGCGTGCCGCGTCGTTGTCGTTCGGGGCAACGCTGCATGTCGGACACGTCCAGAAGAGCGATCTGGCGCAGCCGGCGTCGGTCCGGTGGAAGCGACGGCGTGCGCGCGGTTGTCTCGCTTCCGTCACGCTTCGGTCTCCCACGGGTACGCCTTGTGCTTCTAGCGTCGAGGGCAGTCGAGCTGGAGGTGCGAGATGAGACCTTCTTTGGCGACCGCCCCGCCGCCGGATGCGGCGGGAGATGCCCCGCGAAGCGCGAGGCTGTGGCTTGGAATCCTGAGTGCCGGCGC
>JBBQDZ010000135.1:0-6500 GCA_038320185.1 Gaiellales bacterium
CGTCGGCGTCGGCGACGAGCGCCAGGATCTGGCGGATCGCGCCCTCGCTCGATCCGTCGACCGGCGGGCACGCGAGCCGGGCGGGCTCGCGCCCCGGCGGCTGGGGAAGGCCTCGCGCCTGGTGCTCGCGCGCATCGAGCGTCGGGAGCCAGACGATCCGGGCGCCGAGCTCAAGCGCTGCCGCGACGGCGGCCGGCTCGAACCCGCCGACTGAGGCGTTGAGCACGATGCCGCCGTAGACGCTCGTCCGGAAGCGCCCGTCGCACGAGGCCGCGCGGCCGGCCGTCGGCTCGCAGTGCCCCTTGAGCACGCAGCCGTCGAAACCCGCACGCTCGTAGAGAGCAACGGTGTCGTAGTCGTCGGCGAGCCGCGGGAAGACGCACGGCGCCGTGTGGACGTGGAGGTCGAACACGAGGCGCGGAACGCCTCAGCTTTCCTTGGCGCGCCGGCGCTCCGGGTCGTAGACGGGGTGGCGGACGATCTCGCCCGGCACTTCCTCGCCGGAGACGCGGGCCACCACCCTCGTGCCGGGCTCGCGCAGGTCGACTCGCACCTTCGCGAGGCCGAGCGTCTTGCCGTCTAGGAGGGGCGAGACGATCGCCTGCGTGACAAGTCCGACCTCCTCTGCTTCGACCGCGAGCGGTGCGCCTGTCGCCGCGGCGCCGCCCGAGTCGAGCACGACGCTCGTCAGGCGGAGCGAGGTCTCCTCGCGGTCGCGGGCGAGCGCCTCCCGACCCTGGAAGTCGCCCTTGCCGAGGTCGACCGCCCAGCCGAGCCCGCACTCGTAGGGGCTCACGCTCGCGTCGTACTCGACGCCGCCGATGATGAAGCCGCCCTCGATCCGGAACAGGTCGAGCGCGTCCATGCCGATCACCGCCAGCCCTTGGGCCTCGCCCGCCGCGACGAGCGCATCCCAGAGCTCGAGCGCCCGCCCGCGGTCGACCCAGAGCTCCCAGCCAAGCTCGGCCGTGTAGCCGAGACGGGGCATGAAGACGCCGGGGATGCCCGCGACCTCCACGTCCTCCCGACAGGTGTAGTACGGGAACGACTCGTTTGCGAGGTCGACGCTCGCGAGCGGCTGCAGGAGCTCGCGCGCGGCCGGGCCCTGGACGCAGAGGTGGCCGACGTCGTCGGTGAAGACGCGCAGCTCGACGTCCGCGGCACCGGCGGGCTCCTCGAACATCGCCAGGTCCTCGTCGTTGGCTCCGCAGAAGCGGTAGCGGTTCTCGCCGAGGCGCATGACGGTGCAGTCGTCCCGCATCTTCCCGTCTTCGCCGACGAGCGCGCTGTAGGCCATGCGGCCCACCTCGAGCTTCGAGACGTCGCGCGTGACGATCCAGTTGACCACCTCGAGCGCCCGGGGGCCCTCGAGATCGAGCTTTCGCAGCATCCCGAAGTCCATCAGGCCCGCGGTCTCGCGCACGGCGCGGTACTCCTTTCCCGTGTCCGTGACGACGGTCGGAGCCTGGTAGCCGAAGAGATCCATCCACTCGTCGGTGAGCGCCGCGAGGCGCGGGTGGAACGGGGTCTCCTTGCTCATGCCTCCTCCTTAGCTGTCGAGACAGTGGCCGGGTGCGGGGTGAGTTCGAGCGACTCGAGCACGAGTTCGGAGAGCTCCCGCAGGTCGAGAGCCCCCTGGTGCCCCGAGGTCTTGATCGCGTCCTCGTACATCGTCACGTCCTTCGGACAAGCGACGACGAAGTGGTCGATGCCGCCGAGCGCGACCGCCTCGTCGATGCGCTGCTCGCTCGGGCGGCGCGCGCCCTCCCGCCGCAGCTCCTTCATCCAGATGCGCCCGCCGCCCGCCCCGCAGCAGAAGGAGTTGTCGCGGTTCCTCGGCATCTCCACGAGCTCGAGTCCGAGCGCGCGCAGGACCTGACGCGGGGCTTCGTAGACGCCGTTGTAGCGCCCGAGCGTGCAGGGGTCGTGGTAGGTGACCGTGGCCTCGAGCGGACGCGCCTCGAGCCGGCCGAGCTCGAGCAGCTCGAGCAGGAGCTGCGAGTGATGGAGAACGGTCCACTCGCCGCCGAGCGCCGGATACTCGTTGCGCAGCGTGTGGAAGGTGTGCGGATCCGAGGTGACAATCCGGTCGAACGAGCAGCCAGAGATCGTCGCGATGTTCTCCTCGGCGAGCGAGCGCCAGAGCTCCTCCTCGCCGGCTCGGCGCACGTCGCAGCCGCCGGTCTTCTCGGCGTCGAAGAGGATGCCGACATCCGCGCCGGCCTGGTTCAGGATGCGAGCGAGCGCCCGCGTCGCACGCTGGTTGCGCGGGTCGAACGAGGCGTAGTCGCCGACGAACCACAGGAGCTCGGCAGGCTCCTTGCGGATGTCCTTGAGCTCGAAGTCGAGCTCCTTTGCCCAGCGCGCTCGCTTGCGACGCGGCTCGCCGAAGGAGTTGCCGGAGGTGTGAATCGCCTCGAAGGTCGACTGGAGAAGCGGATCGAGCTCCCCCCGGTCGACGAGGCGGCGGCGCAGCTCGACGATGATCGGCACGTGCTCGATCCCGACGGGGCAGATCTCGACGCAGGCCATGCACTGCATGCACGACCACAGCGTCTCGGGGCGGATCGGGTCGCCGAGCACCGAGCCGGCCTCGTCGTAGAGGGGCGGGATGCCGAGCTCGGCGCGAATCCCGACTGCCCCCTCGGCGACCTCCCGCAGGTCGAGCACGAGGTCGCGTGGCGAGAGCGGGTAGCCGGAAGCAGTCGCGGGGCAGGCGACGTGGCACTTGCCGCACTTCGTGCAGGCGTCGAGGGAGAGCAGGTGCTGCCAGGAGAGGTCGGTGATGCGGCCGTAGCCGACCTGGTCGGGATCGATGCCGGCGCCGAGCTCGGGCAGTCGCTTGCCCGCGCGCTCGTCGCGCACTGCCACGTTCGCCGGGCTCGTCAGCATGTGCAGGGCCTTCGTGAACGGGATCGACGAGACGAAGGCGAGCGCTGCGACCCCGTGCACCCACCACTGCGCGAGGTGGGCGCGCTGCGCGGCATGACCGCGCAGGCCCGCATCGCGCAGGCCGTGGCCGATCAGCCAGCCGAAGGGCGACCACGCCTCGAAGGACGGGTTCGTCTGCGCGATGCGGAACGCCTCGAGCAGGAAGCCGGTTGCCCCGAGGAAGAACAGGGCGCCGAGGAAGACCCAGTCGCCGACGACGTAGGCGCGGCGGTCGACCTCTTCGTCTGTCCGGTCCGGCCGGCGATAGGAGAGCCGGGCCGGCCGCTGGACGCCGCGCCTCAGCGCGAGCAGCACGAGCCCGACCAGAAGCGCGAAGCCGAAGACGTCGAGGAAGAGCGAGTAGACGAGGTAGAAGTCGTCCCGGAAGAAGTCGAAGCTCAGCACCGGGTTCGCGAAGTCGTCCTGGAAGCCCAGGATCACCGTCCCGATGAAGAGGACGAGGAATCCGTAGAAGACGAGCGCGTGCGCGACGCCCGCCAGGCCTGCGCGCCGCTTGATCCACGCGTGCGTCAGTACGATCCGCGTCGCCTTCGCCAGACGCGTGAGCGGGCGGTCGACCCGCCCGAACGATCCGCGCCCCCGCCGGTACTTGAGCACGAGGCGGAGCACGCCCCAGGCGAAGATCGCCGTCGAGACGACGATCAGGCAGTACCAGAGGACGATCTCCCAGGTGGCGAGGTTCGCGAACGTGTCGCGAGTGGCGCTCAAAAGAGCTTCTCGAGCTCTTCGGCCACCTCGAAGAGGTCGGCGACGGCGCCGAAGTGGGCCGTGCCGAAGATCGCCGCCTCCGGATCGGTGTTGACGGCGACGATTGTTCCGGCGCCCTTCATCCCGGCCAGGTGCTGGACGGCACCCGAGATGCCGAGAGCGAGGTAGAGCTTTGGCTTCACCGTCTTGCCCGACTGGCCGACCTGACGCGCGTTCGGCATCCAGCCTGCGTCGACGAGCGGTCGCGAGACCGCAAGCGTCGCGCCCATGCGCTCCGCGAGCCGCTCGAGCTCCTCGAGGTTCTCACGCTCGCCGATGCCGCGACCCACCGCGAGCAGGAAATCGGCGGCCGTGATGTCGACGTCGCCCTGGGTCACCTCGACGAAGTCGCGGTGACGCGCACGCGACGGTCCCGCCTCGACCTCGAGGTCGGAGAACGTGGGACTTCCCTCCCGTTCGGCGGGCGCCCAGGCCGTGGGTCTGAGCAGGAGCAGCACCCGCTCCTTGCCCGGAAACTCGAGCTCGGCGTGCACCTTGCCGCCGTAGAAGGCACGCGTCGCGACGACAGCGCCGTTCTCCGTCGCGAGCGCGAAGACATCGCTTGCGAAGCCGAGCCCGAGTTTCGCCGCGACGGCCGGCCCGTAGCCCATGCCGTTGACCGTGAAGCCAAGCAGGATCGCATCCGGCCCTCGCACCTCGATCAGCGCTTCGAGGGCCCGCTGGTAGACGTCCGCCTCGAACTCCTCGGGCTCGACCGCGACCCGGACGACCTCGTCGACGCCGGCGAGGTCGAGGGCGGGGGCCAACGCCGCGGGATCCCGGGCGATCACGGCGACCGTCACCGGGCCAGGCAGCTCACGGGCTGCCGTGACGAGCTCGCGCGTCACGTCGCGCAGAGCGCCGCGCAGGTGCTCGGCGACGACGAGCGTCCCGCTCACTGCAGGCGCTCTCGCACGAGCTCAGCGATCCTACGGGCGACCTCGGCGGGCCCGCCCTCGATGAGCTCTGCCCCCTCGCCCCGGGGCGGACCGAACATCCGTCGAATCTTCGCGGAGGTTTCGCCGCCTTCCGCCGGGACGACCTGGATCTCGCGCTGCTCGGCCTGCTTGATCGCCCGCAGGTTGGCGTAGCGCGGCGCGTTGATCCCGGTCTGGATCGTCAGGAGCGCGGGCGTGTCGACCTCGACCACCTCGACGAGACCGCCCTCGAGCTCGCGGTGCACGGTCGCTGGTCCAGTGCCTGCCCAGTCGATCTTCCGGACGACGGCCACCCGTGGCAGCCCCAGCAGCTCTGCGAGCGCCGTCCCGGTGGCGGCCTGAACCGCGTCGCTCGACTGGACCCCGCAGAGGACGAGGTCGGCCGCCTCGCCCTCGACAGCGCCCGCGAGCGAGCGCGCGAGCGAGATCGGGTCGCCGGGGCCGGCGTCCGAGTCGACCCTGATCGCCCGGTCCGCTCCCATGGCCAGACAGCGACGAAGGGCTTGCTCGGCCCCCTCGGGGCCGCTCGTGACGACCACCACCTCACCGTCTCCGAGCCGCTCGCGGATCTGAAGGGCCTCCTCGGCCGCGAACGCGTCCCACTCGTTCAGTGCCGACTCGAGGTAGTCCGGGTCGACGTCGCGTTCGTTGTCTGTGAACTCGACCTCGTCCCCGAGGACGGCAACCTGCTTGACGCAGACGACAATCCTCACCTCGCGCCCCCGGCCGGCACCGCCTCACCCCCTGCCGTCCCGCCAGGCACTACGCCGGCGCCAGCTCGCGCTCGATCACGTGGCGCTCGCGCTTGAAGGGCAGCGGCACCTCCGGGTTCTCCGAGTCGATCTCGCGGGCCAGGCGATGCCCGGAGAAGACGCAGTCGGCAACGAGGCGCGGCGCCTCGCAGTCCCCGATCCGGTAGAGCGCCGTCACGCCCTCGGCCCGCAGCGCTTCCAGGCCGATCCGGTCCTTGAGCTCGCGGTAGAGCGCCTCGTTCGAGCGGCGCTGCGTCACGAGGACGACGGCGTCGGCCTCCCAGCGGTGCTCGTGCGCCTCCTCGTCGAAGACGTGCGTGGCGACGATGGCGCCCGGCTCGATCCTGGATGGCATGTGGTAGGTGACGATCTCGACCCTGAGCTTGTGCAGCTTGCGATGCTGGTTCGGCGCCTCGAGCGTGAAGTGCATGTACGGGGCGATGTTCCCGAGGTGGGTCATGATCGTGACCTGCTTCCCCTCGGAGGCGAGCTTCTCGGCCAGCGAGACGCCCATGAAGTAGCCGTCGTTGTCGACGATCACGACCCGCTCGCCCGGCACCTCCTTGCCCTCGACCATGATCTGCTCCGGCGTCAGGCAGTGCGGCTGCGAGGCGTCAGCGCCGGGGATCGTGTCGTGGGTGCAGCCGTTCAGGCCGTCGGTTGCCCAGTAGGCGCCCGTGGCGACGACCACGATCTCGGCGCCGTAGGCGGCCACGCCGTCGGCGTCGAGGCGCGTGGAAGGGATGAACTCGACGTTTCGCAGCTTGGCGAGCTGGATCTTGCGGTAGTTGACCACACGCGCCCACTCGCCGAGCCCGGGTAGCTGCGGGATCCAGCCCATGATCCCGCCCATGTCGTCGGAGGCCTCGACGAGGTGGACCCGGCGCATGCCGCGCTTGCCGAGGATCATCGCGCACTCCATCCCGGCGGGGCCGGCGCCGACGATGAGCACGTCGTTGTCGGCGTTCTCCGCGGGCTCGAAGCGCTCGGGGTGCCACCCGCGGCGGTACTCCTCGCCCGCCGTCGCGTTCTGCGTGCAGATTACGGGGGGTCCGCCGATCTCCCAGCGCGAGATGCAGATGTTGCAGCCGATGCACTCGCGGATGTCGTC
>JBBQDZ010000136.1:0-6372 GCA_038320185.1 Gaiellales bacterium
GCGTCGTAGAGCGCCTCGCCGAAGGCGTCCTCGCCGCCGGCGCAGGCGACATTCCCGCAGCAGCCTCCGTCGTCGCGGCAGCCGCAGCCGCCGGCCTCGGCCGCGCGTGCGGCCTCCGCGTATCGGCGACGGACTTCCTCGCGTAGCTCCTCGGCGGTCGCGGTCATCTGCAGCACACTCCTTTCTTCGTCAGGTCTACAAGGGCACTCAGACGTTCGGTCGCCTCGGCCCTCAGCGAGTAGTAGGCCCACCTCCCGTGCTGGACCCGGTCGAGCAGGCCCGCATCCACCAGCTGCTTCAGATGGTGCGACACGGTCGCCTGGGCGAGGCCCAGGGGCTCGATCAGGTTGCACACGCAGACGGGCTCGTCGGTGGTTGCCAGGAGGTTCAGGACCCGGACACGCGCCGGATCGCCGAGCGCCCGAAAGAGGCGTGCCGTCGCAGCAGCTTCGTCCTCCGAGAGGGTTGGCGCACCGAGCGGCGCGCAGCACGCGATCGGGGCGGATGACTGGACGATCGGCAGGGCCATCAATCGATCACGATCGATATATAGCACATCCATCGATCCGTATCGATCGATCACGCGCGACTCCCCAGCCCCGGCACCTGAGTCGACGGCTGCCAGCCGCAGACCTCGGTTCTATGCCGGGAGTGCGACCGTGCGCCGGCGGTGCAACGCGACCGCGACACCGGCGGCCGCCGCTGCGAGTCCGCTGCCCCCGATCGCGAGCAGCAGCCAGCGGCTGCCGCTGACGTCGGACCGGTGAGCGGAGCGCGGTGGCGGCAGCCCAACCCGGTAGCTTCGGGTGTCGATGACGGCCTCGACCTCGCGGCCGCGCCGGACGGTGAGCCTCGAGCCGTCGCCGCCGAGGGTCAGGCGCAGCCGAGAGACGTAGGCGGCGTCGAGACCGGGCAAGTCGATGCAGCGCGCGGTGCGCGCGCGCGTGTCGAGCGCGTGGACGAACGGCGTTGCGCCGGCACCGTCGTAGAGCGTGTAGGCGAAGCGTCCGTCCGTGCTCGCGACGCGCGTGATCGGCGATCCGCGCATCTTCTCGCTGCGATTGCGAGGGTCCGTCACCGGCTCGGCCAGCAGGCGGTGTGCTCGCAGGTCGTAGCTCCGGACCAGGTAGCGGTTCGGATCGCGCGGCGACACGTACTGCACGAGGTACAACCAGGTGCCGTCCGGCGACACCGCATCGAAGCTGAAGTCGCCGCGCAGGTGCACGATCGACTGCACGCGCAGCCACCTGGCATCGAGCACGGCGAGGGTCGTCCGCGCGCGCGGGAAGCTGAGGCGAGGTTCGATGAGAACGAGTGTCCGGCCGTCTCCGGAGAGCCCGCTGGCCGAGCTGTCGTAAGCGACCGCGGGGATCGTGAAGTTCCCCGGCAGAAGCGTCGATCGGTTTACCCGACCGTCGTACGGACTCACGCGGGCGACGGCGGTGAGCCGTCGCCCCTGGGGAGTGAGTCCCGCCGGGAGAGTGACGTAGCGGGCGTCGCCGGCCCCTGACACGACTCCGACCGAACCGACATCGACGCCCAGCACCGGCAACCCGTCCGCCCTCGCGCCCGTGCCCGCGACGCCGGCGCTTGCGACGATCGCCGCCCACACCAAGGTTCTCGCAACTCGACCCGCCATCCCGCCCTCCCGTCTCCAGGTACACATGCCGCGAATACGGCGCGGGTGCTCCTGGAGGTCCCTGCGGGCGGAGGCTCGCGCCAGCCGTCGATGAGCTTGTACGCCTCCGGGCACTCGATCGGCGGGCGGCGCGCTAGGGGCCCCTAGACGAGCCGGTGCTGGGTCGCCCAGCGCGTCAGCTCGTGGCGCGTCGAGAGCTGGAGCTTGCGCAAGACGCTCGAGACGTGGCTCTCGACGGTCTTGACCGAGAGCGTCAACCGGGCGGCGATCTCCTTGTACATGTACCCGCGTGCGATCAGCTGGAGCACCTCGCGCTCGCGCGGCGTCAGTTCGTCGAGCTCGGCGTCGCCGCCGACGCGCTCTCCGGCCCGGAAGGCGTCGAGGACGAACCCGGCGAGCCGCGGCGA
Organism: Gaiellales bacterium; assembly: GCA_038320185.1. Taxonomy (GTDB): domain Bacteria; phylum Actinomycetota; class Thermoleophilia; order Gaiellales; family Gaiellaceae; genus JBBQDZ01. The sequence continues at coordinate 2,047 of JBBQDZ010000136.1, forward strand.
GAAGACAGCATCCCCCTCCGCCACCCGCTCGATCGCTGCTGCAAGCTCCGTGCCCGAGATCGTCTTCGTGACGTAGCCGCGCGCGCCGGCGCGGATCACGGCCATGACGTCTTCGGCGGCGTCGGAGACGGAGAGCGCGAGAAAGCGGACGCCCGGACGCTCCGGCGCGACGGTGTGAATGATGGCGTCGCCGCCTCCGTCCGGCAGGTGGACGTCGAGGAGGACGACGTCGGGATCAAGCTCGCGGATGAGCGGTACCGCCTCCGCGACGCTCGACGCCTCCCCTACCACCTCGACCGCGTCTCCGAGCTCGGCCCTGACGCCCGAGCGGAAGAGGTGATGGTCGTCCACGAGCACGACACGCCGCTTCATGTCGGCCTCCGCGGCAGCGTCAGCTCGACCTCCGTGCCCCCACCCGGCGAACTCGTGATGGACGCATTCCCGTCCGCCCGCTGCATCCGGGCGACGATCGAGCCGCTGATCCCACGGCGATCGGTCGGGACGGTTCGCGGATCGAAGCCGACCCCGCGGTCGCGGACGAACACCGCGACCCGTGCCTCAGTCGCCTCGGCGTAGACGTCAACCTCCTCGACTCCCGAGTGCCGGGCGCTGTTGCGCATCGCCTCGCCCGCGGCGAGGACGAGCGCCTGGACGCGCTCGTCCGCCGGGCAGTCGCCGGAGCTCGCGAGCTCCACCCGTACGCCGTGGAGTTCCTCGACCTCTGCCGCGGCCGCCGAGAGCAGGGCGAGCAGCGACGTTCCGGCAGCGCTCCGGTCGCCGTAGAGCCAGCTCCGGAGCTCCCGCTCCTGGCTGCGCGCGAACGCCGCGACCTTGCGTGGCTCCCCGGCATGGCGCTGGATCAGGGCGAGAGTCTGGAGCACGGAGTCGTGGACGCGGGCGGCGACCTCGGCCCGCTCCTGCACCCTGATGCGGGCGGCGCGCTCGAGATCGCGGTCGAGCGCGAGCCGCCACAGCCACGGCCCTCCGACCAGGAGCAACGACCCGGCGACAGCACCGGGCGCCAGCACCGAGGCATGCACGCCGCCGCGCGAGAGCACGAGCACCGATCCTGCCGCAGCGAGCGCGACGCCGACGACCGAGAGCGGAGCCCCCCTCGAGACACGGCCGCCCTGACGCCAGATCAACGAGAGCCCGCCGGCGACGAGGGCGATCCCTGCGACGACGCGGTCGCCGAAGCCGAGGGCGTGGAGCACGAGCGAGGCCCCGACGAGGGCAAGCGCGGCGACGACCCACGGGCTCAGACCGCGGCCGGAAGCCCAGAGCGCCAGGTAGAGGAGGACGCCGGCGCCGCCCGCGAGCGCGAGGAGCGCGAAGACCAGGCGAACGAGATTGGCATCGACACCGAGCGTCTGCGCGATTCCCGCGCAGACGCCCGCGAGGACGCCCTCCTCGGAGCTACGGGAAAAGCGCGGGAAGGGCATCGCCGGTCATCGTAGGGAGCGGGTCACGCGCACGTCGCCGAGCCCCACACGGGCGTCGAGGACGAGCACGCGCGGGCCGATCCCGCTCGTCCGCACCCGCGCGTTTCGCCCGTCGACCTCGCGACCGAGCACGTGAACGGTGCCGGCCTGCGCGCTCGCCTGCACGCGCAGGACGACATCCGGGGGCACCCGCACGTCGAGGTTTCCGATTCCGACCCGAGCGTCGACCTCGGTCTCGCCGGCGGGCCTCACTCCTGCGAGGTCGAGGCGGAGGCTTCCGATCCCGAGCCGGTAGTGGCGGTGAAGGTCGGATGCGTCCGCCGGCTGGTAGGTGCGGCCGCCGATCCCGTTGCGGACGTCGACGTGGAACGCAGTCGCGATCGCAGCCGTAATCGCGAGCACGAGCACGACGACCACCGCAGCGGCGATCGAGAGCGGCCGCCGCAGGCTGCGCCGCTCTCGCGAGGTCGCGACACCGCCGTCCGCGGGCGAGACGGCGCGGCGCTGCGACCAGAGGATGATCCCCCCGGCGAGAAGGACCAGCACCCAGGCGGCGTCTCCACGCGGCCAGAGCGTCGCCCGGGAGAGCAACACCGCGCCGCCGACGGCGACGAGGCCAAGGCCGACGAGCGGCCAGGGACGCTCCCGCCGCCGGCGCAGGATCTCCGCCGCGATCGAATCCGCCTTCCCATCCTCCGGGATGACGAGAGCCGCGGCGGCGTAGATGAGGACGCCGGCGCCGCCGAGCAGCGTCAAGACGACGAAGCCGACCCGGTAGAAGACCGGGCTGAGGTCGAAGTAGCGCGCGAGGCCCTCGCAGACCCCGGCGACCATCCGATGGGAGCGGCTCCGCTCGAGCCGCCGGATTGCAGGCTGTTCTGTGATGTATTCGCTCATGCCGCCAGCCTCGCCGCAGCCGGGCCGAGCGTCTATCCGGAATGACCCTGAAGCGACCCTGAAGCGGACACGGACGGTGGACCGAGGGAGAGCCTCTACCAGCCCCAAACGCGGCGGTAGGCGGCTACGAGGAAGCTGTCGAGTGCCGGCCGATCGGGCTCGGCCGGCAGGCCCGTATGCTCGAGAGCGTTCGCCAGCCGAAGCTCGAGCGCCTCGATCTCGGCGATCGCCTCCTCGAAGGTGCGCTCGCCAGTACGGATCGCCATCACTCGCGAGCGATCGGGCTCCGGCATCGGCAGGGTGAGCCGTCGCGTCTCGAGCAGCTCGAGGCCCTGGACGCCGAAGCGGGCGGCGTGCATCGCGTACTTCGTGTCGAAGCCGTGCGCCTCCACGAGCTCCGGCCGGTTGACGCGCTTCTGCCCGCGCGCGCCGAGCAGCCGCTCCTTCTGGCCGCGGAGGTAGCCGAGATAGCCTCGCCCGGCCCGCTTCGACAGGATCGCCGGCCGCAGTCCGCACAGCTCCTCTCCGAGGTTGGTCTTCACCTGGACGAGCTCGTCCGGGACGAACAAGAGCAGAAGGATCGTCGGATGACCCTTGAGCGCGAGCCGCACATACTTGCGAAGGCTGTAGGCGACGAGGTCGAGGTCGCCAGGCCCCGAGCGGGCGCCTTCGGGCTGAGTCCGCTCCACGTAGTGCTCGAAGCCATACATCCCTCCGCGGATGCCGCGCGCACGAGCGAGGCCGATCAGGTACTCCGGCGGCTCGACGTAGACGGCCATCTCGTCACGGTCGTCCTGGCCTCCGTGGTGGAGGCCGTGGACGGTCGAGCCGACCGTTGCGCGGAGGATCGTGCCGCGCTCGACGATCTCTGCTGAATCCACTCGGACTCCCCTTCCTCCGTTCCCCGGAACTCTGGCGCCTCGCCTGGACGGCTTGGCGAAGCACCCTGAGGTCGTGCGGTCAAGCGGCGGGCCGCTCGCCTCGTGCCGCACCGGAACGCGTCACGGAGGTCGAGGGCCCGACCGATTCTTCGAGCACGCGGGCTCGCGTCCACCCGTCGAGTGTCGCGCAACTGCACGGCGCGGCCGATGGGATTGCAGAGCATGAGGATCGCCCGCATCGCCGCCGTCGCGCTCGCCGCACTCCTCCTCCCGGCTGCAGGAGCGCGGAGCCTGCCCCTTCCGGGCGCCCCGGCATGCCCGATCTTCCCGCCCGACAACCCCTGGAACGAGCGGGTCGACACGCTGCCGGTGGCGGCGAACTCCGCGGCGATCATCTCCTCCATCGGCGCCGGGATCGGCCTCCACCCCGACTTCGGCTCCGGGCTCTGGAACGGTGGCCCGATCGGAATCCCGATCACCGTCGTCAGCGGCGAGACGACACCGCGCTACCAGGTGCCATTCGAGTACGCGGGCGAGAGCGACCCCGGCCCGTACCCGATTCCGCCGGACGTGGCGATCGAGGGCGGTCCGAGCTCGACTGAGGACCGGCACGCGATCATCGTCGACCGCGACGACTGCCGGCTCTACGAGCTCTATGCCCTGTACCCGAGCGAAGGCGGCTGGGCGGCCGGCTCCGGGGCGATCTGGAATCTCCACACGAACGCTCTCCGTCCCGAGGGCTGGACTTCTGCGGACGCCGCCGGGCTGCCGATCCTTCCGGGCCTCGCACGGTACGACGAAGTCGCTCGGGGGGTCATCGACCACGCGCTGAGGTTCACCGTCCAACGCACCCGACGCGCATACGTCTTCCCGGCCCGCCACTTCGCGTCGAGCCTGACCGACCCGAACCTGCCGCCCATGGGCCTGCGCGTCCGCCTGAAGGCGTCGTTCGACACGCGCGGCTTCCCGCCGCAGGCGTTGATCGTGCTGGAGGCTCTGAAGCGCTATGGGATGCTGGTCGCCGACAACGGCGCGAACTGGTTCGTCAGCGGGGCGCCCGATCCCGGCTGGAACAACGACGACCTCCATCAAATCGGCAGCGTGAA
>JBBQDZ010000137.1:0-6344 GCA_038320185.1 Gaiellales bacterium
GTCATCAGCTGGATGGCCCGGAACAAGAGCGATACGAACACGCTCTGGGCGCTGACGACCTTCGGCCGCGTGTTCGTCAGCCACAACGCGAACGCGGCGGACCCGGCGTCGGTCGTGTGGTACCGGCTCGACAACCTGGCGCAGGGTGCCGCCGGCCCGGCGTCTTGCGTCCCGAGCGGGCCGGCGCCCGCGCCGAACTGCTCGCCGTCACGGTTCCCGAGCGACGTGTATCCGGACCCGACTAACCCGAACCGGGCGTGGATCTCGTACTCGGGCTACAACGCGGCGACTCCGGACACTCCCGGGCATGTCTTCCGCGTCGATGTGACGACCTCGGGCGGAGTCCCGAGTGCCGCGACCTGGACGAACCTCAACGTCGAGTCGGCAACGAACACGTTCCCGACTCCGACGAACGACGGCGATCTGCCGGTTTCGAGCCTCGTCCGCGACGATTCCGCAGCCGGGACCCCGCTCTATGCGGCGACCGACTTCGGCGTCCTCAAGGGGTCAACCAGCGGCACCGGCGGCTGGTCGGTGACTGCCGGCATGCCGCGGTTCGAGGTCACCCATCTCGAGATCGTCGGCGACAGCCGCACCGCCTGCACCGCGAACTGCGCACACGTCCTCTACGGCGTGACGCACTCGCAGGGCATCTGGGTGATGGCGCTCGGCTAGACGCCCCGTCTCGCAACGACAGAAAGCGAAGGGCCGCCGCGTGCGGCCCTTCGCTTCTCTCCGGGATCAGCGTGGCGCCTGGCGCGTCTTCGAGCCAGAAGCCCAGCTAGGGAGGGCTGCTCCGAAGATCGAAGCGAAGAAGAGGACCGCCAGGGCGGGGCTCTTCGCTTACCTGAGACCTGTCCTAGTAGGCGAGGGCGCCGCGGCCGGTCGCGGCGGCATGGCGTTGCTCGTCCGCCCGGTAGCTCGAGCGAACGAGCGGCCCGGAGAAGACGGAGCCGAATCCAAGCTCCTCGCCCTGCTCGCGGAACCAGCGGAACTCGTCCGGGTGCACCCAGCGGTCGATCGTCGCGTGCTTCGCGCTCGGCTGGAGGTACTGGCCGATCGTGACGACGTCGACGCCCGCCTCGCGCAGATCCCGCATCGTCTCGATGACCTCGTCGTTTCGCTCGCCGAGGCCGACGATGATCCCTGATTTTGTCAGCACCGGGTACGCGGCCAGCTCCTTCGCCCGCCGCAGCAGCCGGAGCGCGCCCTCGTAGCTCGCCTTCGCCCCGCGCATGCGTGCATGGAGGCGCCGCACCGTCTCGATGTTGTGGTTGAAGACCTCGGGGCGTGCCGCCAGCACGGTGCGCAGAGCCTCCTCCTCGACGCCGAGGAAGTCGGGCGTCAGCACCTCGACGGTCGCCTCCGGTAGCTTCGCCTTCAGCGCGCGGATCGTTGCCGCGTAGTGGCCCGCGCCGCGGTCGCCGACGTCATCTCGGTCTACCGAGGTGATGACGACGTGGCTGAGCTCCATCTGCGCCGCTGCGTGCGCGAGCCGCAGCGGCTCGAGCGGATCGGGCGGATGCTCGGGGCGGCCGGAGTGGACGTAGCAGTACCGGCAGGCGCGGGTGCAGGTGTCGCCGAGGATCTGGAAGGTCGCGGTTCCGCGGCCCCAGCACTCGGAGATGTTGGGACAGCGGGCCTCTTCGCAGATCGTGTGCAGTCGCTGCCCGTGGATCAGCTTCCGGACGTCGAAGTAGCGAGAGTCCGCACTCGGTGCGCGAACCTTCATCCACTCCGGGCGGCGTGGCCGCTCCGCGACGGGCCGAGAGGGCTGCATCGCCCATCAGTCTAGGGGAGGGGTCGCGCGCGCCGGGTAGCTCCCGCGTCTTCTCCTCGAGCCAGGCGGTCGATCACGCCCGCGTCGCGAGTTGATCATGGATCGGCTGGTCCCAGAGGCCGGCGCCGTCCTTGGCCGGGAGAACCTCCAACTTCAGGTCGAAGACCTCCTCCAGGGCCTCGACGGCAGCCGGCCGGACCTCGTCGACCGTGAGAGGTCGGCCGAGCTCGCGCGCCATCGTCGTGAAGACGGCGTCTTCGAGGCCGCAGGCGGTGATCCAACGGGTGAACGGAGCAGGGTCGAGATCGACGTTTAGTGCATAGCCGTGCGTCGTCACCCAGCGCGAGATGTGCACGCCGATCGAGGCGATCTTGCGCGGGGGCGGGTGGAGCCAGACGCCGGTGAGCCCCTCGAGCCGGTGGGCCTCGAGCTCATACCTCGCGAGTGTGCGGATGATCGCCTTCTCGAGGTTGCGCAGGTACAGCTTGACGTCGCGGCCGTGACGGTTCAGGTCGAGAATCGGGTAGCAAACGAGCTGACCCGGCCCGTGGAAGGTCGACTTGCCCCCGCGGTCGGTCTCGACTATCTCGACGTCGGCTCCCTCCGGGACGTGAAGCTCCGCCGCCGCGTCGGTTCGCCGCCCGATCGTGATCACGGCCGGATGCTCGAGCAGGATGACGGTGTCGGGGATCGCCCGCTGTGAGACCGCCCCGGCGAGGGATCGCTGAAGGTTCCATGCCTGCTCGTAGCCGACGACGCCAAGGTCCAGAAGATAGGCCCCGCGCGGCATCGCCATGACTCTAGCCGCCGATGTCCGGAGGCCGGCGGCCGTGTCTCCGCGAGCCAGGTCCGGGGGTCAGGCCCCCGGACCTGGCTCAAACAGCCGGGCCGTCGCGTGGGCGTAGCCCCATCGAGTCCAGCGGGCTCTCGACGAACGACCGGAGCGCGTCGCGTGCTTCCGCGGCCCGGTTGCCGAACTCGCCCAGGAGAAGCTCGAGCGTCAGGAAGCGGCGGCGCGGCACCTTGCCGATCGCCACGCGGTAGCTGCTCCACGGCCAGTCGCCGGGCTTCCGGCACAGACCGGCCGCCACGGGATTCAGCGCGATGTACCGCGTCAGGGTCATCAGCTGGTAGGTGCTCTCGACGATCCGTGAGCGGAACCGTCCTTCGAAGAGGTGCCCGTCGACGTCGTGCCTCGTGTTCGTCCACTGCGCGTGGAGGAAGTTGAGACGGTGCATCCCCTGCGAGAGGTTCTCCTTCGGAGTCTGGATGACGAGGTGGTAATGGTTGCCCATCAGGCAATAGGCGTGGCAGCGCCAGCCGAAACGCTTGACGACCGCTGCGAGCAGTTCGATGAAGCGCTCCCGGTCACGGTCGTCCAGAAAGATCGGCTGCCGTCGGTTGCCGCGGGAGGTGATGTGGAAGATCCCGCCCGCGGGCGCGTTCCTAGGGGGACGAGCCACAAGCGCGAGGGTATGCACGTCAGCGTGGCGGCGAAACCCGCTTTTCTAGACATGTTCGGGGGTCAGGCCCCCGGCCACGTCAAAAGAGGACAAGACCCTAGTAGTCGGACTCGCTCCAGGTCTCCAGACGTTCCCGCAGGTCGCGCAGGAAGCGGCCGGCGAGGGCGCCGTCGACGAGACGATGGTCGTAGGTCAGCGTCAGGTTCATGATCGGCCTGATGGCGATGACGTCTGCGCCGAACTCGTCCTGAACCACCCACGGCCGCTTCACCACCGCGTAGGTACCGAGGATTGCCGCCTGTGGCTGGCTGATGACGGGTGTTCCGTGGAACGTGCCATAGCCCCCGGGGTTCGTGATCGTGAAGGTGCCGCCGGTGACGTCGTCGGGCGTGAGCTGCTTCTCGCGCGCGCGGCGCGCTATCTCAGTAACGCCCTTCGCGACGCCCAGCAGGTTCAGCGTCTCCGCGTTCTTCAGCACCGGGACGATGAGGCCCTTCCCGTCCTGGAGTTCGACGGCGAAGCCGAGATTGACGTAGTTCCGGACGACTATCTGCTCCCCGCGAATCTCGCCGTTCACCCACGGGTAAGCCCTGAGGGTCTCGACTGTCGCCCGCGCGACGAAGGCGAGGTACGTCGGGTTGACCCCGTAGGAGGCCTGGAACTCCTTCTTCAGCTTCTCCCGGATCGAGACGACTCTCGACATGTCCACCTCGATCGCGCTCGTGACGTGCGCGGAGGTGTCGAGCGAGCGCCTCATGTGCTCTGCGATCCCCCGCCGCATCGCAGTCATCGGCTCGACCGTCTCGCCGAGCCCTGCCTCGACGGGCGGTGGGGCGGGCGACGGCGGACCGGGCGCCGGTGCCGCTGGCGCCGACGGCTCGGGAGCTGCTTCCGCCGGCTGTGCCGGCGCTCGAGTCTGCGGCTCTCCGCCCGATTCGACGAAGGCGAGGATGTCCTTCTTCGTCACGCGGCCGCCGCGGCCGGTGCCGGCGACGCGGGTGACGTCCACGCCATGCTCGGAGGCGATGCGCGCTACGACGGGCGAGACGAAGGTGCGCCCATTCTCGCTGCCGCCGTCCGGCCCGACCGGCGCGACAGGCTCGGCGGGCTCCGTCGTCGACCCGGGCGAGCTTGGTGCGACGTCCCCGACGCCCTCGCTTGCCGCCGCCATCGATGCGTCGGCTGCCGCCTGCGTCGCGGGTTCCGGCACCGACTCCTGGCCATCGGTCGCGGGAGGCGTCTCCGCGGCAGCCTCGTCTGCATCGGCGCCGCCCCCGATCTGCGCCAGCTTCGTGCCGACCTCGACGGTCTCGCCCTCCCGGACGAAGACCTGCGTCAGCGTCCCGCTGGCCGGGCTCGGTACCTCGGTATCGACCTTGTCCGTCGAGATCTCGAGCAGAGGTTCGTCCGCCTCGACCGCCTCGCCTTCCTGCTTCAGCCACTTCGTGATCGTCCCCTCCGAGACGGAGACGCCCATCTGCGGCATTACGACGTCCACGGCGGTATCCGTTGCCACACGAACCTCCTAAGGGCCTTTGCGGAGAGTAAACCAGGGTGCCTGGCAGGCGCCCCGCCCCACTTGTCGCGTGTAATCCACGCTGAATACTTCCCGCACAGGCCCTAGTACTCGGCGAGCTCTCTCAACCCTGCCACCACATCGACGACCTGCGGGATGAAGGCCTTCTCGAGCGGTGGTGAGAACGGGACCGGGGTGTCGGGTGCGGTGATGCGCCTCACGGGCGCGTCGAGCTGCTCGAAGGCTTCCTCAGCGATCGTCGCGGCGATCTCCCCCCCGAAGCCGCCCGTGCGCGTGTCCTCGTGGAGCACGAGCAGCTTGGACGTCTTCTTCACGCTCGCGAGCACGGCTCGCTTGTCCCACGGAAGCAACGTTCGCAGGTCGAGTATCTCCACCGAGACGCCGTCCTCCTCGAGCTCCTTCGCGGCTTCTTCGGCGGTGTAGACCATCGCCCCCCACGTGACGACCGTCAGATCGTCGCCCTCGCGATGCGTGCGCGCCTCGCCGAACGGGATCGCGTAGCGCTCGTCCGGCACCTCCGCCTTGATCCGGCGGTAGAGGTGCTTGTGCTCGAAGTAGAGAACGGGGTTCGGATCCTCGATCGCGGTCACGAGCAGACCCTTCGCGTCGGCCGGAGTCGAGGGGCAGACGATCTTCAGGCCCGGGATGTGCGCGAACGAGCTTTCGGGGTTCTGGGAGTGGAAGGGCCCGCCGGAAAACCCGCCTCCGGACGGCAGGCGCACGACGATCGGAACAGGTGTACCCGCGCGCCAGCGCTGCTTCGCTGCCACCGTCACGAGCTGGTCCCAGGCGCACGAGATGAAGTCGGCGAACTGCATCTCGGCAACCGGGCGCATGCCCATGATCGCGGCGCCCGTGCAGCCGCCGACGATCGCCGTCTCGGAGAGCGGCGCGTCGATAACGCGCCAGGGCCCGAACTCCTCCTGGAACCCGAGCGTCACCTTGAAGGCACCGCCGTAGACGCCGACGTCTTCACCGATGACGAACACCCGCTTGTCCCGGCGCATCTCCTGCCGGAGACCATCGGAGATCGCCTGGAGATAGGTCTTCTCGGCCACGCTACGCGTCTAGGATGACGCACCCACGGACGGTGCTCGGTTGCGTCTCGATCGTCACTTGTGATGCGGGGTGTCGAGGTCCTCGGGCGTCGCGTAGACCCCCTCCAGCAGCTGGGAAGGCTCGGGCAGCGGCGAGTCCTCCGCGCGCCGCAGCGATTCGTTCAAGAGCTTCTTGATCTCGCCGCCGATCTCCTCCTCCTCGCCGTCGGAGAGATCGGCGTTGTCGCGCAGCCACGACCGGAAGCGCTCCAGCGGGTCACGCTTGGCCCACTCCTCGAAGAGCTCCTTCGGGACGTAGAAGGCGTCGTCGTGGACCGCGTGCCCCTCCATTCGAAGCGTGAGGCACTCGATGAGCGTCGGGCCGCCACCCGCTCGCGCCTTCTCGATTGCCCGCTTCGCTTCGCGGTAGACGGCGAGCACGTCCGTGCCATCGACGACGACGCCGTCGAACCCGTACGCCTGTGCGCGGTCGGCGAGGTGCTCGCAGGCGTACTCGAGGTGGATCG
>JBBQDZ010000138.1:0-6324 GCA_038320185.1 Gaiellales bacterium
TGCCGGAGATGACGAACCTCCAGGTGCGCGAGTACCTGGAGGGCGACGGCAAGACGGTGATCGTTCCCGTCGGCTCGACGGAGGACCACGGCGACCACGGGCCGCTGTGGACCGACGTCTACATCCCGGCGGAGGTGGCGAAGCGGGCGGCACCCGAGCTGGAGGCGCTCGTCGGCCCGCCTATCCCGTTCGGCATCGCCCACGACCACCGGGGTGCGCACGGGCTCGTCGCCCTGCGGCTGGACACGTTCCTCGACCTGATCCGCGACGTCTGCCTCTCGCTCACCGACGTCGGGTTCCGGCGGATCGTCCTCCTGAACGGCCACTACTGCAACTCGCACGCGCTCGAGTTCGCGGTCGCGCGCTTTCACGACGAGCTGCCAGAGGGCGCGCGCGTCTATCCCTTTCCCTACTGGGCCGGACTGGCGCCGGAGGAGGCCGAGCAGTACCTGTCGGGAAGCGCAGGCATCCATGCGAACGTCGGCGAGACCTCGATCGTGCTCGCAATCGACGAGCAGCTCTGCGACATGGAGCGGGTGCGGGACTTCACGCCCGAGTTCCCCGAGCTCAGGACGAGCGCGCTCGCGCTGCTCGACCCGCTCTTCCTCGCGACGCCGGGGTCGTTCTGGGCGCTCCTCGAGGACGGCGGCGGCGTCTGGGGCAAGCCGAGCGAGTCGACCGCGGAGCGGGGCGAGGAATTCCTTGGCTGGTGCAGCCGCGCCGTCGTCAACTTCGTGCGCGACCTCGAGGCGCTCCACGACCGGCTCGAGCCCCGCTACCTCCGCACCCGGAGGCCGCGCGGTGCCGTTCGCTGAGCTCGGCGCGCGCCGGGTCTACTACGAGGAGCGAGGGTCAGGCGACCCAGTCCTGCTCGTCAACGGGCTCGGGGCCGACCACACGTCCTGGTCGCTCCTTGTCGAGGCACTCGCTCCGCGGTTCCGCGTTGTCAGCTTCGACAATCCCGGCGTGGGTAGGACCGAAGGACCGCCAGGCCCTTACACAGCCGAGCTCTTCGCCGACGTCGCAGCGGACATGGCGAGCTCACTCGGTCTCGGTCGCACACACGTGGTGGGCGCCTCGATGGGAGGTCTCGTCGCGCAGCACGTGGCGGTCCGCCACCCGCAGCTCGTGCGCTCGCTCGTGCTCCACTGCCCCTGGTGGCGCCCAGACCGGCACGTGACCGCGCTCATCCGCAGCTGGCAGACGATCGCGCGGGCGGCCGGCATGCGCGAGCTCGCACGGCAGATCTGGCTCTGGGTCTTCACGCCCGGCTACTACGACGAGCACCCGGAGGCCTTCGCCGAGCTCGAGCGCCTCGCCGAGGAGAACCCCTGCCCCCAGACCGTCGAGGCGTTCTGCGACCAGGCCGAAGCGTGCGTGGGCTACGAGCCGCTGCAGGGGATCTCCGGGATCGCGGCACCCACGCTCGTCACCGTCGGCGAGATCGACATCCTCACGCCGCCGGCGCATGCCCGAGCCGTCCACGAGCGGATCCCGGGGTCGGTCCTGCACGTCTGGCCGGAGATGGGCCACGCCCCGTTCTGGGAGATCCCCGAGCAGTTCAACCGGCTGAACCGCGATTTTCTGGAGGCGCACCGATGATCACGATCGGGATCCTCGGCGGAGGCTTCATGGGCGCTGCCCATGCCTCGAACTACCGCGCGCTTGGCGACCGGGTGCGGATCAAGACGGTCGCGTCGCGGACGCCTAAGCGGGCCGCGAAGGTCGCGGAGATGGTCGGCGCCGAGGTCTCGACGGATCTCGCCGCGGTGATCGGCGATGCCGGGATCGACGCCGTCGACATCTGTCTGCCGACGCCGTTGCACCGCGAGGTCGCGGAGCAGGCCCTCGCCGCCGGCAAGCACGTCTTCCTGGAGAAGCCGATCGCGTTGTCGCGGGAGGACGCCGACGCGATCGTCGCCGCCGCGAAGCGCAGTGGCCGAGTCTTCATGGTGGGGCTCGTCCTGCGGTTCTGGCCCGAGTACGTCGAGCTCGAGCGACGGCTGGCGGCACGCGAGCTTGGACGCCCGGTGGCGGTCTCGACGCATCGGCTCTCGCCGCCCCCGGACTGGAACGAATGGATGGCCGACCCGAGCCAATCCGGCGGGGTGCCCGTCGACCTGATGATCCACGACCTCGACCAGCTGAACTGGCTGCTCGGTACGCCGCGCCGGGTGTACGCACAGGCCCCGCGGCCCGACCACGTCGTCGCCGTCGTGGACTACGACGGAGCGACGGGGGTGGCCGAGGCGAGCATGGCGATGCCCACCTCCTATCCCTTCTCCAGCAACATCCGCGTCCTCTGCGAGACCGGCGTGGCCGAGTACGCCTTCAGCGCCGCGGCGGTGGAGGGCGAGGGCAACATCGGCGCCTCCTCCTCGGCGCGAGGACTGCGGCTCTACCTCGCCGGCGGCGAGCCACAGACGATCCCGGTCGAGAGCGCCGACCCCTGGGGCCCGGAGCTCGCCTACTTCGTCCAGTGCGTGGAACAGGAACGTCAACCCGAACAGGGGACCGGCGAGCAGGCGCGGGAGGCCCTGCTCGTGGCCCTGGCCGTGAACCGCTCGCTCGAGAGCGGCCGGCCGGAGACGGTGTGACCGACGCGCTGCGAGGGCAGGTCTTCGGGCGGGTAGACGGCTTGCTGCCCGACGCCGTCGCTCTGCTCGAGGAGCTCGTCGCGATCGACAGCACGAACCCGAGCTTCGCCGGCGTCGAGCGCGCGGCGGTGATCGGCGGGGAGACACGCTGTAACGAAGTGCTGCGGCAGCGCTACGAGCAGGCGGGCCTGGAGGCGCACTGGGTGGTCGAAGACCCCGAGCGGAAGAACCTCGTCGGCGTGCGGCGAGGGAGGGGCGGCGGCCGCTCGCTGATCCTGAACGGCCACGTGGACACGGTGCCTCCGGTCGACCCCGAGAACTGGGCGAACGGGAGCCCGTGGAACCCGCAGGTCCGCGACGGCAGGCTCTATGGCATCGGCTCGACCGACATGAAGGGCGCAGACGTCGCGATGTGGGTCGTCGCGCAGGCGCTCGCCGACGCAGACGTGGAGCTCGCCGGCGAGCTCCAGCTCCACTCCGTCGTCGGCGAGGAGATGATGGAGCACGACCTCGGGACGAGCGCGTGCGTCAGAGCGGGCTTCCGTGCGGATGCCGCGATCGTTACCGAGCCGAGCTCCTTCCCGAACCCGCTGACCGTGTCGCCGATCGCCCCCGGCAACTGGTACCTGCGGATCACGATCGAGGGGCGCAGCACGCACTGCGGCAACCGGCCGCTCGCGATCCGCCCCGGGGGCCTCGGCGACGCGATTGGCGTCAACGCGCTCGAGAAGGGCGTCAAGGTCGTGACGTGGCTCCAGGAGCTCGAGCAGCAGTGGGGTCTCACGAAGACGCACCCGTACTTCTGGCCCGGGTTCTTCACCCTCCTGCCCGGCGTCTTCCACTCCGACCCCGGTCTCCCGATCCCCTTCTACTTCGCGAACCGCGCCGAGATCTCGTACTCGATCTGGTACCCGCCCCAGCAGGCCGCGGCAGAGGTGGTGGAGGAGATCGAGACCTACGTTCTCGACGCCTGCCGCCTCGACCCGTGGCTTCGCGAGCATCCTCCGCGCTTCGAGTGGCTGAACAACTGGCCCCCGATGGACACGCCGTGGGAGCATCCGATCGTGCAAGCGATGGTGCGCAGCCGCGAGCAAGCCGTCGGCGCGGCTCTGCCGCCGCCGAGCCCCCAGCAGCCGGTGAACTTCGGGGCCGCCTCGGACGGCTCCTTCCTCGAGCAAGCAGGCATCCCGACAGTCGTCTTCGGCCCGGGCGACGTCCGGCTCGCGCACTCGCGAGACGAGAGCGTCGAGCTCGCCGAGATCGCGACGGCGGCGAAGGCGCTCGCGGGGTGCGTCATGGAGTGGTGCGGTGTCGCCGCGTAGACCCTGGGCAGCAGTCTGCGACGCGCTCGCCGCGGAGGGCGTCGAGTACGTCTTCGGCCTCCCCGGGAATCCCGAGCTGCTCTACAACGACCTCTACGACCACCCGGAGATCACCCCCGTGCTCGTGCGGCACGAGACGTCGTCGGTCTTCATGGCCATGGCATACGCGCGGATCTCCGGGAGGGTCGGCGTCGTCCACGCGAGCCCCGGCCCGGGGATGGCGAACCTTCTGCCGGGCCTCCTCGAGGCCTTCTACGCGTGCAGCCCGATCGTCTGCCTCGTCTCCGCCGTCGCTCGCACGCACGAGGGGATGGGCGCCTTCCAGGAGACGCCCTCGCTCGAGCTCGCGCGCCCCGTCAGCAAGTGGGCGGTCCGGCTCGATCTGGCGGAGCGGACGTCGTGGACCCTCGAGCGCGCCTTCTCGATCGCGCAGAACGGCAAGCCGGGCCCGGTCTTCGTCGAGATACCCGGCGACGTGGCCGCGACGGAGGCGGAGATCCCGGCTTATCGCGGGGCGCTGACCGGGGTCCGCTCCGCCGGCGACCCGGTCGCGGTCGCACGCGCCGCGGAGCTGCTTGCGGGCGCGGCGCGTCCGGTGCTCCTCGCCGGCGGCGGCACGGGCCTCTCTGGAGCCGAAGCCGCCCTAGCCGCGCTCGCGGAGCGGCTCGACGCACCCGTGCTGACGACACCGTCCGGGCGCGGGTCGATCTCGGAGGAGCATCGGCTGGCGTTCGGCCTGGTCGGCCTCTACCGCACGGACTCGAGTGCGAAGGCGCTCGACGAGGCCGACGCCGTCGTGCTCCTCGGGACGCGGATGGAGGAGTTCCAGAGTGGGCTGTGGCAGCTCTTTCCGGCAAGCGCGCGCGTCGTGCAGGTCGACATCGATCCGTTCGAGCTAGGGCGGAACATTCGGCCGGAGGTGCCGATCGCGGGGGACGCGCGCCTCGTCCTGGAGCAGCTCGCGGCGGCCGTCCCGGAGGTAGAAGGGCGTCCGTGGACCGGGGAGCTCCAAGCCTTTAAAGCCGGTTTCGAGGCGCAGGTCGCAAAGGAGTGCGCGCCCGGGGACGAGCCGCTGAAGACCCGCCAGATCGTCCACGCGGTTGCGGAGGCCTTCGGGCCGAACTACGTGCTCGTGAACGAGAACGGCGGCCAGGATCTGTGGTCGTACTACTGCCCGTACCTGAAGGTGACGGCGGAACGCGGCTGCGTCGCCCCGGCCGAGCAGACCTGCATGGGCTCCGGCGTGGCCGGCGCGATCGGGGCGAAGCTCGCGCGGCCCGAGGCGTACGTCGTCTGCGTCACAGGTGACGGCGCCTTCCAGATGGCCATGAAGGAGCTACCGACGGCGGCGCAGTACCGGGCGCCTGTCACCTGGATCGTCCTGAACAATGCCTCGCTCGGCTGGTCGAAGTGGATCCAGCGGGCAACCGGCGAGCGGTACGTCGCGACGGACTTCGAAGCCAACCCGGACTTCTCCGCGATCGCGCAGGCGTGCGGTGCGCGCGCCGTGCGCCTCACCGATTCGCGCGAGATCGCCGGTGCGCTTGCCCGTGCCCGGGAGGCCAACGACCAGGGCGTCTCGGCTGTCCTCGACTGCGCGATCGACACCTGGGACTATCCGCGCGGCTTCACCGACTTCCACCGCGACGTCTGGGGCCTCGAGCTGCCCTCGGAGAGGAGCGCATCATGAGCTGGATCCAGACCGGCTCGAGCATCTGCTTCAAGCCGTACACGCTCGAGCAGGCGCTCGAGGGCCTCGCGCGCGCGGGGTTCGAGAACGTCGAGATCGGAGCCGTCAAGGGCTTCCTCGAGCACCTCGACCCCGACGACCTGACTCCGGAGACGATCGGCGCCTGCCGGTCGCTCCTCGAGCGCAACAGTCTGCGCTGCGTCAGCATGAGCGGGCACGCCCAGCTGCACACCGAGGAGGGCAAGCGACGGCTCAGGAGCGTTCTCCGCGCGGGCTCGGAGCTCGGCATCCTCGTGCTGAACACGTTCACGGGCGACGCGGAGACCCCCGAGGAGCGCTCGGCGTTCGTCGACAACGTCCGCGCGATCGCCGACGAGGCGCAGGCGCTTTGCGTCCGGCTCTGCATCGAGACCGATTCGAACCTGATGCCGACCGCACGGGAGGGCGTGACCCTGCTCGACACCATCGGCCACGAATGGATCCGGATCAACTACGACCCCGGCAACGTCGTCTACTACACCGGAGCATCGCCCGAGGAGGACGTAGGGCATGCGCTCGGCCGGCTCGGCCACGTCCATTTGAAAGACAAGCGCGGCGGCCGCGGATCACTCGACTTCCCGCCGCTCGGGGAGGGCGACCTCGACCTGCGCTCGATCCTGCACGACATCGCCCGCTCGGGATTCTCGGGGCCGGTCAGCATGGAGATCGAGTACAC
>JBBQDZ010000139.1:0-6312 GCA_038320185.1 Gaiellales bacterium
GCGCAGCGTCCCGAGCAGGTGCTCGAGTGGCTCGAGCAGGCCGCGACTGCGCTCGACGCGGCCCACCGGAACGGCATCGTCCACCGCGACGTCAAGCCGGCGAACATCCTGCTCGACCGGGACGAGCGCGTGCGGGTCGCCGACTTCGGTGTCGCGAGCGCGGTCGGGCTGAACTCGCTGACGCTGACGGGGACGATCCTCGGCACCGCGGGCTACCTGGCACCGGAGCAGGCGCGGGGGGAGCCCGCGACCGCTGCGAGCGACAGGTACGCGCTCGGGGTGACCGCCTGGGAGCTCCTCGCGGGCGAGCGACCCTTCCGGAGCGAGTCCCCGACCGCGGAGGCCTCGGCGCATCTGCACGCACGTCTTCCCTCGCTCTGCGCCCGCCGGCCCGAAATTCCGTGCGAGCTCGACCGGGTGCTCGAGCGCGCGCTCGCGAAGGAGCCCGCCGCCCGCTTCCCGACCTGTGCCGACTTCGTCGCCGAGCTGCGGGCCGCTCTGGATCGTTCGGCAGGCGCCACGCAGCGGCTGGCGCCGCTGTTTCTTCCTCCGCGGCCGGAGAGCGCGCGACAGCCTTCGTATCGAAGGCCCTCCCGCAAGGGACGGCGCCTGCCATTGTTGCTTGCATTCCTCGCCGCAGCTGCAGCGGGGATCGCGCTCGCGGCGATCCTCAGCCACGGCGGTGGCGGACACGCGGCTGTGACAGTCGTCAGGAAGGTCACCGCCCCCGGAACCACTGTTCGCCAGACGGTGACGCAGTCGACGACGGTCGCGCCGCCCGTCGCAGCACCGCCCCCGCCCCCGCCTCCTGCGCCGCCGCCGCCGAGCGCCGCCGATGGCCACACGCTGAACGACCAGGGCTATGCGCGGATGCAGGCGGGCGACTATGCGGCCGCGCTGCCGCTCCTACAAGAGGCCGTCGCAAAGCTTCAAGGTGTGGGGCCGGCCGATCCCTACGAGGGCTACGCGAGCTACAACCTCGGCTACACGCTCGTCGAGCTCGGCCGCTGTGGCGAGGCTCTCGACCACCTTCGGCGGGCCGACGTCCTCGAACCGGGAAACGGCCAGGTTCACCACGCGATCAAGCGGGCCGAGAAGTGCGCCGGCCGGTGATCGACTCAGGGATCCCACGGGGCCGTCGCCGAGGATCTCGGCTACGCTGCTTGTCGTAGGTCGGGGTCACCTCTCTCATCTTTCAACTCAATCTCTCGATAGGCGCGCTCGCGCGTGCCGCGCTGTGGCTTGCGCGCTCGCGACGAGCGCGACTCGTGTTCAACCTCGGTTCGGTCGGCCTCGCCTTGGCGGTGACGACACTCGTCGTCCTACACTTCAGCCGCGCGGGGTGGCCGCTCGCGCACGCTAGCGCCCCCGGGCTCGCGGGTGCCGGTGTGCTCTTCCTGTGCGCCTACGGGTTCAAGGCATACGGGTGGCAGCGTCTGTTCGCTCCGGGCGAGCGCCCTACTCCGCTGGCGCTCGCCGCCGCCGGCGGCGCCGCCTCGGTGACCGGCGTCGCTCTTCCGGGTCGGTTCGACGAGGCCGTCCGGATCGCCGTCGTCCGGCGCTACCCTGGCTCGCGCACGGGTCTTGCCGGAGTCTGCGTCTCGCTGCTGCTGCTCGGGCTCGTGGACAGCGCCGCGCTGACGCCGCTCGCCGCGGTCGCGGCCGGCGTCTCGGCGAGCTCCGGGATCTTCCGGGTTGGGCTCGTGGTGGTCGCTGCCGCCGGGATCGCCGCCGCCGCGGTCGTCCTCGGCCTGCGCCGGCTCGTCTCCACCAGACGCCTGATTCGCTTCAGGCTGTCGGGTTGGGTGCGCGAGCACTGCGCCTGCCCCCGGGAGGCCTCCAAGGCGTGGCTTCTCGTCTCGCTCTCCTGGATCGTGCGCGCGGGTGCCCTGCTCCTGCTCCTGCAGGCGTTCGGCTTCGGCGCCTCGATTCCGCTCGCGCTCGGGTTCCTCTGCGCCTCGGCCGCGTCGGCTGCGCTCCCCGTCGCGCCGGCGGGCGCGGCAACCCAGGCCGGTGCCGGGGCCGCGATCCTCGTCGCGAGCGGCGTCGACGCCTCGCGCGCCGTGGCGTTCGCGGTGGCCGCGCAGTCGCTTCTGATCCTCGCGGGGGCCGCCATGGTCGCGGCTGCGGGCGCGTGGCGCGCGCGCCTCTGGCTCAGCCCGATTCGGGCCTGACGCCCGCTACGGTTTCCATCGTGGTCCGGCCGAAGCAGAAGCGCGGCCGGGAGCCGCTCCCGCCGCCGCTCCCGCCGGCCGAACGAACCGTCGGGCAGCTCGTCGCAGAGACGCTGCGCATCTACGGGTCACGCTTCTGGCGCTCTGTCGCGCTGGGCGTCGGCCCCGCAGCCACTGGCCTCGGCCTGGCGCTCATCGGCGGCTGGTGGCGGCTGGCGTTCGTCCTCACCGCGGGCGCGCTGCTGATGAGCGCCTCGTTTGCCGCTGCCACTCTCGTCGTCGGCGAGCGGCCCGTCGAAGGCCGGAGGCTCCTCGATGCGATCGGCGTGGGTTGGCTCGTGTTCCTGCCGGTGCCCTTCCTCGTGAGCGTCTTCGTCCTTCCGGCTGTTCTCTGGCTGGCCTTCGTCGGGCTGGCCGTGCCGGCGGTCCTGCTCGAGGGGCTCGACCTGCGCGGCGGGCTGCGCCGGGCTGTGGTGCTGGCCCGGGCGGACTACGTCCACGCTGCTGGCTCGCTCGCGACGCTCGTCATCACCGGCTTCCTGACCTCGACGGTGCTCTTCTTCGTGCTCCGAGGACAGGGCGAGGCCGCCCGCTCGGCGGCCGCGTTCCTCTCGCTTGTCGTGATCTCGCCGGTCCTGTTCCTCGGAGGCGCGCTCCTCTACTTCGACCAAGCGGCGCGCGCAGTAAGCTCGCGCCCGACCCCGAGGAGGAGGCGCAATGCCGAAGTACCTGATGCTGACGACGCTGACGCCGCAAGGCGTACAGACGCTCAAGTCGAACCCCGACCGGCTCCGTGAGGTCAACCGTGACATCGAGGAGCTCGGCGCGCAGGTGATTCACCAGTGGGCGCTGCTCGGACCCTACGACTTCGTGAACGTCGTCGAGGCGCCGAACGCGGCGACGATTGCGAAGGTGTCGGTCGCCCTTGGCGCAAGGGGAAGCTCGAAGCTTCAGGCGTTCGAGGCGATCGAGATCGACGACTTCCTCGAGCAGCTCACGTAGCGGAGGGAACAGCGGCAAGCACCGCGTCCCAGGCGACCTCCGAGGCGACGATGCCGAGGCCGATGCTGTCGAGCAGCCCTGGCTCGACCTCGTTCGTCGTCACCGCGTAGAGAACGTCCCCGTCCACGAGCGCGTGAAAGGGCTGTATCGCCCTCGCCATCGACGCGTGAACCTGCCGGGCAAGCGTGCGCAGCGACCGGTCGTCCAGCCGCTGGTTCGTGACGAGGACGGTGAGCGTGGTGTTGCCCGGCGGTGGCCGTACCGGGAGGCCCGCGCTGAGCCGTTCCTCTATGCCGGGCACGAGCGCACGCCGCGTCCCCGTCCTCGCGTCGAGATGTCCGAGGACGATGTTGCCGCCGCGATCGACGATCGCGCCGACGGCGTTCACGACGGTGAAGACGCCGATCCTCGTCTCGCCAACTCGGCGGAAGGCGGCCCCCTGGCCGGCCGGCTCGCCTTCCGCGTAGTCGAACGTCTTGCCGGCCGTCACCGAACGACCTGCTCCGCGGGGACCCTGCGGAAAGACGCCCGGGCGCGCGGCGCGCAGTGCCGCCCGGCCGAGCGCCTTGTCCGGGTAGACGGCGTTGTCGCGCGGGCCCCAGTCGAAGACGATTGCTCCCGAGACGAGCGGGATCTCGAGCCAGCCGGTCGCGTACTCGCGCGCCGCGAAGATCTCGGCGGCGACTCCTATCGCAGCCTCCAAACCGTAGAGGGAGCCGCCTGCGAGGCAGATCGCGTGCACCCACTCGTAGCCGCCGAGGGTGCCTGGAGAGCCGCCGCGGACGTCGGTGGCGCAGGCGGCGCCTCCCGGTAGAAACGAGAAGACGGTGCAGCCGGTGGGCCCCTCCTCGTATTCGGCGATCCCGATCTCGAGGCCCGGCAGCTCGAACTCGAGCGTCGGGCCGTCGAACGAGGTGCGCGGCTCCAGTCGGAGGTTGTCGTTTGTCGGCCTCATTCGAGCCCCGCGAAAGCGCGGGCCACCTCGCCGGCGAGAGCGGCGTTGTCGGCGATCAGCCGGCGGTTGGCGGTGAGAGTTCGACCCCGGCTCTCCTCGTGCAGGAAGGCGAGTACGAAGGGCGTGACGCCCTGGCCTGTGACGCCGCGGTCGCGGGCGGTCGCGATGCCGCGCTCGATCAACGGCTCCACGTCGTCGAGGCTCTCGTCCGGCGGCCGCGCGAGGACGACCGCCGCTTGCCGGGCGAGCTGCCAATGCGCGGCTGCTACGCGCGCCGCCTCCTCGGCCGACTCGACCCTCGCGGAGACCGGCGGCCCGCCACGGGCTGCGTAGAAGAGCGGCAGCTCGTCCGTACGCCAGCCGAGAACCGGGATGCCGAGGGACTCGAGCACCTCGGCCGTCGCGGGCACGTCCAGCAGGGACTTCGCCCCCGCGCAGACCACGAGCACCTCCGCGCGCGCCAGCTCGGCGAGGTCGGCCGAGACGTCCGGTGGATCCGGGAAGCCGCGATGCACCCCGCCGAGCCCTCCCGTCGCCAGAAAGCGGATGCCCGCGAGGCGGCAGACGGCGAGGGTTCCACCGACCGTGGTTGCGCCGAGAGCGCCCTGGACGGCGCACGCTGCGAGGTCGCGAGGTCCCACCTTACGGGCCTCTATCCCCGCCAGCGCGAACCGGTGGAGCTCCTCCTCGGCGAGCCCCACGCGCACGCACCCGTCGATGATCCCGATCGTCGCCGGAATCGCCCCGGCGGCGCGCACGCGGCGCTCCGACTCCAGCGCGACGGCGGCGCCTTCCGGCGACGGGAAGCCGTGCGCGACGAGGGTCGTCTCGAGCGCGACGACTGGCTCGCGTCGCTCGAGGGCGAAGGCGATCTCGGGCGTGAGGCGGAGCAGGTTTCTCACGGCATCGCTCCGACCTTCGCAACGCAGCGGGCCGCCGCCTCACGCGCCAGACCGGCCCCGCCGACGAGAAAGCCTGCGGCAAGGGCGTCGCCGGCGCCCGTGGAGTCGATGGCATCGACCGGGTCCGCCTCGTACTCCTGCTCCTTGTCGTCCTGCCGGATCACGAAGCCGCGCGGGCCGCGCTTGACGACGACCGTCGGCGACGAGACGGCTCCGTCCAGCACGGCCAGTTCCGGCTCGGTTGCGAAGAGCACGTCCGGCTCGAGTTCGTGCAGCAGCGCAGCGAACTGCGCCGGGCCGTACGCGGCGACCGTCTCAGACGACGAGACGTCGACGCTCACACGGGCGCCGGCGCGCCTCGCGAGGACCCCGGCGGCGAGCGAGGCAGCGTCGATCGGACTGCGCAGCAGGCTGTAGCCCGCGACATGGAGCCAGTCGCAGCCCTCGAGCCACCGAGGCTCCAGCTCGTGGGGGCCGAATTCGGGCGCGACACCGCGGTCGGAGGCCATCGTTCGCGCGCCGCCCGGCTCGACGAGCGAGACGACGACCCCGTTTCGCCCGAGCCGAGGGGGGCCGTCCAGCCTGACTCCACGGTCTCGAAGCGCCGCCGCGACGAGCTGGCCTCCCTCGTCGTCGCCGAGGCGGCCGAGGAATCGCGCCTCCGCGCCGAGGGCCGCTGCCCAGGCGGCTACGTTCGCCGCCTGGCCGCCCGGCTCGAGGGTCGTCACGGCGACGACGTCGTCGCCAGCGGCGAGCGGCCGCTCGAGTCGTACGACGATGTCCAGGAGCGCATCCCCGAGCGTGCAGATCACCACCTTAGAATCGTGTCATGGACAGCGAGGACCGGCGCGAGCGCTTCCGCTCCTTCCTCCTCGGCGGCGCGGTCGGCGCCTCGGCGGTGCTCGCCGCCGCGCTGCGAAAGCGGCCTCGCCGCCGCACGCCAGCCGGCCTGGCCGCCTTCGAGGGCGCGCCGTGCCACCAGGAGACCCTGGAGCGCGAGCAGCGCCCGCCGGCGTAGCTTCCGGCCGCGTCCCCAGTGGCCAGGTTCGGGGGTCAGGCTCCCGAACCTGGCCGTTCCGGACTTTCGCCTGCTCATGGGCTCGGGCCACGTCCCCGCCGGCGCCGGCCGGCGGGGCAGCGTGGACATGTCCCGCCTCCGGCTGCGACCGTGGTCTTATCGGATGAGGGGCGGCCGGATCGTTAGGGGCGCGTCGAAGGGCCCGTAGACGTGGTGCATGAAGTGCGCCGCAGCGGTCATCCGTAGCTCGAGGGTTCGATA
>JBBQDZ010000140.1:0-6302 GCA_038320185.1 Gaiellales bacterium
ACTCCGAGCCCTCCCTGCCACACGGCAAACAGCCCCCACCACGGTTTCGGCACCTCGTTCCAGCTCGTCACGTCGTGGTAGGCGCGCGCTCCAACGATGCCGAAGGCCACCCCCCAGACCGCGACGCGGAACACGAGGTCCCAGTCGCCGCCCTGCGCGCGCCAGCGGATGCCCGTCACGAGGATGCAGGCTGCGATCGCGAGCAGCAGCATCAGCCCGTACATGTGGAGCGTCAGCGGGCCGAGGTGGCGGACGCCGGAGCTCGGCGAGGGGATCGATGCGAGGAGCGCGTGCACGAGCGGGGATTCTGCCGGGCGCGCCCGGACGCTGCTCGTGGAGCGCCCGCAGGCCGTGCCGCGTCACGGTGCGGGACTGGCCCACCCCGCCGGCGAGGAAGGGACGCTAGAGCAGGATGCGGGTCGCTACGTCGTGGGGGCACCCACGCTCGATCAGCTCCACCGCGAGGTGAAGGTCGATGTCGGTGCGAGCGGCGAGCTCCGCCGCCTCCAGGACGTCGTAACCGGCTCGCTCCAGCTCCTCGGCGCGCCAGCGCTCGATACGCTCTTGCTCGGTTACCGGGAGTTGTAGGTCAGCCGCAGGCATTGTGCCCCTCGTTTCGGGTATCGCTTCTCACTCGCATATTCGTTCAAACGAGCGCAGCGGATGTCTCCATTCCGGGTGATCTGACGAATTAACCGAGATTTAACCGAGCCGGGTGCCGAGCTAGGAGATCGCAGCCTCGCCCAGGAGCGATCGCACCTCGGCGAAGAAATCGGGCTCGGGGCGCACGCAGTAACCGGCGCCGAGCGCGAGCGTCCTCGGGCCGACCGAGGTCTCGAGCGCCAGGTAGACAGGCGCTTCTCCGTGAAAGTCCTTCACGAGCGTCGCCAGCTCCCGGACGATCCCAGAGTGCGCCTTCCGGGCGTCGAAGTGCAGGCGCACCTCGCGCCGCTCGGGAATTGCCTCGAAGGCAGACGCCTCGATCGCGATCAGCTTCGTCTCGCCCTCCTGCTTGTGGTCGACCCGGCCCTTCACGACGAGGATGCGGTCGATCTCGCAGAGCCCGCGCGCGGCCGCGTAGACCGAGTTGAAGACGACGACCTCGCAGCCGCCCGTGAAGTCGTCGAGCCGCATGAAGACCATCGGCTCGCCCTTCTTCGTCGTCAGCTGCCTGAGCGCGCCCACGATGCCGCCGACGGTCACGATCTCGCCGTCCCGGCGCCGCTCGACCTCGGCCAGGGTGCAGTCGGCCTTGCGGCGAAGCTGGTCGCGGATCGCGTGGAGCGGATGCTCGGAGACGTAGAGGCCGAGCGTCTCCTTCTCGAGGCGAAGCAGCTCCGGCTTCTCGAACTCGCCCGAGGGCACCATCGCGTGATGCCGCTCGACCCGATCGCTGACCTCGGTGCCGAGGTCGAAGAGCGAGCTCTGACCGGCGAGGCGGTCGGCCGTCGCCTTGTTCCCCCAGGCAAGAGCCTGGTCGAGCACCTCGAGCATGCCCTTGCGCGGCGACCCGAGCGAGTCGAGCGCACCGCACTTCACGAGCGACTCGAGAGCGCGCCTGTTCACGACCTGCGGATCGACCCGCTCCGTGAAGTCCCAGATGGACGTGAACGCGCCGGCCTCGCGCGCCGCCACGATCGCGCGGGCAGCGGTGTCTCCAACGTTCTTGACCGCGTTGAGGCCGAAGCGGATCTTCCCCTCGACAACGGCGAAGTCGCAGGCCGAGCGGTTGGCGTCGGGCGGCAGCACCTCGATGCCGAGCTCGTCGCACGCGTTCACGTAGAACGGCACGCGATCCTTCGTATTCATCACCGACGAGATGAGGGCGGCCATGTAGGCGTGCGGATGGTGCGCGCGCAGGTACGCCGTCCGGTAGGCGATCAGGGCGTAGCACGCGGCGTGCGACTTGTTGAACGAGTAGTCCTGCGCCTTCTCCATGTCGTCCCACAGCTGCTTCGCCACCGCGAGCGAGACGCCATGGCCCGCGCAGCCCTCGAGGAACTTCTCCTTGAGGGAGGCCATGAGCGTGTGGATCTTCTTGCCGATCGCCTTGCGCAGATCGTCCGCTTCGGCCGGGGTGAAGCCTGCGAGATGCTTGGCGATCTCCATGTACTGCTCCTGGTAGATGCAGATCCCGTAGGTGCCCTCGGTGATCTCCCGGAGACGCGGATCGGGATAGCTGACCTGATCGTGGCCGGCCTTCCGCCGGGCGTAGACGGGGATGTAGCCCATAGGCCCCGGGCGGTAGAGCGCGACGAGCGCGATCAGATCCTCGAACTCGGTCGGCTTCACCTGCCGCAGCGCGTCACGCATGCCCGGCGACTCGAACTGGAAGACCCCGGTCGCCTCGCCGCGAGCCAGCATCTCGTAGGTCTTCCGGTCGTCCAGCGAGATCGCGCCGATGTCGAGCCCACCCGCCAGCTCGACCGCCTCGTCGATGACGTCGAGGTTGCGCAGGCCGAGGAAGTCGATCTTGAGGAGCCCGAGAGCCTCCACGTCACCGCCTGAGAACTGGGTGACGACCTCCTGGTCAGCGCCTTTCTGCTGGAGCGGCACGACGTCCGTCAGGGGCGCAGCCCCGATCACGACCCCGGCGGCGTGGATGCCGTCCTGGCGAACGAGACCCTCGAGCGGCTTCGCCAGGTCGACGATCTCCTTCGCGATCGGATCGGCCTCGTAGGCGGCCTTCAGGTCCTGCCCCGATCTGAGGCACGCGTCGAGAGTCTGGCCGGGCCCTTCGGGGATCAGCTTGGCGATCCGGTCGACGGTCCCGTACGGAATCTCCAGCACGCGGCCGGCGTCGCGCACGGCTGCGC
The DNA here is from genome assembly GCA_038320185.1 of Gaiellales bacterium. GTDB lineage: Bacteria > Actinomycetota > Thermoleophilia > Gaiellales > Gaiellaceae > JBBQDZ01. Next base: position 2,817 of record JBBQDZ010000140.1, read on the forward strand.
GAGCGGCCATCGTCCCGAAGGTGATGATCTGGGCGACCCGGTCGCGGCCGGACTTCTCGGCCACGGAGTTGATGACGCGGTCACGCCCCTCGACCGCGAAGTCGATGTCCATGTCCGGCATCGACTTGCGTCCGGGATTGAGCATGCGCTCGAAGAGGAGGCCGTAGCGGATCGGGTCGACGTCGGTGATCTCGAGGCAGTAGGCGGCGAGCGACCCCGCCGCCGAACCCCGCCCTGGCCCGACCGAGATCCCGCTGCGCTTCGAGAACGCGATGAAGTCCCAGACGATGAGGAAGTAGTCAGCAAATCCCATCTCGCGGATCGTCTTCAGTTCGAAGCGCAGGCGTTCCTGCAGCTCCGGCGTGACCTTGTCGTACCGGCGCGAGAGGCCCTTCTCGCAGAGCTCGACGAGGTAGTCGAAGGCCTCGCGCCCGTCCGGTACCGGGTAGCGGGGCAGCAGGATCCGGTCGAGCTCGATCGTCACCGTGCAGCGCTCGGCGATCTCGAGCGTGCGGCGCATCGCCTCGTCGTTCCCCGGGAAGTCGAGTGCCATCTCCTCGGCGGTCTTGAAATAGAACTGATCGGTGTCGAAGCGCCAGTGATTCGGGTTGCGCAGCGAGTCGCCGGACTGGATGCAGAGCAGCGCCTCGTGGGCCCGGGCATCCTCGTGGCGGAGGTAGTGGACGTCGCCCGTGGCCACGAGCGGCAGCTTCGCGGTCGCCGCGAGCTCCGCCAGCGCGGGGTTGATGCGCTGTTGCGGCTCGAGGCCCGCGTTCTGGATCTCGACGTAGGTGGAGTCGCGACCGAAGATCTGCGCCAGCCGGTCGAGGTCGGCGGCCGCGTCCTTCGGGCGACTCTCCTCGAGCGCCTTGCTGACTCGACCGGAGAGGCACCCCGAGAGCGCGACGAGCCCCTCCGAGTGGCGCTCCAGGAGCTCCCAGTCGACCCTTGGCTTGTAGTAGTAGCCCTCGAGGTAGCCGAGCGAGGAGAGCTTGATCAGGTTCGCGTAGCCCTCGTTTCGCTCCGCGAGCAACGTCAGGTGCGCATAGCCCTTCGTCTGGGCCCGCCGGTCGTCGGCGACATAGACCTCGCAGCCGACGATCGGCTTGACGCCGACCTTGCGCGCCTCCCGGTAGAGCTCGATCGCACCGGCGAGGGAACCGTGATCGGTGAGGGCGACCGCCGGCATCTCGAGCTCGGCCGCGCGGGCTGCAAGCGCGGGAATCCGGCAGGCACCGTCGAGGATCGAGTACTCGGAGTGGACGTGCAGATGGACGAACGACGGCGGGCAGGAGGGCACGGGAGCGCCATTGTAGGTCGGCCTCAGGACCGCAACCGGAGCCGCGCCGGGAGCCCGCGGGCGCTTTCGGGCTTACACCCGGGGCGGATCGGCTCAGTGGCTGATGGCGGGCCGGTCGATCACCTGCTGAGCCGCGCCGCCATCGACGAGCCAGCTCGCGCCGGTGACGTAGCTGGCGCCGTCGGAGCAGAGGAAGCCGACGACCGCGGCCACCTCGTCCGGGCGCCCGGGTCTGCCGAGCGGCACCTCCGAGGAGAGCGCCTCCGCCTCGGTGTTGCGCGGTGTCGCGATCGCGCCGGGCGCGACGGCGTTGACGCGGATCGAAAGCGGGGCGAGCTCGAGGGCGAGCGAGCGCGTGAGCATCCCGAGCGCGGCCTTCGCCGAGGCGTAGACGGCGAAGCCGGGGCGCGGCGTCGTCTCGTGGATCGAGGTGATGTTGACGATGACGCCGCCGCCCTCCATCGCCCGCGCAGCGGCCTGCGAGGCCAGCAGCGCGGCACGCACGTCGACGGCGAAGGTGAGGTCGAAGTCCTCCGCGGTCAGCTCGAGAGCGGGTCTCGCCGTCGAGAGTCCGGCGTTGTTGACGAGCACGTCAAGGCGGCCGAACACGGCGACGGTCTCCGAGACGAGGCGCGCGGGCACCTCGGCGTCGCTCAGGTTCCCCGAGACCCAGTGGACCGGTCCCAGGTGCGCCAGCCGGTCGAACGCCTCGACCTTGCCCTCCTCGCGATCCTGCGTCGCGAAGCCGAGGGCGTAACCGTCGGTGAGGAGCCGCTTCGCCACGGCGTAGCCGATGCCGCTGTTGGCGCCTGTGACGAGCGCAACCCGCACGCGTCCATCCTAGGCCGCTTGGCCGCGGTCGCTGCGCGGCACGAGGAAGAGCGACGAGCGGTGGCGGACCCCGGCGCCCGCGTCAGAAGTCGTTGGAGCCAGGGCCCCCTTCGTCGCCGGAGCCGCGCCTGTGCCAGAACCAGAACGCGCCGGCGGCGGCTGCCAGAACGGCCACGACTGCTCCGGCGCTCTTGGCCTTACCGCCACCGCCTCCGCCCGCGCCCGGCACTGCATTGCGCGCCTTGCGCTTGGCGACCCGCTTCCCGAGGTTCCAGACGGCCCAGCCAAGGAAGGCGTTCCGCTTGTTCATGATCCCCATCCAGCTCCTTTCGTTCGCGCGAGGCTACCCAAAAAACGAGCGCCGCCCCCTTGCGGCAAGGGGCGGCGCTCTAGGGAGAGAGGTCCGGGGCGAACCCCGGATCAAGGGACGAGGCCGCGTCCCCTCCTTACAGACTAGCGATTACTCCGGACCTCGAACGTCGGCCCTAGTTCCTCGGTACCGAACCGCCTTTTCTGGAGGGCACCGCCCGGCCGCGCGCCACTGTCCCGCCTGCGGAGGAGCCTGCCGCGACACTCGGGAGCTCACTCCGGCCGGCGGTTGCATCCCCGCTCCCGCAAAACGAGACGAGGCTTGCCGGGACCGGCATCGTCGCGAGACCCGCCCAGGCTGCGCGCTGGGCCCGCTGCCTGCCCGCAAGCGTCGCGCACTCGGCGCACTCCCGCTCGTGGGCGCGAAGCCCCCGACGACCACGCCTGCGGAGGCGACCGTCGACCAGTCTCGAGATCGCGAGCTCCGCCTGCGCGCACGTGAGCGCTCCGTCGAGCTGCTCCCGCAGGGCACTTCGGGCGCGGAGAAGAAGTGTCTCCACCCCCCGGACAGAGATCTGAAGCACGTCCGCGATCTCGGCGTAGGATCGGCCCTCGATCTCTCGCATCACGAGCGCCGCGCGCTGGCTGAACGCGAGCTGGCAGAGCGCCCGCCCGATGTCCTGCGCCGTGGGCGTATCGTCGGAGCGAGCCGCCGCGGCCAGCTCCTTCTCGAGGCTGACCCCTGTCGGTTTTCGCGATGCCTGACGGAAGCGTTGCCGGCAAACATTGTGCGCGATCGCGAGCAGCGAGTTCTGGAGCTTCTCCGGCCGCTCACCCCGCTCGTAAGCGCGGTTGGCGTTCAGGAATGTGGCCCGCGTCACGTCCTCGGCGTCCGAGGCGTGCTGGAGCATGGCGAGGGCGTACCGGTACACCTCGCCGACGTGGCGCCGGTAGAGCCGCTCGAAGGCCCGGTCCGTGTGCGAGCGCTGCGCTCCTGGCGGGGTCATACCTCACTAGATGCCTCGCCGATGCCGTTCTTGCGCGGC
>JBBQDZ010000141.1:0-6251 GCA_038320185.1 Gaiellales bacterium
GCCCCCTCTCTCCTCCCCGCCTTCCCCTCCTCGTCGGGCCCCTGGGTTTCTGGCTTTAACCCCACACCCCCCCCGGGGGGGGCGGGCCCCCCCTGCCGGGCGGGCCCCCCCGCGCCGGTGAGCGGCTGGTCAAGGAGCTCCTGCCGGTGCTCGACAATCTGGAGCGGGCGCTCGTCGCTGCGGAGCAGCATGAGGAGGCGAAGCTCGAGGAGGGCGTCCAGCTCGTGCATCGTTCCCTCGCCGGCCTGCTGGAGCGTGAGGGGCTGGCCGAGATCGAGACGAACGGGCAGTTCGACCCGCACGTCCATGAGGCGCTGCTCACGCAGCCCGCGCCGGACCGGGCCGAGGGCTCGATCCTCGAGGTCGCCCAGAAGGGCTACCGCCTCGGCGACCGAGTCCTGCGTCCCGCGCAGGTGGTCGTCGCGGCGGCCGGGAAGACCGTGCCCGATGGCTAGGACCCCCTACGAGGTGCTCGGAGTCGCGAAGAACGCCTCCGGCGAGGAGATCAAGAAGGCCTACCGCAAGCTCGCGCGGCAGTACCACCCCGACCGCAACCCCGACGACAAGTCGGCGGAGGACCGCTTCAAGGAGGTGCAGGGCGCCTACGACGTGCTCTCCGACCCCGAGAAGCGGAAAGCCTTCGACACTTACGGCTCGACGAACGGACGGGCCGGCCCCGGCGGACCCGGCGGCGGGGTGAACTTCGACTTCGGCGACCTGGGCGACCTGGGCGACATCTTCGGCGGACTCTTCGGGCGCGGGCGCGCCTCCCGGGGCGGCCGGTCGCAGCCGCGCGGTCAGCGAGGCGCTGACCTCGAAGTAGAGGTGAACCTCTCCTTCGACGACGCGCTCCGTGGCCTCGAGACGCGCATCCCGGTCGAGGTGGAGACCGCCTGCAGGGAGTGCGGCGGCTCCGGCGCGAAGCCGGGGACGGCGCCGAGGGTCTGTCCGGAGTGCAAGGGCCGCGGCGTCCTCGTGGACAACCAGGGGATGTTCGCGCTCTCGCAGCCCTGCCCGCGCTGCCGCGGCAACGGCACGGTCATCGAGGATCCGTGTTCGGCCTGTCACGGCACCGGACGCGAGCGCCGCACAAAGCGGTACTCGGTGAAGATCCCTGCCGGCGTCAAGGATGGAACGCGCATCCGCCTGAAGGGGAAGGGCGAGGCCGGTTACGGGGGGGCTCCGGCGGGCGATCTCTTCGTCGTCACGCGCGTCGCCCCCTCAAAGGTCTACGAGCGTCGCGGCGCGGATCTCGTCGTAGAGGTGCCCGTGACGTATCCCGAGGCGGCGCTCGGAGCGACGGTCGAGGTGCCGACTCCGGAAGGCCCGGTGTCGCTGAAGGTGCCGGCAGGCTCCCAGGACGGGAAGCTCCTGCGCATCCGTGGCCGCGGTGCGTCAAAGCTGAACGGAGCCGGAAAGGGCGACGTTCTGGCACGCCTGCGCATCTCGGTGCCGAAGAAGCTGACGAAGAAGGAGCGCGAGGCGCTGGAGGAGCTGCGGAAGGTATCGCGCGAGGACCCTCGCGAACGGCTGGTGGGTAGCTGATGGACGACCGGCCGCGCTACATGATCTCCGTCGCCGCCGAGCTCGTCGGCATGCACCCGCAGACGCTGCGCATCTACGAGCAGAAGGGGCTCGTGCGCCCGAAGCGCACGGCGGGGAACACCCGGCTCTACTCGGAGCGCGACCTCGAACGGCTGAAGCTGATCCAGCGGCTGACGACGGAACTCGGGCTCAACCTCGCTGGCGTCGAGCACGTCCTGCGGCTCGAGGACGAGCTCCGCCGTATGCAGGCGCGCATGGAGCGCCTCGAGCGTGAGATGCGTGAGGCGATCGACGCGGTCCACAAGACCTACCGGCGAGACCTCGTGCCGATCTCCCAGACAGTCACCCTCGTCACCAGGAAGCGATAGCGAAATGGACTTCAACCGACTCACGATCAAGAGCCAGAAGGCGATCGCCGCCGCGCAGGAGCTCGCGCGCCGGCGCGGGAACCCGGAAGTCTGGCCCGAGCACCTCGTGCTCGCCCTCCTCGACCAGGAGCTCCCGACGACGCTCCTCGCGGAGCGCGCCCCCGAGGTCCGCGCGAAGGCGGAGGCCGATCTCGCGCGCAGGCCGGCGGTTCAGGGCGGCGCCCAGCAGCCGCAGGCCTCGCCGGCGTTTTCGCGCATCCTCGACCGCGCCGAGAAGGAGATGCGGGCGCTCGAGGACGAGTACGTCTCGACCGAGCACCTGCTGCTCGCACTCGAGCTCGTACCGCGCGACGAGCTGCTGAACCGCCTGCGCCAGGTGCGCGGCTCGCAACGCGTCACCTCACAGGATCCTGAGGGTTCCTACCAGGCGCTCGAGAAGTTCGGTCGCGATCTGACCGAGCTCGCCGAGCAGGGAAAGCTCGACCCTGTCATCGGCCGCGACGAGGAGATCCGGCGCGTGATCCAGGTGCTTTCTCGCCGCACGAAGAACAATCCCGTGCTGATCGGCGAGCCCGGGGTGGGGATGACCGCGATTGTCGAGGGCCTTGCCCAGCGGATCGTAGCGGGCGACGTTCCGGAAGGCCTCAACGGGAAGCGAGTGTGGGCGCTCGACATCGGCGCGCTCCTCGCGGGCTCGAAGTACCGCGGCGAGTTCGAGGAGCGCCTGAAGGCGGTCTTGAACGAGATCCGGGGTGCGGCCGGTGAGATCGTGCTCTTCATCGACGAGCTGCACACGATCGTCGGCGCCGGGGCCGCAGAGGGCGCTGTCGACGCGGCGAACCTGCTGAAGCCGATGCTCTCGCGCGGCGAGCTGAGGGCAGTCGGCGCGACGACGCTCGACGAGTACCGCAAGCACATCGAGAAGGACGCAGCACTCGAGCGCCGCTTCCAGCCGGTGTTCGTCGGCGAGCCCACAGTGGCGGACACGATCGCCATCCTCCGCGGCCTCAAGGAGCGCTACGAGGCCCACCACGGCGTGCGGATCCGCGATGCGGCGCTCGCCGCCGCCGCGGTGCTCTCCGACCGGTACATCTCCGACCGGCAGCTCCCGGACAAGGCGATCGACCTCGTCGACGAGGCCGGGTCGCGTCTGCGGATGGAGATCGACTCGTCGCCGCTCGAGCTCGACGAGGCCGACCGGCGCGTGCGCCAGCTCGAGATCGAGCTAGCGGCGATGGGCAAGGAGTCGAGGCAGGTGCGCGAGCCGCTCGAGCGCGAGCTCGCAGAGGCCAAGGAGCGGCGGGACGAGCTCGCCGCGCGCTGGGCGAAGGAGAAGGAGGTCCTCGACCGCGTCAAGGAGATCACGCAGCGCATCGACGACCTGCGCATGGAGGCCGAGCGCGCCGAGCGCCAGGGAGACCTGCAGCGAGTGGCGGAGATCCGCTATGGGGAGCTGCCCGCCCTCGAGCAGGAGCTGGCCGATCGGCGCGAGCCGGCGAGCGCACCGATGGTGAAGGAGGAGGTCGACGAGGACGACATCGCGGCGGTCGTCGGCCGTTGGACCGGCATCCCCCTCGACCGACTGCTCGAGGGCGAGACCGAGAAGCTCGTCCACATGGAGGAGCGCCTCCACGAGCGCGTCGTCGGGCAGGACGAGGCCGTCGAGGCGGTCGCGAATGCACTACGCCGTGCGCGCTCGGGGCTCCAGGACCCGCACCGCCCGATCGGCTCCTTTGTCTTCCTCGGCCCGACGGGTGTCGGCAAGACCGAGCTCGCGCGGGCACTCGCCGAGTTCATGTTCGACGACGACCGCGCGATGGTGCGCCTCGACATGTCCGAGTACCAGGAGCGGCACACCGTCTCACGCCTGGTCGGCGCGCCGCCCGGCTACGTCGGCTACGAGGAGGGCGGCCAGCTGACCGAGGCCGTCCGGCGCCGCCCGTACTCCGTCGTCCTCCTCGACGAGATCGAGAAGGCCCACGCCGAGGTCTTCGACGTCCTGCTCCAGATCCTCGACGACGGGCGTCTGACCGACGGCCAGGGCCGCACCGTCGACTTCCGCAACAGCGTCATCATCATGACCTCCAACGTTCGTTCTGCGGAGGCGCTCCGCGACGTGTTCCGCCCCGAGTTCCTGAACCGGATCGACGAGATCGTGGAATTCGCGCCGCTGACGCGCGAGCAGCTTTCGGAGATCGTCGAGCTGCAGCTGGCGCGCCTGCGTGAGCGCCTCGCCGACCGCGGCCTCGACCTGGAGCTGACGCCGGGGGCGAAGGAGGTCCTGACGGAGACCGGTTGGGACCCGACCTACGGCGCCCGGCCGCTCAAGCGGGCGCTGCAGCGCCTGGTCGAGAATCCGCTCGCTCTACGGTTGCTCGAGGGCGACTTCGCGGAGGGCGACACGATTGTCGTGGACGCCGCCGAAGGCGCGCTTACCTTCGAGGCCGCTGCCGCGGCGGCCGCTGCGTAGTAGCGGTTGACCATTCCTCCAGGCTGCTACGCACGGTCGACCCGAGGACGAGGAGGGAGTCATGAGGAAGCTCGCGTTCTTGCTTGCGGTCGCCGGTGTGTCCGCCGCGGCTCTCGCCGCCGGCTCGCGCGCGACTCTGCCCGTCGGGAACGTCCTGCAGAATCCCGGCGGCGAGGCCGACATGACCGTCCCGGTCAGCCCCCCGAGCGGGTGGATCGCGGGCACGGATGCGCTGACGACGCTCAACTACGGCGCCGGCGGGTTCCCCTCGGCCACCGACCCCGGTTGCCCGAACTGCGGCAACAACTTCTTCTACGGCGGAAGCGCGTCGCCGAGCGCCGCGCACCAGGACGTCGACGTCTCGGGCGCCGCGACCGAGATCGACGCCGGCGGCGTCTACGCGCACCTGGGCGGCTACCTCGGCGGCTACGACGGCCAGACGACAACATGGTCGTCACGGTGGCGTTCCTCGACGGCTCCATGAGCCCGGTCGGGAGCCCGTTCCAGATCGGTCCGGTGCTGTCAAGCGATCGGGCGGGCACGACGGAGCTGCTGCTGCGAACCAATCAGGCGCTCGTGCCGGCCACGACCCGGACGCTGCGGGTGACGCAGACGGCAACGCGCGCCTCCGGATCCTCCAACGACGGCTACGGGGACTGCTACGACCTGCACCTGGACACGACGCCGACCGCCGTCGTGCTCCGATCCTTCGTCGCAGCCTCGACCGCCCGCGGCGTCGTGATCCGCTGGAATACCGCTGCGGAGACGGGGATCCTCGGCTTCGAGGTGTACCGAGGCAGGGCGACCGCGCGGGTGCGCCTGAGCCGGACGCTCCTTCCCGCCGTTTTCGGTGGGTCGGCGGGAGGTCACGCGTACGCCTTCCGTGACATCCACGGGCGACCCGGGAGCCGGTACTGGATCCGCGTCGTTCGCCTCGGCGGCTCCGCCAGCTGGGTCGGGCCTGCCCGGGCAGGGTAGCTCGCGCTTCTGCTGCGGCGGTCTCTACCGCGACTTCCGTCGGATCAGGGCGTTGTAGCGGGAGTACGCGGCGTCCGGCTCCCGCTCGTTAAGGAGTTCGTATAGCCGGTGCTCGGCATACGGAAAAGGAGCCGCGATCGGATAGCCAAGGGATGTGAGCCGCGGCGCGCCCTGCGAGACGACGAGCGTCTCGATCGACTCGACGCCGCCCGCGAGATCTGATCCCAGCTCGCACGAGCTCGGCGCCCGGAAGCTTCGGATCGCCCTCCAGCGTCCGAACCGACATGTGGACACGGTACCTCCGGCGTGGCCGGATCCCCGGGGGAATCGGAGTCGGGGGTGAGCCCTGGGAGCCTCGTAAGGATTCGGTGACCGGCGGCCGGATCGAGTTTGCGGTTCGTGAGGCGAGGCAACCCCCAAAACGGGGGTCGTTGCCAGTCGAGACCGATATCCTGCCGCCCCGCTACCGCGGGTCGCGGCTTGTCGCCCGCGGCGGCATGGGCGAGGTCTACCGCGCGACCGATGACGTCCTTGGTCGTGCGGTCGCCGTGAAGGTGCTCGCTGAGCGTTACTCGGCCGACGAGGAGGTACGTAGCCGGTTCACGCGCGAGGCGCTGGCGGCGGCGCGACTCTCGGGGCATCCGCACGCGGTGACCATCTTCGACGTCGGCGACTGGCACGAGCGGCCGTTCATCGTCATGGAATACCTCGTCGGCGGCTCCCTCGGCGACCGGATCCACGCGCAGGGCGCGCAGCGTCCCGAGCAGGTGCTCGAGTGGCTCGAGCAGGCCGCGACTGCGCTCGACGCGGCCCACCGGAACGGCATCGTCCACCGCGACGTCAAGCCGGCGAACATCCTGCTCGACCGGGACGAGCGCGTGCGGGTCGCC
>JBBQDZ010000142.1:0-6223 GCA_038320185.1 Gaiellales bacterium
CTCGGCGAGAACCTCCACGCCCGGTCCTGCCTGCTCCACGCGTGGGGCTCGGATGAAGACGCCGCGAAGCGGCTCGGGGTCGCCCTCGAGCTCGAGGTCCGCCTCGAAGCTCGCGACCTGCCGGCCGTAGCCATTGCGGCGAACGACGAGGTCGACGCCACCAAGCAGCGGCTGTCCGGGGACCCCGTCGACCGTGTCTCGCGAGAGAAGGATCATCCCCGCGCAGGTTCCGAAGATCGGTTGCTCGAAGCGGCGGATGGCCTCCTCGAGGCCGTAGAGACGGATCAGGCGACCGATCGCGGTCGACTCTCCTCCCGGGATGATCAGACCGGCGAGACCCTCGAGCTCCTCCGGGGTGCGTATCTCGACCGGCTCCACGTCCAACCGTCGCAGCATCGCCGCGTGCTCTCGGACGTTCCCCTGAACGGCGAGGATCCCGATTCTCACCCGGCGAAGTGTACGGCCGGCCCCCTTCGACCTTCGATCGGTCGGAGCCTTCGCAGATGCTCTTTGCAGTCACCTTCGCCGCCGGAGCCAGGCTCAGCCCGGCGGGAGGCCCGCGAGCAGAGTCCTATGCGCGGCGGTGAAGAAGGGGGCCAACGGGGGAAACCTGGTTTCCCCCGTTCTCTACCAGCCGCGGGTTTCCAGCAGCTCGTGCTCTGGAATCGCCGCGGCCGACAGGCCGCTCATCGGATCACCGAGGCCGCGTGAGACGCGAGCCACGATCTCGGGATCGCGAAAGTGCGTCGTCGCCTCGACGATCGCCTTCGCGCGCGAGGCAGGATCGCCTGACTTGAAGATCCCGGAGCCCACGAAGACACCGTCCGCGCCGAGCTGCATGCAGAGGGCGGCGTCCGCGGGCGTGGCGATGCCGCCTGCGGTGAAGGTCACGACCGGCAGCCTCCCGTGCTCCGCCACGAAGCGGACGAGCTCGACCGGCGCCTGGAGCTCCTTGGCCTGCGCGAAGAGTTCCTCCGGCGCCAGCACGCCCAGCCGCCTGATGCTGCCGAAGACCGAGCGCATGTGCCTGACCGCGTTGACGATGTCGCCGGTCCCGGCCTCGCCCTTCGTCCGGATCATCGCGGCGCCTTCCGCGACCCGCCGCAGCGCCTCCCCGAGGTTGCGACAGCCGCAGACGAAGGGCACTCTGAACTGCCACTTGTCGATGTGGTGCTCTTCGTCGGCCGGCGTCAAAACCTCGCTCTCGTCGATGTAGTCGACCTCGAGCGCCTCGAGAATCTGCGCCTCCACAAAGTGCCCGATCCGCGCCTTCGCCATGACCGGGATCGTCACAGCGTCCTGGATCTCGCGAATCCGGTCCGGATCGGCCATCCGCGCAACCCCGCCCTCGGCGCGGATGTCGGCCGGCACACGCTCCAAGGCCATCACGGCGACCGCGCCCGCCTCTTCGGCGATCAGCGCCTGCTCGGAGTTGGTCACGTCCATGATCACCCCGCCCTTGAGCATCTCGGCGAGGCCGCTCTTGACGCGCATCGTGCCGAGCTCGGCCATCGCCCCGATTCTAATCGGTCCGACCCGGGGCAGCACGGTCTCCCCTGGCCGAGGCTCCCTGACCGATGGCGATCAGCGCGTCGACGACGTCGTCGAGTGGGCTGCTCGCATCGATCTCGTGGGTGCTCGTCGCCCGGAGCAAGGGCTCCACTGAACCGAGGTCAGAAAGGATGCGGGCGCGTTCCCCGGGCCCTTTCCCGTAATCGTTCGTCGTCCTGTTCTCGACCCGGTCGAGGATTACCTCGACAGGAGCGCTCAGCAGAACGATCGCGTCGAACCGGTCGTAGAACTTCCCCTGGTTCGACATGCCCCCTGACACGTAGAGCGTGCGTTCCCGCTCCGACGTCAGGAGCTCGGCGATCCGATCCTCCCGCCAGAGCCACTCTCCCACGGCACGATTCGCAGCAGGTATCCAGTCGCTCCAAGCCGGCGAGTCCGTGTCGACTACCCGGAAACCGCGCCGGCCGAGTTCGGCCAGCGCGGTCGATTTGCCCGTCCCCGACATGCCGGTCACCAACACGTTGCCCACGTCCCGACAGTAGTGGCAACCCCCCGTAAGCTGCCCGAGGTAGAGACGCGCTCTACGAGGCCAGCTCGCGCCCGAGTACCGACGCGACGGCCCGAAGCGCGATCCTCGTCTCCTCCAGCGCCGGCTCCCGCGTCGTCAGCCGCTGGAGCGCGAGTCCCGGGAGCAGGAAGAACCGTCGCCAGCCTCGCGCCGACTGGACGACCCGCCAGAGCTCCATCGTCGCCGCGAGCGCAAGGAGGCTGACGACGACCGGCGTGTAGAAGGCGGGCGGCAGGGGCCAGAGACGCTGCGCGGCGAAGGCGACAGGGAAGACGAGGGGGGCAAAATTCGTGCCGCAGCGGGCCGCGAAGCGTGAAGGCCGCTCCAGTCCGCTCCACGTGGCACACAGGCGCCGCTCCTCAACGGCGGCGATAGCCCGGTGTTCGGCGCCGTGAAGGTAGAGCGTCCGCCCGCGCAGGAGCCAGAGGACGAGCGATCCCGTCAGCGTCAGCCCGGCGACGAACGCGAGCGTGTGCGGTAGGAAGACGAAGGCGCACGGGGCAACGAGCGCGAGCGCGAGCAGCCGGCGCTCACGGCGCCGTGCGACGCCCGTTCGGCGGAAGAGCGGGGAGAGCGATGCGAAGAGCCGGGCGACTCCGCGCACGAGCGGGATGCGGCGCAGGAGCTCGGGCGGCTGTGGCATCGAACCCTCACGAATCGAGCCGTCCCGTCCGGAGAAGGCCCAAAAGCGCTCGCTGACGATCACGACGCCGTCGGGCCTTGCCATTCCCCCGAGGCGCGGGAGCGCGAGGGCCCCGTCGTCGGCCCGCGCGAACAGCATCGTCAGCCGGGCATCCCTCACCTCACTAGCTTGGGCGACAAGGAGACACTGTGCAAGGGCCAGAAGACCCATCGCCGGAAGCGCTGCGGCCCAGGCAAAAAAAAATGCCAGATCCGGTTGACCCGAAGGCCGGCCGGATCTGACAGGCGGCACTCTACGCCGCTCCGGCCGCGGTTGTCAAGGGACAGCGATCGGAGGAGTTACTACAGGCAAGGGCGAACTCTCGCAAGCCGGATCTCTCCGGCTCCTGCGGATGCGCCGACTCGTCCTCCTGCCACTCGTCTTGCTCGCGTGGAGCGCGACACCCGCGGCCGCGAAGATAGGCGACCCCGACGTCGCCGCCCTGCAAGTCGCGCTCCACGAGCGCGGCCTCTACGCGGGCACGGTCGACGGCATCCCGGGCGCATCCACCCGGCGGGCGGTCCGCAAGCTCCAGGGCGTCGCGCGGATCACCCAGGACGGCGTCGCCGGACCGCAGACCCGTTCAGCGCTTGGCCCGTTCGGAACGCCGACCCTCGGCAGCCGGCTCGTCAGCCCCGGAATGTCGGGGTGGGACGTCGCGGGCCTCCAGTTCCTGCTCGCGTGGCACGGGTTCCCGTCGGGCTCCTTCGACGGCGTCTTCGGCGAGCGTACGCTGGGCGCGCTCCTTCGCTTCCAGCACTGGGGAGGAATCCCGCAGACGGGCAACGCCGGCCCGCAGACCCTCGCGGCGCTGCACGCCGCCCCACCGCAGTCCCCGATCACGCTGAGGTGGCCCCTCCCCGCCGTCATCGGAGATCCCTTCGGCCCGCGCAACAACAGGTTCCACGCCGGGATCGACATACCCGCGGCCACCGGCGCCTATGTGCGTGCCGCGGCCCCGGGGCTCGTCGTCTATGCGGGCTGGCGCGACGGCGGCTGGGGAAACCTGGTGACGATCGAGCATGCCGACGGGGTCCGGACGATGTATGCCCATCTTTCCCGCGTCGAGGTCGGCCTCGCGCAGCGGGTCGCGACGGGCGCGCTGATCGGCCGCGTGGGCGCGACGGGCGACGCCACGGGCCCACACCTGCACCTGGAGGTACGCCTGCGCGGGGCGGCGGTCGACCCGCTGCCCGCGCTCGTCGGCTAGGAAGCCAGCGGCGTCAAGCACCGGAGTGTCGAGTGGGCCCGCCAGGATTCGAACCTGGGACCGACGGATTATGAGTCCGCTGCTCTGACCGCTGAGCTACAGGCCCGGCCCTCGCGAGCGTAGCGGCCTGGAGCGAAGGAGGGGCTCACGGGGAACCATGGGTTCACCCGTGCTCCTACAGGCCCGGCGTCCGCGAGCGTAGCGCCCCGAGCCGAAGCCTGGCGGGCGCGCTAGCCGAGTTAGGTGCGGTTGAACCTTTGTGGCTTCCGCGAGAGGGGCTATGAATATCGCGGTTCCCGTCCCGACCAGACCAGGGAGGACATGCGGTGAAGGTCTTCCAGCGCGAAACGCACCTCCGTACGAGCGGAGGACTCACCGTCCGCGACATCACCGAGGAGGTGAACGAGGCGGTCCGCGAGAGCGGCGTCACCGACGGCATCGCCTGCGTCTACTCCCCCCATACGACGTGCTGCGTCCGGGTCAACGAGTTCGAGGCTGGGTTCCTCGAGGACTTCGCGACGATGCTGAAGCGCCTCGTGCCGAGCGAGTCGTACTACGCCCACGACGACTGGGACCGCCGCACCGAGAACATCTGCCCCGAAGATATGGACTTCGGCAACGGCCACTCGCACTGCATGGCGATGCTGCTGGGGACCGCAGGCGAATCGATCCCCGTGCGCGACGGAGACCTATGCCTCGGGACGTGGCAGCGCGTGCTCTTCCTCGAGCTCGACCGCGAGCGCGATCGCCGCTGGATCGTCCAAGTCGTCGGCGACTGAACCCTATTCCGCACGGGCCTCCACCGGGCCTTCCGAGCGCGCCCCCGTCCGCCCTCCACCGACCTCGAAGACACGAAAGTCCTCGCCGGTCACCTGCACGGCCACGTTGTAGACGGGGACCGACCCGACGAAGCCCTTGAAGGAGCCTGCGTGGGCGTGGCCGTGCAGGACGAGATCCGGCGTGTGGTCGAGGATCGGCCGCGCGAGCCGATCGCTTCCGAGAAATGCCCAGATGCCCTGTACCTCGCGCCCGAGCGTCGTCGTCGTCGGCGCGTAGTGCAGCAGGACGATGCGGATGTCGCAGTTCTCGATCCGGCGCAGACTCCGCTCGAGGGCTGCGACCTCCCGGGTCGTCTCCGCGTACACGCGGCGAAGCGACGGCTCGCCGAAGTCGGGAAGCGACGAGTCCGGAAAGCCGCCGACGAAGCCCTTCGTCCCCGCGACTCCGACACGCAGGCCGCGCGACTCGACGATCGCCTCGCTGCGGTCGAGCACCTCGATCCCGCCCTCTTGGAGCGCCTCGATCACGGCCGCCGTTCTGTTCGCGTGCCAATCGTGGTTCCCGAGGACGGCGAGCACCGGCTGCGGGATCTCGCGGCAGAGCTCGGCCAGCACGGCCGCCTGGGCAGGCTCGCCGTGCGTCGTCAGGTCGCCCGCGAGCAGGATCAGGTCGACCGTCGGATCGAGCGCCGCGAAGGCCGCCTCCACTCTTCCTCGCTCCTCCTCGGAGCAGTGGATGTCGCCCGAGGCGGCGATCCTGATCGTTCCTTCGGGCATGGGCGAAGTCTTAGCCGATTAACCCGCCGCGAGCCCGGGTAGCCGCGCGGGAGATGCGCGCCGAGACGCCCTTCGAGGAGATGCTCCCGAGCCTGAAGAGGGTGGGGGCGGCGCTGCGCGGCGCGCAGATCCCCTTCGTCCTCACCGGCGGGCTCGCGGCATGGGCCCGCGGCGGGCCTGAGTCCGACCACGACATCGACTTCCTCGTCAAGCCCGAGGACGCAGAGCGCGCGCTGGAGGTGCTCGAGAAGGAGGGGCTGCGCACGGAAAGGCCGCCCGAGGAATGGCTCTACAAAGTCTACGACGGCGAGGTGATGATCGACTTGATCTTCTCGCCTGCGGGCCTCGCGGTCACAGACGAGGTGATCGAGCGCAGCGAGAAGCTGGAGGTCTGGGCCGTGGGCATGCGGGTGATGCGACCGGAAGACGTTCTCGTGACCAAGCTGATGGCACTCTCGGAGCACACGCTCGACTACACGAGCTGCCTCGAGATCGGTCGCGCGCTTCGCGAGCAGATCGACTGGGAAGACCTGCGCGGCCGGACGGAGACATCTCCGTTCGCGCGGGCGTTCTTCACCCTCGTGGACGGCCTGGGCATCACCTGATGCGCGTCGTCGTCGTCGGCGCCACCGGAAACGCGGGTACGAGCCTCCTGCCGCTGCTCGCAGACGACCCACGGGTCGAGTCGATCGTCG
>JBBQDZ010000143.1:0-6184 GCA_038320185.1 Gaiellales bacterium
CCGCGCGGTCACCTGGTCGACCTCGGGATCGTCGAGCAGCGAGTCGACTCGCTCGCTCTGGCGGCGGGCGAGGACGGCTGCGGCCTTCGAGCGATTCGCGCCGAGCAGGATTCCGCGGAGTTCGGCGGCCTGGTCGCCGTCGGCGCCTTCGATCCGGAGCGTGCCATTCGGGTCGGGCAGCATGATCGTGACGAGGCGGGCTCCGATGAGCTCGCGGAGCCGCTCCGCGATCAACTGGAGCAGGCGCGGGAGGTCGGCCTCCCCGACGAGGGCGTTCCCGATTTCGTTCAGCGACTCGAGCTGCTGGAGCCAGCGCGTCGCCGCTTCGTAGAGCCGCGCGTTCTCGATCGCGACCGCGGCCTGAGCGGCGAGGAGGAGCGTCACCTCCTCGTCCTCCTCGCTGAACTCGCCGCCGCCGCGCTTCTCGGTCAGGTAGAGGTTGCCGTACGCGACCCGCCGGAGCAGGATCGGCACGCCGAGGAAGCTCGTCATCGGCGGGTGATTGGGCGGGAACCCGACGGAGCGGGGATCGGCGCCGAGATTTGGGAGACGGACGGGCTTCGCCTCCCGGATGAGAAGGCCGAGGATGCCCCGGCCGCGGGGGAGTGAGCCGATTGCGGCGTGCGTCTCCTCGTCGATGCCGCTGGTCAGGAATCGTTCGAGCGCCTGTCCGGAGCTGTCGAGGACGCCGAGCGCGGCGTAGCTCGCGCCCGTGAGCTCCGCCGCGGTCTCGACGATCTTTTGGAGGACGTGGTCGAGTGAGAGCTCGGAGGTGAGCGCGATTCCGGCCTCGATGACGGCCCGCAGCCGCGCCTCGACGCTCGGATCACCGCCCGCCATGCGGCTGAATCTACGCGGCGCCGGTGTCCTCCGGGCCGGGGCCGACGAGGAGCCGGGTAGTAGGCGACTCTTCGCCGGCGTGCCGTCGCGCCCGCTCAGTGGCTCATCGTCCCATTGACCTGGCCGACCTTCAGGAGGCCCACCTGCCCCTGGTCGACGGCCGCGAAGGCGTGCGAGACGAAGGGATAGAGACCCGGCTTGTCGATCTTCACGTCGACGACGCCGGCACCGCCGGCGGGAACGGTCACCGTCTGGACGTCGTGGAGCGCGTCCTCGGGATGCATGTCGGCGAAGGGGTAGACGGTGTTGAGGACGGTGCCGACGATGTGGAAGTCGGTGTCGAGCGAGGGCCCTGCATCCACGACCCAGAAGCGGACGAGCTCGCCCGGCATCGCCGTCAGCGGGTGCTTCACGTACTGCCCGGCGTAGCCGTTGAACGTCATCCAGTCGGGCTGGCGTGCGTGTGCCTTGTCCATGTTGATCTGGGCGGGCGAGCGGAGGCCGTCGGAGCTCAGATACCACTCGCTCGCGACGAGCACGTAGTTGCGATCGGCCTTCGGGAGGACGCCCGGCTTCGGCTCGACGACGATCGCCCCGTACATGCCGTTCGCGATGTGCATCAGCACCGGCTTCGTGCCGCAGTGGTACATGAAGACGCCGGCGTCCCCGGCGCGGAAGGTGTAGCTCACCGACTTGCCCGGCATGACGTCGCTGAAGGCCTTGTCGGGCGCGACGCGCGCGGCGTGGAAGTCGATGGAGTGGGGGATCGCTCCACGGTTTGTCAGCGTGACCTTCACGAGCTGGCCCTGGCGGACGTGGATGATCGGACCGGGCGCTCCGCCCGCCCAGGCCCAGGCCGAGTACTTGATGCCGGGTGCGATCTGGATGTCGATGTCCTTCAGGACGAGGTTCACGTGGGCAACGGAACCTGCAAGGGTCGCGGGCAGCGCTGCAGGAAAGGCCTTGTGGGCGGCTGCGATCGCGTCGGCGTTCGCGGGCGCGGCGCCGGCGTAGCTCTCGAGACCGCCGCCCATCGCCGGGTCGTGGACGCCCTGCGCGGGCGCGGCATGCGCGGCGCGGTCGGCCGCCCGGTTGGCGGCACTCTTGGCGTCGTGTGCGTCTCCCCACATCAGTACCGACAGGAGGCCGAGGACGGCCACGAGGATCCCGAGGAGCACGGCCACGACGCCGAGCGCAGCGGAGGCGCCCCCGGAGTCGCCGCGCGGTCGGATCGAATGGCGTTCAGGCGCGTAGGGGGCTGTGCTCATCGAATCGTCTCCTTCGTCGGAATCTGTCTGGCTGAAGGTAGGCCTGCCGCGCCGCGGCAGCGTCCCGTCCAGGCCGCAGCCCGGCGCGGGATGTCCGCACACCTCGCTGCGGGTTTCCCGCAGCGAGTGTTGGAACGTGCAGCGGGCCGCCGGAGCGGCCCGCTGGTTGCGACGGAGGGTCTGTGCGCCGGCTACGCGGTCGCCTCGCCTGTCCCCGATCCATGCTTGTGGAGGAACCCGAGGGCCGTGTCGCGATTGCGGAGGGCGCCGCCGACGGCGAGGATCGCGAAACCGATGCCGGCGAGGAGGAGCGCCACGCCGACGACGACGCCGAAGAGCGAGAGCCGGTCGGCCATGTAGCTGACGTTCAGCGCCGTCTGGAGCGCGAGGCTCGTCGTCCAGATCCCGCGCCGCGGGTTGGCCACCGGCTGGTGGGTCTGCGGGTCGACGACGGCGTGCTTGTCGTCGTTCGTGCCGCCGAGCCCGTCCGTGGCGCCGGCCGGCGTTCCCGGCTTCGCCTGGAAGCGGCCCATCTGTGCGTACACGAGGCCGCCCGTCCCCTCCAGGGTGTGGATCCGAACGTAGCTTCCGAAGCACCGGGCTTCGGCGCCACTCGTGATCGCCTTGCCGGCGACGTTGCAAGTGGGCAGCTTGACGCCCGCCGGGAGCTTTGCCTGCTTCGCCTCCGCCGCAACCGCCTGCGGCGTCATGTCCGGCGTGCCGGTGATCTGCTCCTGCTTCAGATTATCGGAGACCGTGCTCCGGCCGTCGATTCCCATCACGATTGCCGCGATGCCGAACGCGATCAGGATCGCGGCGGCGGCCACCCCTCCGATCTCGAAGAGCTTGCGCATGTCCAACTCCTTCCGTCGCGGCCGCGGTCCCGCTCCTTCCTCCTCGGCCTTTGCGACCCAGCCTGACCGGACGCCTCTGCTTCGCCATCGGGGCGCTCGCGTAGGAGCACTGCGGGGAAGCCGCAAGGGTGCGGCGCTCGATGCGGATGCCGGCGCTGCAGCCGGCCGCGATCCTGGGAGGCATGCCTGCGACCTACGCGGTTACCTGGAGCGGCCCGTGTGGCCCTGTCTTCTCGGGGGAGCTCGAGCTCGGCCCGGAGGCGATCGTGCTCCGCGGCGCGCGCGGCCGCGATGTCGTCGTCGAGCAGGTGCCCTATCGCGAGCTGCGCGCGGTGCGACGGAGTCGGAATACGCGAGAGCGCGTCGGCGGCCGGGCGAGCCTCGTTCTCGAGCTGCTCGCAGGTGGCGCGATCCGGATCGACACGATCGGCCAGCCGGGAGCGCTGCACGAGCTCGGCGAGCGCATCTCGACGCCGATCCGCGCACCAAAAGCGGAACCCTAGGTGTAGTTCCTAACGACGTTGTTCAGTCGCGTCGATGATGTCCTCGGGATACCGCCGGGCAAACGGATCGCGAAGTCCCCACCGAGTCGGAGGGCAAGGAACATCATCCCGCCTACGAAGATAGCCATTCCTGGCCCACCAAAGGCGTAGCCGATTCCGGCGCCTCCGAGCGGCCAGATCCAGCGCGCCCTCCGGGTCTGGCGCCGCATCCGCTCTTCCGCCTGCGGAGGCAACGTGGCCATCCGCACAGGGTAACGAGTAAAGCGAATGTTACTCCGCTGGCCGACGTGAGACGCGGCCGTTTCCCGAGGCTCGCTCGCGGACCTCGCGCTCGAGTGAAACCCCGCGGATCGCGATCTCCATCAATTCCCGGAGCCGGTCGAGGCGCTCCCGCTCCGAGCGGATCTCGAGCAGCTCCTGCTTCAGGTCGGGGCCGAGGTCGATCCGGGCGCCGATCTCGAAGGAGAGGGCCTCCGAGGAAGGGTCGGGCTGGTCGACGTTGGATGCCTCGGCCACCTCGACGAGCTTCGCGAAGAGCTCGACGACCTTCTGCACCTCCTCTTCGGGCGCGGGGTCGTACTCGTCCTCGACCGGCTCGACCGCGCTCGTCGAGAAGGTGCGGCCCGCGGTCTCGACGAGGATCCGGAACCGGTCCCGGCCCTCGACGACGACGTTCAACCTTCCGTCGTCGAAGACCTGGAGAACCTTGATCACGGCCGCGCGCGTCCCCACCTCACGGCGCCCGTCCTCGTCGGCGAGCACGAGCCCGAACTCGCGCTCGTTGTCGAGGCATTCCCCGATCAACTCCTTGTAGCGGGGCTCGAAGATGTGCAGAGGAACCCGCTCGGTCGGGAGCAGGACGAGCTCGAGCGGGAAGAGGCCGATCTCCTCGATGCCGGAAGGATAGGGGGACGGGCCGGCACCGTCGTTACGATCCGAGGGTGAACGCGCCCTTCGCGCCCGCTTCCGAGAGCTGCTTCCGGGCAGCGCTCGAGCGGGTGACTCCCTACGAGCCGGGTAAGCCGGTCGAGGACGTCCAGAGGGAGCTCGGGCTCGACCGGGTGGTCAAGCTCGCTTCGAACGAGGGCTCCTATGGCCCGTTTCCAGAGGCGCTGGAGGCGCTCGCGCGGATTGCGCCCGAGCTCAACCGCTATCCCGACGGCGGCACCTATCGCCTTCGCGGCGCGCTCGCCGAGCGGCACGACGTTCGCTTCGAGGAGGTCGCAGTCGGGGCTGGAGCCGACGGCGTGATCGACTGCCTCTCCCAGGCGTTCCTCGACCCAGGCGACGAGGTGGTCTGCGGCTGGCCCTCCTTCCCGAGCTACGTCATCGACGCCGTGAAGCAGGGGGCCACCCCCGTTCGTGTGCCGTTGCGCGAGAACCGCTACGACCTGGAGGCCATGGCAGCGGCGATCTCTCCGCGCACGAAGCTCGTCTACGTCTGTCTTCCCAACAATCCGACGGGCACGATGAATACGCGCGCCGAGCTCGACGCGTACTTCGCGGCCGTCCCCGAGTACGTCCTGACGGTCATCGACCAGGCCTACTTCGAGTACATCGAGGATCCGGAGTACCCCGACGCCATCGAGGAGTACCTGAAGGCCGGGCACCGTGTCGTCGTCTTGCGGACGTTCTCGAAGATCTACGGACTCGCGGGACTGCGGGTGGGCTATGCGGTCGCCGAGGAGTCGGTCGTCCGCGCGATCATCACGGTTCGCCGCGCCTTCGACGTCAGCTCTCCCGCGCAGGCGGCTGCGTGCGCCAGCCTCGACGGCGCCGTGGAGCTCGCCCGCCGGCGGCGGATCAACGCGGAGGGCCGTGCAGCCGTGGAGGAGGCGCTCCGCGCACACGGGCTCGAGCCGGCGGGCCCCGCGGTTGCGAACTTCCTCTACGCCGAGGTCGGGAGCGACGCCAGGATCTTCTTCGAGCGGCTGTTGCGGGAAGGGGTGATCGTGCGCCCGCTCGGCGGCTTCGGTGCTCCCGAAGCCGTGCGCGTCACGGTCGGCACGCGCGAGGACAACGAGTACCTTGCGCGGGCGCTCGAGCGCCTTGGCGCGGCCGTCGGAACCGCCTGACGGAGTGCCCGCCCGCGTCTGAAAGGCCTTCCGAAGGCGGCACGCAGCGGCTGTTAGCGTTGGCGCGTGGCCACCGGCTACCTTGGTCGCCAGCTCGATCTCCTGCGCGGGGCCACGAGCTTCCGCCTCCTTTTCCTCGCGACCGTCGAGTCGGGAGTCGGCACCTGGCTTGCGGTGATCGCGCTGACGGTCGACGTCTACGACAGAACGCACTCGGGCAGCTGGGTCAGCGCGCTCCTGATCGCGAACTTCCTGCCCTCGGTCGGCATCGGCATGCTGCTGGGCCCACTCCTCGACCGGCTCTCCCGCAAGCGGCTGATGATCGCCGCGGACGTCGCTCGCGCCGCCGTTTTCGTCGCGCTGCCGTTCGTCGACAGTCCCGGTGCGATCGTCGGTCTGGCCGCGATCGCAGGGGCCGCGACCGGTTTCTTCTCTCCGGCTGTGTACGCGGGGTTGCCGAATCTCGTCGACGAGGCACGGCTGCCCCAGGCGAACTCGCTGCTCCGCGGGGTCGACTACCTCGCGAGCGCGGTCGGACCGCTCCTCGGCGGCGTGCTCGTGGCGGTGCGCGGGCCGCACCTCGCGTACTGGCTGAACGCGCCGACTTTCGTCCTCTCGGCCCTCCTGATCGCACGCATCCCCGG
>JBBQDZ010000144.1:0-6167 GCA_038320185.1 Gaiellales bacterium
TGGCCGACGAGGACCGGCACGCGAACGCAGGTGGCGCTGAACGGCAGTTCGGGAAGCTCGAGGATCTTCCGAGTCTCGGCACGAAGCTTCGACTCCTCGTCGGACTCGTCGCCGTCGAACTCCCAGTCCATGACGACGTCGTGCTGGCGCTGGGGCTCGGCCAGCAGCCGCTGCATGCGCTCGGCGCCCGCCCCGGAGGCCGACTGGTAGGTGGCGACTCGGACTCGAGCGAGGCCCGCGGCGTCGTGGAGCGGCTTGAGCGCGCAGGTGAGTGGGATCGTGCAGCAGTTGGGGTTGGCGAGGATTCCTCGATGCCCGAGGGCGCGCTCGGCATTCACTTCAGGCACGACGAGCGGCACCCCCTCGACGAGGCGATACGCCGACGACTTGTCGACGCAGACCGCGCCGCCCGCGACCGCGGGCGGAACGAGCTCGCGGCTCGCGGAGGCGCCGACCGAGAAGAGGCAGACGTCCAGGTCGCCGGCGGCGAACGTCTCGGCCGAGGCCGGCTCGACGACGAGCTCACGCTTGCCGAACGGGAGCAGTTTTCCGGCGGAGCGTTCGGAGGCGAAGACCCGGACTTCGCGGTAGCCGCGCTCGCCGAGCAGGGCGAGCGTGATCGTGCCGACTGCACCGGTTGCCCCGACGACGCCGATCCGCCGATCAGAGCTCATTTTCGGGAGGACCGCGTCCGTGCTTCATGCCGAAAGGAGTTTCTAGCCCGCATGTGGCCTCTCGGCTCCCGGCCGGTCGAGCTCGAACGCAGCATGGAGTGCTTGAACGGCGCGGTCGACGTTGTCGCGGTCGACGAAGCAGGCGATCTTGATCGGGGAGGTGTTGACTATCACAGGCTCGATCCCAATCGCGGCGAGGGTGGAGAAGGTGCGGGCGGCCACACCGGGATGGCTCTTCATGCCCGCTCCGATCACGCTGACCTTTCCGAGGTCGTCGCGCGTCGACCAGCGGACGTTCAGCCCTTCGAGCGTCCGTCCGGCGTCGGCGCGGTCCTCGAACGGTGCCGAGAAGACGATCTCTTCCCCGGTCTGAAGGATGGTGTCGACGTTCACACCGCCTGCTGCGAGGGCGCGGAAGAGCTCGGCCGGCGTGGTTCCCTCGACACGGTAGAGCGTCTCCTCGATGGTGTGGGTGACGCCGGAGATCATGGCCTTCTCGAGCATTCGTTCGTCCTCCTCGCCGATCCACGTGCCCTCCTCGCTCGAGAAGGTCGACCGCACGTGCATCGTCACACCGTAGTTTCTGGCCAGCTCGACGGAGCGGAGCATCAGGACCTTCGCGCCCGACGCGGCCATCTCGAGCATCTCTTCGTGACTCACCGCATGTAGCTTGCGCGCCTGCGGGACGAGTCGGGGGTCAGCCGTGAAGACACCCTGGACGTCGGTGTAGATCTCGCAGGCGTCGGCTCCGAGGGCAGCCGCGAGGGCGACGGCGGTCGCGTCGGAGGCTCCGCGGCCGAGCGTGGTGATCTCGAAGGTCGTCGAGACGCCCTGGAAACCCGCGACGAGCACAATCTTCCCGGCGTCGAGGGCTTCGTGGATGCGGCGCGGGCGGATCTGCGCGATCTTCGCCTTCGTGTGGGCGGTGTCGGTGACGATTCCGGCCTGCGAGCCCGTGAGCGCCACCGCCTCGTGGCCGAGGTCATGGATCGCCATCTCCGCGAGCGCGACCGAGATCCGCTCGCCAACGGAGATCAGCATGTCCATCGCCCTCGGCTTTGGCGCAGGCGAGATCCGGTGGGCGAGCCTGATCAGCTCGTCGGTCGTGTGGCCCATTGCCGAGAGGACAGCGACCACCTGCGCGCCACCCTCTCGCGCTGCGACCAGGCGCTGCGCGACCGACTTCAGCTTCTCGGGGTCGCCGACGGAGGTGCCGCCGAATTTCATGACGAGGAGGCCCGGGCGGCCCGGTCCGCGGAGGACTTCCGGGAGCGCCTCGTAGCCGACGGCAGCCACCGGCGCGCTCACATCTCCCGGCGGCCGGTGAGGGCGCGCCCGAGCGTCACCTCGTCGGCATACTCGAGGTCGCCGCCGACGGGGAGGCCGCTCGCGAGGCGGGTCACCCTCACCCGGCCGCGAAGCCGGTCGGCGAGGTAGGCGGCCGTCGCTTCGCCTGTCATGTTCGGGTTGGTTGCGAGGACGACCTCCTCGACCCCGTTGCGCTCCACGCGGCCGACGAGCTCGTCGATGCGCAGGTGCTCCGGCTCGACGCCGTCGATCGGGGAGAGAGCCCCACCGAGCACGTGATACAGGCCGCGGTACTCGGCAGTGCGCTCGACGGAGATCAGGTCGGCGGGCTGCTCGACGACGCAGATGACCGCGTGATCCCGGCGCGCGTCGCGGCAGATGCCGCACACCTCCTCCTCCGTCAGATTCCCGCATTCCCGGCAGAAGCGGACGCGCTCCTTGACGTCGTCGATCGCGGCCGCGAGCGCGTGCGCCTCGTCCTTCGAGGCCCGCAGGAGGTGGAAGGTAAGCCGCTGAGCGGTGCGCGTGCCGACGCCCGGAAGCCGCGTCAGCTGCGCGACGAGATTGTCCACGGCCGGCGAGAGCATCTGCGCAGGTTAGCCGTGTCCCCCGGACAGTCTGTGACGCTTTCGGTGCACTTCCGTCACAGACACATTCGACTTTCCCGAATAGGCTGGAACCGGAGGGAGGCAAGCGGCCGGCCCCGAGCGCATGTCCCGACGGGACATGGCCCTTCAGGGCTCTCTCGGGTCTGTTAGAGCCCGGGCAGTCCCAGCCCTCCGAGCCCGAGCCCCTCGAGGCCGCCCATGGCGCCGCCGAGTTTCGACTCCATCATCGTCTTCGCCGAGCGCAGAGCCTCGTTGACCGCCGCCTGCACCATGTCGGCGAGAAGCTCAGGGTCGTCCGGATCGATCGCCTTCGGGTCGATTTGGAGCGAAGTGATCTCCAGCGCCCCGTTCGCCTTCACGGTGACCATGCCGCCGCCGGCCGACGCCGAGACCTCCTCCTTCTCCGCCTCCGCCTGCACCTTCAGCATCTGCTCCTGCATCTGCTGCACCTGCTGCATCATCTGGTTCAGGTTCGGCTGCTTCACCGCTCCTCGACCTCGTGCGCATCGAACTGATCTTTCAGCATCGAGATGAACTCCTCCTCGCTCGTGGGTTCGTCCTTCGCCTCCTCGGTGGCCCCGCCGTTTTCCCCGAGCGCGAACTCGAGGGTCAACCGACGCCCCGTCACCTCGTAGAGTGCCTCCGCGAGCACGGTCGTGTTCTTTGGCTCCTCCGCGATCTGGCGATGGAACGACGCGGCGCGTGGAAACTCGAGGGTCAGCGTGTCGTTCGCGAGACGGACGGGCGACGCCTCGCCGTAGAGCGTCGCCGTCGGGATCGATCGCCGCTCTACCGCCGGCAGGACCGTCCGCGGCCAAGCTTCCCGCAGCTGCTCCAGCTCGAGGGACGGGAGCTCGCGCGGCGCCTCGGTTGCCGCCGACGGCTCGCCCGCCTCGATTCGCGGAGTCGACACCGCAGGCGAGGGCGCGCGCTGCTCGAGCTGTTCGAGCCGGTAGGCGAGCGACTCCCGCGAGAGATCGGCCCCGGGGCGGGTCACCTTCACGAGCGCGAGCTCGAGCGGGAGCCGCGGGTCCCCGCCCTGGCGCAGGTCGTCCACCGCCACCGCCAGCAGGTCGCACAGACGCAGCACCGTGCCCTCGCCGATCTGGTTCGCCTGGGCGCGCAGGCGCTCCCGCGTCTCCTCGGTTACAGGCAGCGACTCGGGCACCTCGCCCATGTGCTGCACGAGCAGGAGATGGCGCAGGTGCTCGAGCAGGTCGATTACGAGACGCCCCAGGTCCTGCCCTTGCTCGGAGAGCTCCTCCACAAAGGTGAGGGCGCCGGCTGTATCTCGATCGACGACGAGATCGCAGAGCTGGAACAGCGCCAGCTCATCGACCGTCCCGAGCAGCTGGAGCACAGCCTGCACCGTGATCGTCCCCTCCGTCGCCGCGCTCAGCTGGTCGAGAGTCGAGACGGCGTCGCGGAAGCTCCCACGGGCCGAGCGCGCGACGAGCTGAAGCGCCGAGTCCGGTACGTCGATCCCCTCGCCTTCGGCGATGCGGCGCAGGAGGCGGACGAGCTCCGGGAACCGCGGCCGCTGGAAGGCGAAGGTCTGGCAGCGCGAGCGGACGGTCGGCAGCACCTTCGCGAGATCGGTCGTGCAGAAGACGAACACGAGGTGGGGAGGCGGCTCCTCGATCAGCTTCAGGAGTGCGTTCCACGCTGCATCTGTCAGCTGGTGCGCCTCGTCGAGGATGTAGATCTTGTACTGCCCCTCGACCGGCTGGAGCACGGCGTGGTCGCGAATCTCGCGAATGTCGTCGATTCCTCGCTGCGAGGCCGCATCCATCTCGACCACGTCCAGCGAGACTCCGCTCGCGATCGACCTGCACGCGTTGCACGTCTTGTCGGGAGTCGCAGTCGGGCCCTGCGCGCAGTTGAGCGCCTTCGCGAGGATCCGCGCGAGTGAGGTCTTTCCTGTGCCGCGAGGTCCCGCGAAAAGGTAGGCCTGCCGCACCTGGTCGTGCTCGATCGCGTTTCGGAGCGTACGGACGACCTGCTCCTGCCCCACGACCTCGTCGAAGTCGAGCGGTCGGTACTTGCGGTAGAGGGCGGTCATCCTCGCGCCGATTCAAGCAGAACCGGCGATCCCCCTTCCAGGGCTCGCGCTAGCCGGCGCCGCAGACCTTGAGGCCGTAGTCACGCGCGATCTTGTTCGCGCTCCCGAAGTGGTCGTCGCTCTCCGTGAGCTTGGCCTGCACTTTCGCCCGCTCACCCGACCGCGCGGCGGCCGACGCCTCGCCACCCTCCTTCACGCCCTCGTCGAGGAGGTCGAGCACGGAGTCGTAGCTCGCCTGGAAGTCCTTCGGCGGATGGAGCTTGCGCAACTCGCGCACCTCGTTGCGGAAGACGGTGAGGACGCCCTGGAGGTAGGTTCCGAATGCGGCGAGCCGCTCGGTGCTGGCAGTCGCGGGATCGAAGTTCTTGCCGAGGCTTGCGGGAATGCGGGGGATGCCCTTCTGTGCGGCGCCGCAGATGCCGTCCGCCTTCGTGATGAACTCGTCCTTCGAGAGGCGCTTGGCGCTGCTACCGCAGCCGGCTGCGAGCAGGACGAGGGCCGCGAGGGCGGCATACGAGAACGGGAGTGCCCGCATGCATCGAGTCTACGAACTCTCGGCCCGGCCGTGCATCCGCCGTCGTTGCGCTCGACCCGGGAGGAACTCGCGTCGCCTGCTCGGGCCAGGCAGAGCCGCGGCACCTGAGAGGGAATCCTTAGCGCTGCTTCCTCCCGGATCTGACGCGGTTCGGATGCTCCCAGTGCGCGGAACCTGACCGTCGACGCCACGTGCGCGAGCCCAAGCCCCGAGCGAGTCGTCCCTCGGGCGGCATTCGGTCCCGCTAGAGCGGATTGCGGGTTCAGAGAACCGCTAGCTCCCCACCTAGCACGACCGGGCCGCCGCAATCGTACCCAGTCCGGGCGCTTTCGCGCCTGGTCTTCGCCCGGCCCGTGGCCGGGCCATCCCGACGTGGGTTATCTTCCGGTGGCCGGGGCGCGTAGCTCAGCGGGAGAGCGCCCGCTTCACACGCGGGAGGTCGCTGGTTCGATCCCAGCCGCGCCCATGAAACGAACACGCTGCAACTCGGGTCCTTTTCGTCCCCGAGTCGAGCGCGCTGGTAGGCGCGCGCCGCCGATTGGCAAGCGAATGGCAAGTCCAGAGAGCGAAGGCTGCCCCGTTGAGAAGGCCAGCGGAAGAACAAGCGCGCCATCTGCCACCGCTTCCTGAGCGGCCACTCGCCGTCGGCGTAGGCCGGAGTGCGCTTGAACTCGTAGTAGGCGGCGGCCACTCGTTGGAGATAGATCTGGCTTCGAGGTGTCTGGCGAATGGCTGTACGCGCGAGGCGGAGACGCTTGCGCAGGGTCTGCGGGTGCTGCCCGGGGTATTGCCGGATTTCGCGTAATGCGGCGCGAAGCCTTGGACGGAAAGGTTGCCGCACACTTGCGGCTGACGCGGGCTTGGGCAGGCGACTGTCCGGGGGGATGTTCGTGTCATCGACTAGGGTGGAAGGCACCGACGGTGACGAGACCCTCGCGCTCTCGGGTGGCTCCGAACGTCCTCGGCCGACCCTGATCTGC
>JBBQDZ010000145.1:0-6120 GCA_038320185.1 Gaiellales bacterium
CCTCGCGTAGGCGCTCTGCCGACCCCGTGTACTCGACCTCCTCGGGCGGCTGCCCCCGAACGTTCGCAATCGGCCCCTCGACGGCGCGAATCACCTCGGCCAGTGCAATCTCCTCGGGCGGTCTCGCCAGCCAGTACCCACTTTCGACTCCGCGCTGGCTGCGGACGAGACCCGCATGCTTCAGGTCGACGAGGATGTGCTCCAGGAACTTGAGCGGGAT
This sequence comes from Gaiellales bacterium, assembly GCA_038320185.1. Taxonomy (GTDB): domain Bacteria; phylum Actinomycetota; class Thermoleophilia; order Gaiellales; family Gaiellaceae; genus JBBQDZ01. The sequence goes on from JBBQDZ010000145.1 coordinate 221, forward strand.
CGCCTGCGCCTGCGAGATCCGCTCCCCTTGACCGGCCGAGCCCCGCAGCGCCGGCAAGCTCGATTGCCGCCCTGATCGCGTAGTCGGCCTTGGCGGAGACGCGCACCCCCCCATTCTCGCCGCGCCGCCTCAGAGGCCGCCGGCGCCGAGCGAGAACAGGCAGGTGGGGAAAGTGCCACTCGCTGCGATAGGGTGGGCCGTCGAGGACGGGGTCAGTCATGTCAGCTTCTACATGGAGGACTCACATGAACATCCGTCACTTCAGTAGCCGACGCAAACGCCTCCTGCTGCTGGGCACCGTGCTCGCAGCGCTCGCCGTCGGCGTGCCTCTGGCCCTGGCCGCGACCTCCTACAGCGGGGCGATCACCTCCGGCGATCCCACGCAGACCAACAGGCTCTTCCGCGGCGGAGTCGCGAGTACCTGTGGAGTGCCCAACTCCGCGAGCATCGGAAACAACGGCACCTACCACTACGACCAGTACACGCTCCAGAACAACACCGCCTCGACGCAGTGTGTGACCGCGACGCTGGCCACTCAATGCATCGCGGCCAACTTCATCTTCGGCGCCTCGTACGTCCCGAGCTTCAATCCCGCCAGCATCACCGCCAACAACGTCGGTGACCCTGGCAACAGCCCGAACGGAGCCCCGGTCACTTGGGCCTTCAACGTGCCCGCCGGCAGCACCTTCGTGATCGTCGTCTCGGAGGTGACGGCGAACGCCGGCTGTCCCGCCTACACGCTCACCGTCGACAGCGGAGTCCCGACAGCCGTCACGGTCACCGGCGTCACGGCTACCCGCCACGGCGGTTCCGTCGTGGTTCGCTGGCGCGCCGGCTCCGAGGCGACGACCCTCGGCTACAACGTCTTCCGCGAGGTTGCCGGCAACCGCGTGCAGGTCAATCCGCGCCTGATCCCCGCGCCGGCGAAGGCTGGTCTTCACCTCTATGCGTACGCAGACCACGCGGTCTCGGCAAGCGGCACCGCCCGCTACTGGCTCCAGCAGGTCGCAACGAACGGCTCGCGCACGTGGCGGGGTCCGATCTCCGTCCGCTCGTAAGCCCCTCTAGTTCTTCGCACGTGCAGTCAGTAGTCCGCCGCAGGCCGGCGGCGGAATACTTCTCCCGGAGGCGGCGCCAAGGCCGCCTAGCGCGTGAGCAACTCCTCCAGTGTCTGCAGCAGCCGGAGGCCGGCCTCGCGCCGGTCTTCCGACGCCGAGAGGGCGGTCGTCAGGCGCGCGACGATTGCGAGCTCGTCGTCTCCCTGAATGACGGCGTGGGCTCGGCGCGCGTGCTGGAGGAGGTCGAGCGCGATCGCCGCCTGATCTGCGAACAGCGAGAGCAGGTCGATCTCGGCCAGCGCGAATCCCGGCCTGTGCGGGCGGTCGAGCACCTCGAGCACGCCAAGCGCTCGATCCTGCCGGAGGAGGGGAACGGCGATCAGCCCCTTCGGCACGTACCCCGTGTCGGCGGCGACGTGCTGCGCGAACCGGGGATCGCTGGTGAGGTCTTCGACGACGAGCGGCTGCCTGGTCGCGAGCACCCAGCCGGCGATCCCGGTGCTCGACGGGATGCGCGTACCGGGAAGCGAAGTGGAGCCCTCGCCTGACACGGCCGCGAACACGAGCTCGTCTGTCTCCTCCTCGTAGAGGAAGATGCTCGAAGCCTTGGCATTCAGGATCGCTCGCGCGACGTCCACGACCGACTGGAGCAATGAACGGTGCGCCTCCTCGGTCGCTAGTGCGCCCGCGGCAACGGCTGCGACAACGCGATCGTCTGTCACTCGGGGCCCACGTTGTTCGAGAGCAGGTAGAGCAGGCTCTTCAGCTCGAACGGCCGCAGCTCCGGGTGCTTCGAGAGGATCAGAGCGCAGATCCCTGCCATGTGCGGGGTGGCGAAGCTGTTTCCGGTGCAGCGCATCTGGCCGCCCTCGAGCCAGGCGACGTCGACCTCGACTCCGCGCGCGAAGAACTCGACCGGCGGCGAGGGGTTGTAGTAGTAGGTCAGCGGGTCCTCGTCTTCGTGGCTGCCGACGGAGATCACCGAGGCGAAGCGCCACGGGTAGCTCTCCACTGGCATGTTGTGGGCCGAGGCGACGAGCAGGCTGCGCCGGAAGTAGGCGGTGTCGGCGAGCTCGTGCAGCGCGGCGCCGAACTCGCGCTTCGTGGTGGACAGGCTCATGTTGATCACGTCGAAGCGCTGCTCGAGCGCCCAGCGCAGGCCGCCGAGGAACGCCGGTCCGCTCCCGGTGTAGCCGCTACCAAGGACGCGAACGCTGTACAGGCTGCATCGCGGCGCCAGCGACCGGATGATCCCCGCGCACGCCGTCCCGTGCCCGCAGAGATCGCCTTCGGTGTCGTCCTCGACACTGACCTCGCCGTCGGGGCCTACCATGACGGCAACGGCTCCCTGGATCTCCCCGACCAGCGGGTGGTCGGGCTCGATGCCGCTGTCGAGAACACAGACCCTCACCCCCTCGCCGGTCGCGCCGCCAAAGGCCCACTCACGGTCGACTCGCTCCGGCCAGCGAGACCGAAGCTTGATCCGCTCGAGGTCCGCGGCCTGAAGGCTCCATGCCGGCAGGTCGACCGGCTCGGGCTCGGAGGGCAGCGCCGAGTGGGCAACCACGGCGCCGGGCGCATAGAAGAGATCGGCGAGCCGTCCGAACGGCCGGCCCTTGCTCGCCCGCCCGGGAATACTCTCGGCCCGTCGCACCCAGCGTTCCGGCGCTGGTGGGAGCGCGCGAAGGAGGTTGCGGAGCGTCTCGGGGTCGTGGTCGCTCATGCCGTACGCAAGACGTTCGGATCGGGTGTGGATCTTCCCTCGAGGGCCTCACGAAGCTTCCCGAGGCAGCGCGAGATCCGGCTCGCGATCGTTCCTGGCGCGATCGAGAGCGCCTTTCCGATCGTGTCGTAGCTCTCGTCCCGAGTGAAGAAGCGGTCGAGGATCTCTCGGCAGTGGTCCGGGAGCAGACGCACCGCCTCCCACACGGTCAGCGCCTCGTCTAGGCGCTCCAAGGATGTGTCGGTTTCGCCCTGCTCGAGGTCGGCTCCGCTCGGCTGCTCGCGCGACGATCGCAGACGGTCGACGCAGAGCCGCCGGGTCACCTGTGCAAGCCAGGGACGAACGGCCGAGTCGTCTCGGAGCATGTCGAGGTGCTCGTACACGCGCGTGAAGACCTCCTGGAAGACGTCCTGGGCATCGTGCTCCGAGAGCCTGAAGCTCTGGGTCGCGATCGCATAGACGTAGCGTGAGAAGCGATCGACGAGCTCGCGCCACGCTCCCTCGTCGCCGCTGCGGCAGCGGGCGACGATCTGCGCGTCGGATGGGCCTTCGGCCTGCACGTCGCCTGTGAGTTTGCGACACGAGACGCTGCGCGGGTCGAGGCTTTGCTTCTGAGCCTCGACCCGCACGCGTGCGTGACTACTTAGTTGTTCTTGGTTCTCGGGAGGACCTTCCTGTGGCCTTCGACATCAGCGGTCTCGTCGTCGCTGCCCTCGTCCGTCGCGGTGTTCACGCGCTTGTGGGCCTCGACGTCGGCGCCGGCATCCTTGGAAGGCACCCTGCGCTCGTTCCCTTCCTCCGGATTCTTCGGGTCGCGCTCGTCCATCTCGTCCTCCTCTTTCGGTGGGCTGTCACGCACAAGACGTGCTTCCCGGGTGCGATCTTCCCTTCGAAGCGCGCTCTCTAACAATTCTCCTCCTCGGGACACGGCGTGTCCAGATCGACATGGGACAGCGACGGGATGATGTGTGCGTGCAGGCGGGTCGAGAAGCGAGCCGCGCGCCTCGAGTCGGGACGAGAAGTCAGGCAGCCCCGCGCTTGACCCCCGCGCGCTCCCCGTTGATGCTCCAGCCGTGCGGGCGCTTCGGGAACGTCTAGGGGCGTCGTTCACGGCGCTCGGCGCCGTCTTCGGCAACGCGGATCTGCGGCGGGTCCAGCTCGCACTCGCGGGCTCGGACATCGGCGCGTGGGCGGGGACGGTCGCGCTGTCCGTCCTCGCGTTCGAGGCCGGCGGCACAACCGCCGTCGGGCTCGTGCTCGTACTGCGGACGGTGCCGCCCGCGCTCGCTGCGCCGTTCATGGGCACGTTGGCAGATCGCTTCCCCAGGAAGCGGGTCATGGTTGCCGCCGATCTTCTCCGCGCCGCGCTCGTCGGGGGGGCCGCGGCAATTCTCTTCGGCGGCTGGTCGGTCTACCTGGTCTATGGGCTGGTGACGGTCGTCTCCGTGCTCGGAACCGCCTTCCGTCCGGCTCAGGCCGCTCTCCTGCCATCTCTCGCCCGAACGCCGGACGAGCTCACCGCCGCCAACGTCGCCTCGTCCACGGTCGAGAGCGTCGCCGCGTTCGCTGGCCCGGCACTAGGCGGAATCCTCCTCGCTGCTTCGAGCCCCGCCGTCTGCTACTCGGTCTGCGCCGCCACCTACCTGTGGTCGGCGTTCCTGTTGTTTCCGATCCGCGAGTCGCGCCCTGCGCCGGAGGAGCCGGCACCGACCAGCTTCCTGCGGGACACGCTCGCCGGAGCGCAGACACTCGTCTCGAGCCGCAGCGCCCGGCTCGTCACGGCGCTCATCACTGCACAGGTGGCCGTCGGGGCGATGCTGTTCGTGTTGCTCGTGCCCCTCGCGTTCGAGGCCTTGAAGACGGGGGAGGACGGGTTCGGGGGTCTCCTGGGAGCGCTGGGCGTGGGCGGGGTCATCGGCGCCGCAGTCGCCCTCGGCCTCGTGGGACGCCGCCTCTCGACAGGGCTGACCGTGGGCGTCTTCCTCTGGGGCGCCCCGATCGCGCTGCTGCCCGCGCTCAAGAGCCAGGCGGGCGCCGTCGTCCTGCTCGGAATCGTCGGAATCGCCAACACGCTAGTCGACGTCAGCGCCTTCACGTTGCTCCAGCGCGCGGTGCCAGAGGACGTCCTCGCACGGGTGTTCGCGATCCTCGAGAGCCTCGTGTTCGCCGCGACGGCCCTCGGCGGGATCTTCGCGCCGCTCTTGCTCTCTCTCGTCGGTCTCGACTGGACACTCGTGGCAACGGGGCTGTTCCTCCCCGTTGTCGCCGTCGCGAGCTGGCGCGCCATCGCGCGCATCGACGCGAAGGAGCCGGCGCCGGCGCTCATGCTCCAGCTGCTCGACGGTGTTCCTTTCCTAAAGCCGCTCCCCGCGCAGGTCCTGGAGCGGCTGAGCGCCCGACTGGCACGCATGGACGTCGCAGCCGCCGACTCCATCTTCCGCCAGGGCGACGACGGCGACCGCTTCTACATCATCGCGGAGGGCATCGTCGACATCCACGTTGACGGTCAGCGTGCCCCCGAGCTCGGCCCCGGAGACTACTTCGGCGAGATCGCCCTCGTCCGCGATGTCCCACGGACGGCGACTGCGACCGCGAGCACGGCGGCGACGCTCTACGCGCTCGAGCGCGAGGACTTTCTCGCGGCCGTCACCGGCCACGCCCCGAGCGCCTCGGCGGCGGATGCCGTCGCCTCGGCGCGCCTCGGCGCGTTACGGCCGGTCGTGACCGCACCGATCTGAGACCGAGCGAGATGACGCCCGAGGCCACGAGGACCTTTCGGTCGAGCGTGTTCTGGAACAGAACGACCGCTACGTGTTGACGGAGAAGTTCGGCCGGCCGGCAGAGTCCACGAGGAGGGCGAGCCAAGAGGGTGGGCGAGAAACGGGGGCCGATCGGCGAGAACGAGGCGCTCTACCCAGGTGAACGAGCGCACTGAAAAATTGGCGACGAGTCGGATTGCCGAGGTGATGAATCTGCGAAGCTAGCCACCGGTCGATCGCGAGGGACAGGACACACCCTTGCTGCACGATCGGGAGAGGCGCGGCAAGGTGGGACCTTCGCGGGCAGACTGCCTGGATGAACCCGGAGGAGCTGCTCGCGCTACTCGGCTGGATCCCGCA
>JBBQDZ010000146.1:0-6110 GCA_038320185.1 Gaiellales bacterium
GAATCGACCGCACGCAGGCATACGTGACGAACGTCGTCAAGCACTTCAAGTGGGAGCCGCGTGGTAAGCGGCGCATCCACCAGAAGCCGAACTGGGCCGAGACCGCCGCCTGCAAGCCATGGCTCGAGGCCGAGCTCGCGGTGGTGGAGCCGCGCGTCCTCGTCTGCCTCGGCGCCACCGCGGCGCAGGCGCTCCTCGGGCGCCAGTTCCGCGTCAGCCGCCAACGGGGCGAGCTGGTCGAGTCGGATCTCGCGCCGCACGTGACGGCCACGATCCACCCCTCCGCGATCCTCCGCGCCAACGACCGGGATCGCGAGACCGAGTACGAAGCCTTTGTCGGCGACCTGCGGAAGGTTGCTGCTCTGATCGACTAGAGGCCTGTCCGGAGACGGCCACGGTGGATGACAAGCGACACGTGGTGTGGGGCAAGGAAGCGTCGAGCTGAGGCGTATGCGCGCGCCCGAGGACGCGGCCTCGCGCCGCGTGGCGCCTCTCAGGCCCGCTGAGTTACGTTCCGGACAGGCACCTCACCAACCAAAGGAGGAAGCAGATGCGCCAGTTCGCGAACCGCCTCTCGCCCGCGATGATCGTCGCTTGCCTCGCGCTGCTCGTAGCGCTCGGCGGCACCAGCATCGCGGCAGGCAAGAAGACGGTCGCCCCCGCGGTCGGGGTGATTCACGTCAAGGACGTCGACGTGCCCGGGAACGGGACCGGCGGCGGGATCGCCACCTGCCCGGCCGGTCAGCGTGCAACGGGCGGCGGGGCGTACATGGAGGGGACCTTCTCCGAGGACGACCACATCATCGACAGCGAGCCGGCGGTGCCGGACAAGATCAATGGCTTCAGACCGCTCCTCGGTGGGCGTGCGACGACCTGGCACGTCACGTACAGCAACCCGAACGCGCAGTCGCGGCGGTTGCACGTCTACGTCATCTGCACCGGGTAACGATCACCGTCTAAGCTCCAGGCGGGGTCCGAGGCCGCGGGCCCCGCTGTCGGTACCCTGGCGAGGGTGCGCTCCGCGGCACGAATCGCCTTCCTCGCCCTGTCTCTCCTCGCTCTAGCGGTCGTCGCGACGGCCGCGAAGCCGACCACCGGTTCGGCGCTGAAGCTGCTGGGCAGCGCGCCCAAGATCGGCACGATCAACTCTGACCTCGCCTTCTGGGGACACCTGGCCTTCGAGGGGAACTACGACGGCTTCCGCATCATCGACGTCGCGAAGCCGCAGGCCCCTGCGGTGCTCGCCGACGTGCGCTGCCACGGCCCGCAGAACGACATCTCGGTCTGGGGGCACCTCGTCTTCCTCTCGGTCGACAAACCGCAAAGCGCCCCGACCTGCGAGAGCCAGGACGCGGCGGACCCGACGGACCCCACCGCTTTCGAGGGCATCCGCATCTTCGATGTCGCCGACCCGCGTAATCCGCAGTTCGTCGCGGCTGTGCCTACCGACTGCGGCTCACACACCCACACGCTCGTCCCCGACGTCGTGCACGGGCGGGTGCTGCTGTACGTCTCGTCCTACCCGCTGATCGGAGGTCCGCACTGTGGCCCGGGGCGCGCCGAGAACCCGCTGCACGCGAAGATCTCGATCGTCGCCGTCCCGCTCGCCGCCCCGGCAACGGCCAGTGTGGTCGCGACACACGCGGTCCAGGCGCCGGTCTTCAGCCCGAACCCCGGCAAGCTCAACCCGGCTGTCGGTTGCCACGACATCAGCGTCTTCCTACCACTGCACCTCGCCGCCGCGGCGTGTATGAGCGAGGGGCAGCTCTGGGACATCGCCGATCCGGCGCACCCAAAGGTCCTCCGCCACATCCGCAACGGCGCGATCGAGTTCTGGCATTCGGCGACCTTCTCGAACGATGGCAAGACCGTGATCTTCGGCGACGAGAGCCTCGATTCGAGCTGCGCGAGCGAGAACGAGGCTGACGGACGGCTGTGGTTCTACTCCGTGGCGCGCCCCGTGAAGCCGCTCGGGTCGTTCCTGATCGCTCCGCGCCGGGTCGATTACTGCACCGTCCATATGTTCAACACGATCCCGGTGGAGGGTCGCTCGCTGCTCGCGACGGGCTGGTACAACGGCGGCAACCACGTCGTCGACTTCTCGAGCCCGCGGCACCCCCGGGAGGTAGCCGGCCTCGTGCCCGCACAGGCCGACGAGTGGGCGAGCTACTGGTACGACGGGTACGTCTACGCGAGCGACATCGCCCGGGGCCTCGACGTCTTCTCCTTCTCGACTCCGGGCCTCCAGGCCGCGAAGCGCTTCTCGCACCTCAACCCCCAGACGCAGGACACGCTCATCAGGTAGAGGCGCGTCCCCGAAACGAAGGAGCCCCGGTCTCGCCGGGGCTCCGGAAAACGCAGAACAGACCCGCGTCTACCAGCGACTGCGCGTGAAGAAGCCGAGCAGCGCGAGCACCAGCACGACGATCAGGATGATCCAGAGAATGCTCACGAGGTCCCCCTTTTGGTGTGCATGTACCTCGGTACAACGAAGAAATGGGGTCTGAGGGTGCGCGCGCACCCTCGGGGGTTCTTCCCGCGTTTCCGTCGTATGCGGCCGTACGGGTGGGAGCGGGCCAGACGTGGCGTGTCCGGCTGGCGCTGGCTGGGTTTCAACAAGCATCCGCTCCTCGTCGTGGCCGTCTCGGCCGCGGTCGCGGCCGGGGTCGCGGTCGCCTTCGCGCACCTCGCAGGCGACGGCAGGGTCTTCGGCCATCTGGACAACATCGCCCCGCTATGGTTCGTGGTCTGCCTCGTCGCCGAGGTGATCGCGTACGGCGGCTACGTCGTCGCGCTCCGCTCAACGGCACGGGTCGGCGGTGGTCCGCGGCTCGGGCTCGGCCTCGCGGCGCGGGTCGTGGCGGCGGGATTCGGCGCGTTCTTCGCCGCCTCCGCGGCGGGAGGCTTCCAGGTCGACTACTGGGCCTTCCGGCGAAGCGGCGCCTCGCGCCGCGACGCGCTGGCGCGGGTGCTCGGCCTGGGGACACTGGAGTACGCCGTCCTGGCGCCGGCAGCGCTCGTCTCCGCGCTCGCCCTCTTCTTCGGCGCCGGCCGCCGCCCCTACCCCGCGCTGACACTCCCGTGGCTTCTCGTCCTCCCCGGCTTCGCCTTCGCCGTCTTTGCGAGCTCCCCCGAAAGGAGCCGCCGGTGGTCGAACGTGGAGGGAAAGGGACGGATCCGTAGCCTGTTCGGTCACGCCGTCTCCGGAATCGCGGTCCTGCGCCGGCTCGTCACGAACCCCATCCCCCATGGCGGCCTCGCCGTGCTCGGGACCTCCGTCTACTGGTTCGGCGAGATCCTCTGCCTCTGGGCGAGCCTCCGGGCCTTCCAGGCCGACGTCCGGATCCCGGCGCTCATCCTCGCCTACGCGAGCGGTTACGTCGTCACGCGTCGCGCCCTGCCCGCGGGAGGCGTCGGCGTCGCGGAGATCGCGCTCACCTTCGCCCTCGTGTGGCTCGGGGTTCCCTTCGCTCCGGCGCTACTCGGCGTCTTCAGCTACCGGATCTTCAACTTCTGGCTCGCGCTCCTGCCCGCGCTCGCCGTGGGTGGCACGATGCGCCGCATCCGGGAGGGCATGCCACAGGCCGATCGCGAGCTCGCGCGCGAGCGGCCCTAGAGTCGCCATCAGAATGACTCACGAACCGCTGCGGCAGCGTGCCGCAGCGGTTCCGTGCTCATCGTGATTCAGGGCTCTGAGTTCCGGTAACGCACTCCGCCGTCTTCCTCGACGCGAACGGCCCGTCCGGCCAGGACCAGGTGGTCGACATGGGCGAGCGTTTCCGCGAACGCGAAGCGCCGCAGGATCGGCCCGTGCGCTTCCGGAAAGAGGTCGAGGGAGATGTCGTAGGCGCTACGCGGACTGTCGCCCAGCACCGCGAGCGCCTGATCGAGGCGGTCGTGGTGGTGGGCGCGTGTGGCCCTGGCGCGACCGGCGGGATCCTCGATCGGTTCGCCGTGGCCGGCGAGCGCGACCCGCGGCGCGAGCTCCACGAGCCGCTCGAGGGTCTCGAGGTACTCGGCGAGCGGGTCGGGGCGCGACCCGGGATAGACGCCGATGTTCGGCGTGATCTGCCCGAGGAGGGCATCCCCGGCGATCAGCACCCCGTCCCGCACGAGTCCCAGGTGGCCGTCGGCATGGCCCGGGAGGTGAACCGCCTCCCAGCCGTCGACCCGCGCTCCCGGCTCGAGCGGCTGCGGATCGCGGGCGAAATGGACGAACCCGCTGAGCATTGCGTGGTGCTCCGCGATCGCCTCGACTTCTTCCTCCGGCATCCCGTGGGTCCGCAGATGCTCGGCCACTCTGGCCTCCGCGCCGTCGTCGTCCCAGGCCCGGACGCAGTGCTCGTAGTCGAGGCGCCCCTGGTGCACCGGCGCACCGGTGAGGGTCGCGAGGTCGGCGGCGCCCCCGACGTGATCTGGATGGAAGTGCGTGACGACGACCCGCTCCACGGGCGCGTCCAGGCCGGCGAGGACCGGCGCCCACAGAGCCTCGGCGTCCTCGAGCCCGAGCCCGGTGTCGACGAGGGTCCAGGCGCCGGTAGAGCTCCGGAGGAGATACGAGTTCACGTGGTCGATACCCAGAGGCAGCGGCAGTCTCAGCCGCAGCACGCCCTCTGCCACCTGGTAGGGCCGCGGGTCGCGGCGTATCATCGGCGCCTCTTGGCACTTCTCTCGGTAGAGAAGGTCAGCCGCCGCTTCGGCGGAATCCTCGCGCTCGAGGATGTCTCCTTCGAGGTGCCCGAGGGGGAGATCGTCGGCCTCATCGGCCCGAACGGAGCGGGCAAGACGACCGCTTTCAACGTCATCACGCGACTGTACCGAGCGGATACCGGGCGAATTTTGTTCGGCGGCCGCGACCTCCTGCGCGTCCCCGCCCACCGGGTAGTGCGCGTCGGGATCGCGCGCACCTTCCAGAACGTCGAGCTCTTCTCGCGGATGACCGTGCTCGACAACGTGCTCGTCGGAGCGCACACGAGTCTCGAGTGGTTCCGCAACCGCGACGGGCGCCGCCGGGCGCTCGAGGTGCTCGACTACGTCGGCCTCGCCGACCTGGCCGACCGGCCCGCTCAGGGCCTCCCCTTCGGGACGCTGAAACGGATCGAACTCGCGCGCGGCCTCGTCGTCTCTCCGAAGCTCATTCTGCTCGACGAACCAGCCGGCGGCCTGAATCACGAGGAGGTGCAGATCCTCGGCGACTTCATCCAGCAGATGCGCCGCGACTTCGGGCTGACGGTGCTCCTCGTCGAGCACCATATGAACCTCGTGATGCGCATCTCGCAGCGCGTCCACGTACTCGACTTTGGACGAATGATCGCGAGCGGCGCGCCCGACGAGGTGCGGCGCGACCCGAACGTGATCGAGGCGTACCTCGGGCCCGAGCGGGCGGGCGATGCCGCTCCTTGAGCTCACCGACGTCGAAGCCCGCTACGGGCAGATCAAGGCGCTGCACGGCGTCTCGCTCTCGGTCGACGAGGGAGAGGCGGTGTCGATCCTCGGCGCGAACGGCGCCGGCAAGACGACGACGCTGCGCGCGATCTCCGGAACGGTCAGAAAGTCCGGGAAGGTGCTCTTCGACGGGAAGCCGATCGGCGGGCGCTCGCCGGAGGCGATCGCCCGGCTCGGAATCGCGCACGTCCCGGAAGGCCGGGAGATCTACGGCGAGCTCACCGTCTGGGAGAACCTTCTGATCGGCGCCTGCTTCAGCCGCGACCGCGCGGGCTCCAAGCGCGAGTGCGAGCGGGTGCTCGAGCTCTTCCCTCGCATCGCGAGCCGGCGCGGCCAGCAGGCGGGCACGCTCTCGGGCGGCGAGCAGCAGATGCTCGCCCTCGGGCGCGCCCTCGTCGCGCGCCCGCGCCTGCTCCTCCTCGACGAGCCCTCGCTCGGCCTCGCCCCCACCGTCGTCAGCGCGTTCTATGACATCGTCACGAGCCTGAACGCCGAAGGCCTGACGGTGCTGATCGTCGAGCAGAACGCGAGCGTGGCGCTCGACGCGACCCGGAACACCTACGTCCTCGAGGTGGGGCGCGTCGTCCTCGGCGGTCCGAGCGCCGAGCTCCGCCAGCACGAGCGCGTCCGCTCGTCCTACCTGGGGTACTAGCGTGGGGGAACCC
>JBBQDZ010000147.1:0-6095 GCA_038320185.1 Gaiellales bacterium
TTCACGATCGCGTCCTAGGAAGGCCCTTGTCCGGCGAGAAGCCGGTCTACATCCCCATCGAGTGGAACCCGGAGTCGACGTACAGCGTCGTCGCGGTGACATTTCGGGCCGCGTCCGACAGGAGATACGCGGCGGCTGCGCCCACGTCACCCGCCGAGATATGCCGGTGGAGCGGCGCGCGCTCCTCGACGATCGCCTCCATCGTCGGGAAGCCGGCGATCGAGCGGGCGGCGAGCGTCCGGACCGGTCCGGCGGAGATCGCGTTGACGCGGATGTCCTTCTGCCCGAGATCCCATGCGAGGTAGCGCACCGAGGCGTCGAGCGTGGCCTTGGCGACGCCCATGACGTTGTAGTGCGGCACCGCGCGCTCGCCGCCGAGATACGTCATCGTCACGATCGAGCCGGCGCCGGCGGCCTCCATCAGCGGCTCGGCCGCGCGAGCACAGGCGACGAGCGAGTAGGCGCTGACGTCGAGGGCGAGCCAGAAGCGGTCGCGGGGGGTGTCCGTGAATCTGCCCTCGAGATCCTCCGCGGCCGCGAATGCGACCGAGTGGACGAGCAGGTCTAGCTCTCCGCCGAAGGCCGCGCCCACCTCGGCGAAGACGCGGGCGACGTCCTCGTCCGAGCGAACGTCGCAGGCGGTGACGAGAGGGCTGTCGACAGTCGACGCGAGGTCGCGAACGCCCGACTCGATGCGCTCCCCCTGGTAGGTGAACGCGAGGCTTGCTCCCCCGGCCGCGAGTCGCTGTGCGATCGCCCAGGCAATCGAGCGGCGGTTGGCGACGCCGAGGACGAGACCGCGTTTGCCCGCGAAGTCGGACACTCCCGCGAATCTACTAGCGACGCGGGGCTTTCGGCTACGCTGGCGCCCTTGCGCCGCGTTCCGCTCCTCGTCACCCTTCTCGCGGCGCTCTCCTTCGCCGGCTCTGCCGGTGCGGCCATCCAGCCGATTCGGCACGCGTTGCCGCGCGTCCGCCCGGGCACGATCACGATCCCGAAGGGGCACGCGAGCGGGCGCGTGCGCGTCATCGTCAGGCTGAAGCTGCCGCCGCTCGCGGTCGAGCGCTCATCGGGAACCGAAGCCCTCGTCTCGGGCGGACTCGCCCTCGCAGGCCGCTCCTCGCAGGCGTACCTGGCGCGGCTCGGCTCGGCCCAGGCTGCGGCGGTCGCGCAGCTGCGAGCGGCGATTCCGCAGGCCACGGTGTCGCGCCGCTTCCGCATCGTCCTCGACGGGCTGACGGTGACCCTGCCGGCCAAGCGCCTGCCTCAGCTCGTGCGGCTGCCCTTCGTCAGCAAGGTCTACCCGTCGCTGCGGTTCAAGCTGAACCTGAACGAGAGCCCGTCCGTGATCGGCGCGGAGGTGATCGAGGCCGCGACCGGAGCTCGAGGCGACGGCGTCAAGATCGGCGTCGTCGACGACGGCGTCGACCCGACGAACCCCTTCTTCAATCCTGCCGGCTTCAGCTACCCCGCGGGCTTCCCACGAGGCGAAACGCAGTTCACGACGCCAAAGGTGATCGTGGCGCGCGCGTTTCCGGGTCCGAACTCGGGGAAGCCCGGGCAACTCGCGCTCGACCGCTCCGCCTCCTTCCACGGGACGCACGTGAGCGGGATCGCCGCGGGCGACGCGGGCACGAACGCTCCGCCCGGACGGGACCATCCCGCCGTCTCCGGCCTCACCGGCATCGCCCCACGTGCCTGGATCGGCAACTACCGGGTCTTCAACGCACCGACGCCCGCCGGCAACAGCGCCTTCACGCCCGAGATCGTCGCGGCCTTCGAGGCAGCCGCCGCGGACGGGATGGACGTCATCAACTTCTCCGGCGGCGGGCCCGAGAACGACCCCGCAAACGACGCGCTCCAGGAGACGATCCACAATCTGACGCTCGCGGGAACCGTCGTCGTCATCGCCGCCGGCAACGACCGTGCAGAGTTCGGCCTCGGCTCGGTCGGAACTCCGGGCACGGCACCCGACGCGATCACGGTCGCCGCCGTCTCCAACACCCACGTCTTCTCCGCAGCGCTGACGGTGCAGAGCCCCTCCGTGGCGGGAGGCCTGCCGAAGATCCCCTTCGAGCCGAGCTTCACGGCGACCCCGCCGACGTGGGAGGTCTCGAGCCAGACGCTCGTCGACGTCGGCGCGATCACCGGCACGAACGGCCGGCCGGTGGATCGCCGGCTCTGCGCGCCCGGGCCCGACCCGAACGGCCCCGGGACGACGCTGCCGGCGCACTCGCTCGACGGCGCGATCGCGCTCGCGTCGCGCGGCGACTGCGCGTTCACGCTGAAGGCGCAGCGGGCGAAGGCGGCCGGCGCGGTCGGGATCGTCTACGTCAACAACAGGCCGGGCGAGACGCAGCAGGTGCCCGTCCAGCTGTCGATCCCCGGAGGCATGATCGCCGACCTCGACGGGGGCCGCCTGCGCGCAGCGATGCAGGCGAGCGGCGGGCGGGCGCAAATCAGGATCACGGTCCACTCGGTGCAGATCGAGACGGGCCGCGCCGGCGTCCCCGCCTTCTTCTCCTCTGCCGGGCCGACGTCGTTCACGCACGAGCTGAAGCCGGACATCGCCGCGCCGGGACAGCAGATCCTTTCGTCCACGCTGCCGGAGTTCGCGGGCTCACCCTTCGCCGTCTTCGACGGGACGAGCATGGCGACCCCGCACATCGCCGGGGCAGCGGCGATCCTCGTCCAGCTCCATCCCGCCTGGACGCCACTCCAGGTGAAGTCGGCGCTGATGGCGACGGCGCACGCCGCGTATGCGGACACCGCCAAGACGGCCGAGGCCCCGGTGCTACTCGAGGGTGCCGGGCTCGCCTACCTCCCCGCCGCGAACGACCCCATGATCTTCACCGACCCCCAGTCGGTTTCCCTGCACGACGTCGACGTGAACCACGGCGCGCAGGTGCGGGGCGAGCTCGTCACACTCTCGGACGCCGGGACTGGCTCCGGAACCTGGTCCGTCGAGATCCGCCCACAGGCCGCGACTAGGGGCGTCTACCTGGACCTGCCGCCCACCGTCGCCCTCGCGCCCGGCGGCACCGCCTCCCTGCCCGTGGCGGCCAAGGTCGCCGCCGACGCGGACGCCGGAGAGCAGTTCGGCTTCATCGTCCTTCGCCAGGGTGCGATCGAGCGGCGGATCCCGTACTTCTTCCTCGTCACGCGGCCCGCGCTGGAGTCGGTGAGCGCGACACCGCTGACGACCTTCCAGGTCGGCAACACGACGAAGGGTCTCTCGCGCGCCGGCATCTATCGCTTCCCGAGCACGCCGTTCGGGCCGGCCGCCAACTTCGTGGGGCCGCCGATGGACGAGAGCGGCGCCGAGAAGCTCTACACGATCGACCTCAAGGGTTCCGCGGCGAACGTCGGCGTCTCGATCGTCGCCTCCTCGCGAGGGTCGCTGATCGACCCGTACTTCCTCGGCGCCAAGGACGAGAACGACGTGCAGGGCTACTCCGGCACGCCGGTCAACGTCAACTCGTACATGTTCGACTACCGCCTCGACGTGGGCGCGGCCGGCGCGCAGTTCCCGCGCCAGAAGCAGTTCTACGTCTCCGTCGACTCCCAGCGGAACCCGGCCACCGGCAAGAGCTTCGCCGGCAGCTACCTGATGCGGGCATGGGTGAACGACGTGACGCCGCCCGCAATCCGGCTTCTGACGACGAAGGTCGCCGCGGGACGGCCGACGATCATCGCGCAGGCGGCCGACCTCCAGTCCGGTGTCGACCCGTTCTCGCTCGTGCTCGGCTACGGCCGCATCCTCGTCGGCGCGGCCGGCTACGACCCCTTCTCCGGCCTCATCTTCTTCCCGCTGCCGCCGCAGGCGAAGGCGCTGCCGGTGGGGAAGACGGTCGGGATCGTCGTGGCCTCCGACTACCAGGAGACGAAGAACCTCGACCAGGCCGGCGATGACGTAATGCCGAACACCTCCTTCCTGCGCGTGACGCTCCGCGCGGTGAACGGGCCCACGGTCACCTGGCTCGCCCCGGAGACGGGTCAGTGCGCAGCCAAGACCCAGGGCCTCGTCGTCGACGCCGGCTCTACGAAGCCGGTTCGCGAGGTGCGATTCCTCGACGGGAAGCGTACGATCGGAGTCTCGAAGCGCGGCTCGCTGGGGCTTTACGCAGTGCAGTGGAAGACGGGGCGAGCGGCGAAGGGCGTGCACACGCTGCGGGCGGTCGTCCTCGACTCCGCCGGCAGGCAAGCCGCCGCCACCCGCCGCGTTCCGGTCTGCGCGAAGAAGTAACCAGCGTGAGCCGCATCGCGGTCGTCACCGGCGCCTCGAGCGGCATCGGCGCGGCGATCGCACGCGCTCTGGCCCGCCGCGGCTGGCGCTGCATCCTCGTTGCGCGGCGCGAGGCGCGCCTGCGCGGGCTGGCGCAGGAGCTCGGCGCCGAGTACGAGCTCTGCGACGTCGGCGACCGCGCGGCTGTCGATGCTCTCGCGCAGCGCGTCCGCGACCGGCACTCCCGCGTCGGCCTGCTCGTCAACAACGCCGGGATCCCCGGGCGCGCTGGCTTTCTGGGTGCGGAGCCCGAGCGCATCGAGGAGGTCCTGCGGGTCAACTACCTCGGCAGTGTCTGGTGCCTTCGCGCGTTCCTGCCGGCCCTGGAGGCCGCCGCTCCATCCGACCTCGTGAACGTCGTCTCGGTCGCCGGGACCGTCGCGTTCGCGCCGAGCGGGCCCTACTCCGCCTCGAAGCACGCGCAGCTCGCGTTCTCGCGGTCGGCCGCCGCCGAGCTGCGCTCGAAGGGCATCCGCGTCCACACCGTCAATCCAGGCTTCGTCGAGACAGAGGGCTTCCCGCAGCGGAGCGTGCTCGCAAATGGCCTCCTGCGCCGGACGGTAATCGACCCCGCTGCCGTCGCGCGGCACGTCCTCCACGCACTCGAGCACGATCGCCGCGAAACGTTCGTCCCCGGCTGGTGTCGCGGCGCCATGCTCGCGCAGGCGCTCGCTCCCGGGCTCCTCGCCCGCCTCCTCGCCGCCCGCGGAAGCGGAAGCGGCCCGCGGTCGTTTTGAAGCAGGTGGAGGTTGAGCTCTTCTACTGGGAAGGCTGCCCCTCGTGGCCGGAGGCGCGTGCACTCCTCGCCGACGTGCTCGCGGCCGCCGGAGCCGAGGCATCGGTCCGGATGCACAAGGTGACCTCGGACGAGGAGGCAGAGCGCATCGGCTTCCCCGGCTCGCCCACGATCCGCATCGACGGCGTCGACGTGGACGCGCTCGGCGCGGGGTCCCGTCCCGCCCTAACCTGCCGTATCTACCACGTCGGCGAGGGACGCATTTCTCCCGTCCCGAGCCGCGAGATGCTCGAGGAGGCCATCAAATGACGCTGTCGCTCGCAACCGAGGCTCCCCCGTTCGACTTGCCCGGAGTCGACGGCGCGAACCACTCGCTCGACGACTACGGGGACGCGCCGGTCCTCGCCGTGGTGTGGTCGTGCAACCACTGCCCCTATGTCCAGGCATGGGAAGCTCGGTTGAAGCAGATCCAGACCGACTTCGCCGACCGCGGGTTTCGCCTCGTCGCCATCTCCTCCAATGACGCGGAGGCGTACCCCGAGGACTCGTTCGAGGAGATGCGCCGCCGCGCCGATGCTCAGGGCTTCAACTTCGACTACCTCTACGACGAGGATCAGTCTGTCGGCCGGGCGTACGGCGCCGAGCGCACGCCCGAGGTCTTCCTCTTCGACCCCGAGCGCCGGCTGCGCTACCGCGGGGCGATCGACGACTCGCGCGACGACCGTTCCGTGTCGCGGCGCTACCTGCGCGACGCGATCGCGGCGATCCTCGCCGGCCGCGAGCCCGACCCGGACGAGACGCCCGCGGTCGGCTGCGGCATCAAGTGGCGCTGATGGGCGCGGGGAAACCCCTGGTTCCCCCGCGAGCCCCCTCCTTCCGGCCGGCTGCGGCAGCGTGCACTGTGGCTGGGGCCGGTCACCCATAGCTGCATCCAACCGTCGCCTATCGCGTAGCTGGGCTCCCGGCGGGCAAGCCCGCCTCCGCCCACGCACTGCCGATCGCCCAAGAGCACCTTCCAAAGCAATCGAGACCCAATGCTTTTCCCGCTGACGCTTCTCGTCCTCGCGCTCCTCG
>JBBQDZ010000148.1:0-6072 GCA_038320185.1 Gaiellales bacterium
CGGCACCGGGCCCGAGCTCCCCGAGGCCACGCGCCGCGTCCTCGTGGCGACCGGTGGCGCCTTCGACTGGGAGGTGCAGGAGGCCGGCGTCGACGTGAGGGAGCCCGCCGGCACGCCGCTGCCCGAGGAGACTCTCGCGTCGGTCAAGCGCAACAAGGTCGCGCTCAAAGGCCCGATCACGACACCGATCGGCACGGGCTTCCGTTCGGTCAACGTGGCTCTGCGGCACGAGTTGGGCCTCTACGCGTGCCTCCGTCCCTGCAAGACCTACGAGGGCGTCCGGTCGCGCTACGACAACGTCGACCTCGTTCTCGTCCGCGAGAACACCGAGGATCTCTACGCCGGCATCGAGTACGAGGCCGGGACGACCGACGCCGAGCACGTGATCGCCGAGCTGAACAAGCTGCAGAAGAAGCAGATCGCGTCCGGCTCCGGGATCTCCGTGAAGCCGATCAGCCGCGAAGGCTCGGAGCGGATCATCCGCTTCGCGTTCGAGTACGCGCGCGAGCATGGCCGAGGGCGCGTCTCGTGCGTCACGAAGGCGAACATCATGAAGTTCACCGACGGGCTCTTCCTCGAGGTCTTCCGGGAGATCGCCAAGGAGTACCCGGACATCGAACCGTGGGAGAACCTCGTCGATGCCGTCTGCATGGGGCTCGTGCAGCGGCCCGAAGAGTTCGACGTGCTCGTGCTGCCGAACCTCTACGGCGACATCGTCTCGGACCTCTGTGCGGGGATGATCGGAGGCCTCGGCCTGGCGCCCGGGGCGAACTTCGGCGAGGCCGTGGCCGTCTTCGAGCCGACCCACGGCTCCGCGCCCAAGTACGCAGGGCAGAACAAGGTTAATCCGATGGCGGAGATGCTCTCCGGTGTCCTCATGCTGCGCCACCTTGGCGAGGCCGCCCCCGCCGATCGTCTGGAGCGCGCGATCGCGGACGTGATCCGCGAGGGCGAGAGCGTGACCTACGACATGAAGCCGGCCCGCGACGACCCGACCGCGGTAGGGACGAGCGAGGTCGCGGACGCGATCATCGACAAGTTGGGGGCGGGAAGCTGATGCGGAGGAAGATCACCGTCGTCGGCGCAGGCAACGTCGGCGCGACCTGCGCTCAAGTCCTCGCGCAGCGCGACTACGCGAACATCGTCCTCGTCGACATCAAGGACGGCCTCCCGCAGGGGAAGGCCCTCGACATCAACCAGATGGGCGCGGTGCTCGGCTACGAGCCGAACGTTGTCGGGTCGAACGGCTACGGGGAGTCCGCCGGCTCGGACGTTGTCGTCGTCACCGCCGGGCTTCCTCGCTCGCCCGGGATGAGCCGCGACGACCTCGTGACGACAAACGAGAAGATCGTCGGCTCGGTGACGGAGCAGGTAATCGCAGAGAGCCCCGAGGCGATCCTGATCGTCGTCTCGAACCCCCTCGACGCGATGTGCCACGTCGCGAAGAACGTGTCTCGGTGGCCGAAGGAGCGCGTCTTCGGCATGGCGGGAATTCTCGACACCGCCCGCTTCTCGACCTTCATCGCGTGGGAGACGCGAGCCTCGGCCAAGGACGTCACCGCAATGGTGCTGGGCGGACACGGCGACCAGATGGTGCCGGTCGTCTCCGCAACCACCGTCGGCGGTGTGCCGTTGACGAAGCTCGCGCCTGCCGACCGAATCGACGCGATGGTGGAGCGCACTCGCAAGGGCGGCGGCGAGCTCGTCAATCTCCTTGGCACCTCGGCCTGGTATGCGCCCGGCGCCGCGGCCGCCCAGATGGTCGACGCGGTCGTGCTCGACGAGAAGCGTGTACTGCCCTGCACCGCGTACCTCGAGGGCGAGTACGGGATCGACGGGCTCTACATGGGCGTGCCGGTGAAGCTGGGGGCGGCCGGGATCGAGGAGATCGTCGAACTCG
Source organism: Gaiellales bacterium (assembly GCA_038320185.1). Classification (GTDB taxonomy): domain Bacteria; phylum Actinomycetota; class Thermoleophilia; order Gaiellales; family Gaiellaceae; genus JBBQDZ01. Next base: position 1,901 of record JBBQDZ010000148.1, read on the forward strand.
ACCTCGGCGTGGAGGAGCGGGCCTGGCTCGAAGAGTCCGCCTCGGCCGTCCGCGAGGTCGTCGGCGTGCTAACGAGCTAGGGGCTGTCATCAGAGTGCCCACGGTGGATGACACGGGACACGTGGTGCATGGCGAGGACGCAGCAAGCACCCATACGCGGGCGTATCGGCGCGGCCTCCCGCCGCGCGACACCTGCCAGGCGCCCTGGTGCACTTTCCGGACAGGCTCCCGACCCTCGCGCGTGGGATCGGCGCGACCTGACGACAGCCCGGCTCACGGTCTTGAGACAAGGCGCGGAGGCATTCTGGAGGCCGACGGGCTGAACGCGGGGCGCGCCGAAGCTCTCGACCTCGGCCGCGCTCTTCGCGAGCGGCCTCCACCTCGCCTCGAGGGCCGCAGAGTCCGCGTCGGAGCGGTCGCCGTCGAGCGGCAGCCGAGAAGGTGCGGAATCGACTCGAACCCGTCACAGATCCGTGCCCGTTGCGGCGGTAGGATCGAAGCGGGTGGAGGGTGGAACGAACTCCCCACCCGGGTGGGGATATGGAGTTAGGCCTCGCAGGCCGCACGGCGATCGTCTGCGGCGCCTCGTCCGGGATGGGCCGGGCGATTGCGGAGGCGCTCGCGCGCGAGGGTGCGAACGTCGCCATGTTCGCCCGCCGGCGCGACCTCCTGGAAGCCGAGGCCGAACGCATCGGCGGGCTCGCCGTCCGCGGAGACCTCACGGTTCCCGCCGATCTCGAGCGGCTCGTCGAGCGGACGCTCGAGGCCTTCGGTGCTGTCGATGTCCTCGTCCTTAACGGAGGTGGCCCTCCGGCGGGGCCGGCGCTCGAGCTCGAGGACGAACCGCTCGAGCGTGCGGTCGAGCTGTTGCTCCTGCCGCCCGTACGGCTGACGCGGCTCTGCCTGCCGCACCTCGAGCGGAGCGGACGCGGGCGCGTCGTCCTCGTCCAGTCCACGTCGATCAGAGAGCCGATCGAGAACCTCGTCCTTTCGAATGCCGTCCGGCCAGGCGTCGCCGGCTGGGCGAAGACTCTCGCCCGGGAGGTCGCGCCGAAAGGAATCACCGTCAACACGATCGCGCCGGGCCGGATCGACACGGAGCGGCTGCAGGCGCTCTACGGGCACGAGGGCCCGACGGCGGAGCAGCTCGCGACGATCCCGCTCCGGCGTCTGGGGAAGCCCGAGGAGGTCGCCGACGCCGTCTGCTTTCTCGCCTCCGATCGAGCCGCATACGTGAGCGGCACCGTGCTGCCGGTCGACGGCGGCCTCGGCCGCACGCTCTTCTGATGGCGCGGCTCCGGCCGTTCCTGCAGCCCTCGCGGCTGCTCCCGACCGTCCTCGCTGCCCTGGCCGTCACGGCGCTCGCGCTCTGGCTGGTGCCCTCCAACAGCTACCTCCTGCTCCCTGACCCCGCACACGCCGTGGCACCACTCGTGACGGTCCAGGGCGAGAAGCCCGACCGCAGCGGCGGCGGCATCTACTTCGTCGACGTGATCGAGCGGAAGGCGAGCCTTCTCGAGCGACTGTTCCCCGGCATCCGCAGCGGCTCCTCGCTGATCCCCGGGCAGGCCCTCAACCCCGGGGGCATCAGCGACGCGACGCGGCGGCGCGAGGACATCCGACAGATGGTCGAGTCGCAGTCAGTCGCCGCGGCGGTCGCGCTTCGGGCGCTCGACTACAGGGTCGAGGCGCGGCCGATAGGCGTACGGGTCGCCAACGTCTACGCCGACGGACCCGCAGCCAGGCTCCTACGACCGAGCGACTTGATCGTCGCGGTCGACGGTCGCCCCGTCCGAACGCTGCCGCAGCTGCGCCGCCGAATCGGAGCACACAGGCCGGGGCAGCGAGTCCGGCTGACCCTCCGGCGAGCCGCCGGGGAGATGCTCGTCGTCGTCAAGACGGTCGCGGATCCGCAGAACCCTCGTCGCGCCATCGTCGGCATCATCGCCTCGCAGGCCGCCGACATCCGGCTGCCGGTCAAGGTCCGCATCGACTCGGGCAAGATCGGCGGCCCCTCGGCGGGGCTCGCGTTCGCGCTCGACATCATGGAGGAACTCGGCCGGGACGTCGACCGGGGCTACCGCGTCGCGGCCACCGGCGAGATCGGCCTCGACGGAACGGTCGGCCCGATCGGCGGCATCCGGCAGAAGATCTTCGGCGTCCGCCGGGCGGGTGTCGACATCTTCCTCGTGCCCGCTGGGGAAAACGCGCAGGAGGCTCGGCGGCACGCGGGAGGGGTGCGGGTGATCGCTGTGCAGAGCTTTCCACAGGCGTTGCATGCGCTGGCAACGCTGCCGCGTCATCACTGAAAATCCCTGCTCAACGCGGTTTTCCAAAGTCACCGGAAAGAGCAGCATTTTCGGCCAGCGGTCTCTTGTCCCTGGTCTCCTGCACCCTATGATCCCGGCTTGTCCAGGGTCGACGCGATGTAGAGCAAAGGAGTAAATGGGCAAGAACCCCATAGTGACGTGCGACGACTGCTTCTTCAGCAAGGCAGGGCTCTGCGCCCTCCGCACCGGCGTCGTCTGCCCCACCTTCCGAGCGGCCGCGGCCCGGACGGGTGCGCTCGTCCCACCGCGTCAGCCCACGCTCGTACTGCGTCCGATTGGATTCGGAACGCACGCGCCCGCGGCGGCATAGACTGGCCCGATGTCACGGCGGAACCCGTTCCGGCGCCTCGACATTCCGGACGGCGTCGAGGAAGCAGTCCAGCCGCGGCTCTATCTCATTCTGATCCTCGCTGTGCTGGCACTGGCCTACGTGGTCGCCTTCGCGATCGAGAACAACAAGCAGCGCAACGTCCACTTCGTCTTCGCAACGGCAAGCGTTTCACAGGGCTGGCTGATCCTGATCAGCCTCGCGGTGGGGCTCCTGATCGGCGTCGCGCTGTCGCAGCTACACCGGCACCGCCAGCGGCGGAGCCAGGCGAAGCAGCCGGCCTAGGCGTCCCACGCCCTCGGCGATCTCCGCCGGCGTGGCGAAGCTGTAGGCGAGCCGCGCGGCGCTCGCTCCGCCCCTGCCCTCCGGATAGAAGTCGGAGCCCTTCACGAAGCTCACTCCCTCTTCGACCGCCCGCGCCAGCAAATCCCCGGCGTCCACTCCCTCCGGGAGATCGAGCCAGAGGAAGTAGCCGCCCTCCGGCCAGCTCCAGCGTGCGGACTCGGGGAACGTGGCGGCGAGCGCCGCCAGCATCGCGTCCCGGCGCTCGCACAGGAGGCTGCGAACGCGCTCGAGGTTCGGCTCCAGGTTGCCGCGGCGCAGGAACTCGAAAACCGTCGCCTGCGAGAGGAGCGAGGGCGTCAGGTAGGTCTGCGTCGCGCTCTCCTCGATCGGGCGAACAAGCTCCGGCGGGAGAATCAGGTAGGCGACGCGGACGCCTGGCGAGACGATCTTCGAGAACGAGGACATGTAGAGGACGCCGTCGCCGCCCGCGAGCTCGAAGAGCGTCTGTGGCGGCGAGCCGTCGAAGCGGACGAGGCCGTACGGGTCGTCCTCGAGGACGAGAAGCCTGTGCTCGCGCGCGAGGTCGACCAGCCGCTGACGCCGCTCCCGTGAGAGCGTCCTGCCGCTGGGATTCTGGAAGGTCGGGATGGTGTAGAGGAACGCGGCCGGCCCGCCCTGGGCCAGTTCACGCTCGAGCGCATCGACGTCGAGGCCGTCGTCGTCCTGACGGATCGCGATCACCTCGGCACGAAGCGACCCCAGGATCTTCAGCGGCCGATCGTAGGTCGGCGCCTCGACGAGAACGCGTCGCGAGCTGTCTCGCAGGAGCTCGCGTGCGAGCAGCGAGATGCCCTGCAGAGAGCCGTTCGTCAGCAGCACCCGCTGCGGCTCGACGTCGTGCCGCTCCGCGACCCACTCGCGCAGCGGCCCGTAGCCGCCGATCGGGCCGTAGTTGAGGACGGTCGGCCCGTCGCGCAGAACCGCCTCGCGGGCGCAGTCGGCGAGCTCTTCGACAGGCAGGGCCTCGGGAGGCGGTACGCCGCGTGCGAAGGAGATCGTCACCCCGCGAGTCTACGGCGCAGCATGTGCCTGCCCAGGCGGGTAGACGTAGCGCCAGGTGCGGCCGCCGTCGAGCGTCCGGTAGAACCCGTTCGCCCAGTCGCCGGTGAAACCGACCCGCGAGTTCACCGGGTAGGCGGGCACGAACGCTCCGCCAGCGAAGCGGATCC
>JBBQDZ010000149.1:0-5997 GCA_038320185.1 Gaiellales bacterium
CGGTCGACATGAAGGGCGCTGCGCCCGCCCGCACGTAGCTCTCCTCGTCGAAGGCACGGGCGATCTCCAGCCGCAGCCGCGCCTCGGTGAGCACCACGACGCTTTGCCCCTGGCTGAAGCCGCCGCTCGGCGCTCGCCGGACGGTTTGCGCGATGCGCTCGATCGTCTCGCGCGGAACGGGATCCGGCAGGAAGGCGCGGTGCATCCGCCGGCGCTCCAGGACGTCGCGAAACTCCATCCTGCTAGGGCCGCAGCACGGCCCGCCGCGGACCCTGGAGGAAGCCGGCCTCGATGAGCAACGGCATGGCCTCCGTCTCCCCCACCGGCTCGCCGTCGAAGCGCTCGACCGCCAGCCGCTTCGCGCCGCCCGCCCGAACGTGCTCCACGAGCGCGGCGAGTGCCGGGCGCAACCAGTCCGGGTCGGGGTCGCGCAGCGGGACGAGGGTGCGCCCGCCCCGTTCGACGAACAGAACGGCCTCGCCGCCGAGGAGGACGACGAGGGCACCGGCGACGCGTGCAGCCCGCGCCCGACGCGGCCAGGGGAGCGCCGCGCCGTAGGGCTGAGCCGGATCGGCGGCCGCGAGCACGAGTGCCTCGGGCTCCTGTCCCTCGGCCGGACGGAGCTCGCGGAGCCGCTCGACCGCCCCACCGAGAGCGAACTGGGCTCCGCCGAGGCCCTCCACGAAGTACCCGCGGCGGCAGAGTCCGACGGTCTCGAGGGCTCTCAGCTCGCCGTAGATAGCCCCGTAGCCGCCGGGAATGCCTTCGCCGCGGACGCCGTCGCGCGTGACGATGCCCTGCCGCTCGAGCAGCAGCTCGGCGAGGGCCCGGCGGTCGGGCCGTTCCGGAAACAGCCTCGCGGCGAGCGACCAGCGGCCCTGCGTCGAGGTGACGGCGCTCGCCCGCTGGCGCGAGAAGCGCCGCGGGCGCCGCGCCGGGCGCGGAGCGCCGTAGCGCTTGCCCGCCCGTAGCGGCTGCCAGGCGTCGTTTGTCACCTCCCCTGCCCAGACGAGCTCCCACAGCGCCGGCAGCGCGACCTCCGCCTCGAGTCCCGTCGCCGCGACCAGGTCGAACCAGAACTCGGCGCTTCCGGCGAGCGCCGCGCGGATCGCGTCGTGCACCTCCCCCTCCGGCGCCGGCGCTGCGGCAGGCTGCCCGAGAGCGCCGGCGTCCTCGCGAAAGAAGACGGCAACCCGGTCGACGCCCGCTCCGACCCAGACGAGCTCGCCGGAGGAGCACAGCTGGTCGAGGTGGGCCGGTTGATAGTCCGGAACTCGGCGCGGCAGGACGGCCGACTCCCAGAGCGAGACCGGCAGCGGCAGCGCCTGGAGCGGCACGAGCGCCTCGCGGAGCGTCGCGCGGCGGTCGATGCCCTGCCAGCTCGGGAGGAACCGGCCGAGCGTCGCCTGCTCGGCCGGCTCGACCTCCTTGCGCAGGGCCGCGAGCGAGGCCCGGCGCAGCCGGCGCAGGACATCCGGGTCGCACCATTCGCGCTCGGTGCCGCCGGGGCGCAACTCCCCGCGCACGAGCTTCTCGTCGCGCTCGAGCTCCCGCAGGATCGGCTCGACGTCGAGACCGAACCGTTCGCTGGCCTCGCCGGTCGTGAACGGGCCGCGACCGCGAGCGTAGCGCGAGACGAGGCTGCGAAGCGACTCCTCCCCGCCCGTGAGGAACGCCTCCGGCAGACCGCCCGGGGGCATCGCCCCTAAAGCGTCGCGGTAGCGCCCCGCGTCCTCCGCGGCGATGAGGCGGCCCTCGCCCCCCACCCGCACCTCGACGACCCTCCGCTCCGCGAGCAGGATCGCTGCGAAGGCCTCGTCGTATTCCCCCGAGCGCAGATCGCCTCTCCGGAGGAGGAGGTCGTGCAGCTCGTCGGCGTTCCGCGGCGAGCCCGCCAGCCGCCGTTCGACCTCCTCCAGCGCGGAGGGGTCGAGCAGGTCGCGCAGCTCCTCCTGGCCGAGCAGCTCGCGCAGGAGGTCGCGGTCGAGCGAGAGCGCCTGCGCGCGCCGCTCGGCGGCGGGCGTGTCGTCCTCGTACATATAGGTCGCGACGTAGTCGAAGAGGAGCGAGGCGGCGAAGGGCGAGGCGGAGGCGGTCTCGACGTCGACGAGGTCGATCTCACGCGTCGCGAGGCCCGACAGCAGCCGCTTCAGCGCCGGCAGGTCGAAGACGTCCTGCAGGCACTCGCGGTAGGTCTCGAGGATGATGGGGAAAGAGCCGTAGCGCCGCGCCACCTGCAGCAGCCCCTGCGCTTTCAGCCGCTGCTGCCAGAGCGGCGTTCGCTGGCCCGGCCGGCGGCGCGGGATGAGCAGCGCGCGGGCGGCATTCTCGCGAAAGCGCGCGCCGAAGAGCGCGCTCTGGCCGAGCTCGCCGACAACGAGCTCCTCGACCTCCTCGGCGCGAACGAGCAGCTCGGCGAGCGGCGGCGGCGCGTCCGCATCCGGCAGGTGCAGCGCGATCCCGTCGTCCGACCAGAGGGACTGCACCTCCAGCCCGAGCGAATCCCGCAGCCGCGCCGTCAGGGCCATCGCCCACGGGGCGTGCACCCGGCCGCCGAAGGGCGTCAGGATGCAGAGGCGCCAGTCGCCGATCTCGTCGCGGAAGCGCTCGACGACGACGGTGCGATCAGACGGAAGCGCTCCCGTCGCCGCGGCCTGCTCGTAGAGGAAGGTGAGCAGGTTCCGCGCCGCGCGCTCGTCCAGCCGGTGCTGCTCCTGGAGCCGCTCTAGCGCCCGCTTCTGCGGCAGCGCGACGAGCTCGCGCGAAACTCGGCCGATCGCCGCTCCGAGCTCGTAGGGACGCCCGACGCCTTCGCCCTTCCAGAACGGCACCGCGCCAGGCACGCCCGGCGCCGGCGAGACCAGAACGCGGTCGCGCGTGATCTCCTCGATGCGCCAGGTGGAGGCTCCGAGCAGGAACGTCTGCCCCGCGCGTGCCTCGTAGACCATCTCCTCGTCGAGCTCGCCCACACGCCCGCCGCCGTCGACGAGGTGAACGCCGTAGAGGCCGCGGTCCGGGATCGTGCCCGCGTTCGTGACCGCGAGGCGGCCAGCGCCCGAGCGCCCGCGGACGATCGAGGCGGTTCGGTCCCAGACGATCCGCGGCCGCAGCTCGGCGAACTCGTCCGACGGATAACGCCCGGCGAGCATGTCGAGCACGTTCTCGAGCTGCGTCCGCGAGAGCTCCGCAAAGGGATAGGCGCCCCGCACGAGGGTGTGCAGCTCGGCGACGCCGATCTCCTCCTGGGAGGCGATCGCGACGATCTGCTGCGCGAGAACGTCGAGCGGGTTGCGTGGCACCACGGTCTCCTCGATCTCCCCGGCCAGCATCCGCTGGGCGACGACGGCCACTTCGAGCAGGTCGGCCCGGAACTTGGGGAAGATCCGGCCCCTGGAGACCGCCCCCAGCTCGTGGCCGGCGCGCCCGATCCGCTGCAGGCCGCGTGCCACCGACTTCGGCGACTCGACCTGGATCACGAGGTCGACCGCCCCCATGTCGATCCCGAGCTCGAGCGAGGACGTGGCGACGAGGCAGGGGATCTGGCCGCGCTTCAAGAGCTCCTCCACCTCGAGGCGCTGCTCGCGTGCTACCGAGCCGTGGTGTGCCCGCGCGACTTCTTCCTCCGCCAGCTCGTTCAGGCGAAGCGCCAGCCGCTCGGCGAGGCGGCGGTTGTTGACGAAGACGATCGTCGAGCGGTGCTCTCGGACGAGCCGGAGGATCTCGGGGTAGATCGATGGCCAGATCGAGCTCGACGAGCCCTCCGAGCCGGTGCCGAGGATCTCGGCTCCGGCGCTCCTGGCCCCCGGCTCGCGCATGTCCTCCACGGGCACGACGACCTGGAGGTCGAGCTCCTTGGCGCGGCCAGCGTCGACGAGCTCGATCGGACGGGCGCCCGATACGAAACGCCCGATCTCCTCGAGCGGCCGCTGCGTGGCCGAGAGACCGATCCTCTGCGCCGGTCGCTCGAGCAGCCGGTCGAGGCGCTCCAGGCTCAACGCCAGATGCGAACCGCGCTTCGTCGCCGCGACGGCGTGCACCTCGTCGACGATCACCGTCTCGACGAAGCGAAGGGTTTCGCGCGCGCGCGAGGTGAGGAGCAGGAAGAGGGACTCGGGCGTCGTGATCAGGATGTCCGGCGCCTCTCGGAGCATCGCGGCCCGTTCCTTCGCCGGCGTGTCGCCGGTGCGCACCCCGACGCGGAGCTGCGAGCGAAGCCCGGAAAGCGGGCCACGCAGGTTGCGCTCGACGTCGTAGTTCAGGGCCTTGAGCGGAGAGATGTAGAGCAGACGGAGTCCTTCTCCCGGCGACGTGTTGAGGCGGTCGATCCCGTAGAGGAAGGCGGCGAGCGTCTTCCCCGAGCCCGTCGGGGCCTGGATCAGCGTGTGCTTGCCGCTTGCGATTGCCGGCCAACCCCGCTCTTGCGCCGGGGTCGGCGCGGCGAAGGTCCCCTCGAACCACACGCGCGTGGAGGCGCTGAAGACGCCCAGCGGGTCCATGCCGTCATCGTATCCATGGGAACGTGTGTTCCCGGTTGCAGCCGAGCCGCCAATGAGAGAGGATCGCGTCGTGCCGAACTTCTGGGTCCAGGTGAAGATGAGCCCGCCCGTGGAGCAGCTCAAGAAGTACAAGGCGATCGCGGAGAAATGGGGCGGAGAGCTCCGCGAGGAACAGATCTACAGGAACGTCAAGCATCCTGAGATCGGCTACGTCCTCGTCCAGATCGGCGACGACTCGAAGAGGTACTCGCGGATGCTGGGCGAGATGGAGGCCGGCCCGGCGACGGTGCAGGTGCATGATCTGCAGGAGGCAACGGAGGCGGACGAAATCGCGCCCGGGGACGACTCGGACGACGACGAGGGCTCTGCGGCGGCGTCCTAGGCGCCGCTTGCGGTGCCGGCCTCAGGCGTGCGGGCTTGCCCGCGCTCCGTCTGAAACGACCGCACGAGCGCACTCGAGTAGAGACCCACGCACCTAGCGCGAGAGCGGCGCAGCGACCGTCTCCGCCCCGACACCCTCGTAGAACGCCCACGCCTTTGTGCGCTGGGAGGAAGCCTCCTCGACGCGTCCCTCTTCTTGTAACTCCGCTGCGGCGCGCAGCCGCGCAAGCGCCTCGTCCGGGCGCGACCCGATCTCTGCGAAGGCCGCCGCCGCCGCCGCGTAGCGTCCGCCGGCGACCTCCACGGCCGCGTCGAGCCAGCGGGTTCGCAGCGGCGCGCGCTGCGCCGCGGCCGCGATCTCCTCTCCCCGCCCGAGCTCGCGCAGGGCGAAGGCAAGACCGCCGATCCAGAACGAGGGCAGCCCGTAGCTGCGGGCCTGCCAGAGCGCGAGGAGCTCGTCCGCCGCCGTCGCAGCGCCTCGGCGATCGCGAAGCGCCAGCAGGACGCGCGCCTGCAGCACGAGCGCAGGGAAGAGGGCCTGCGGGTCGCCCGCGGCCCGCGCCAGCGTGAGGGCGCGCGTCGCGTCGGTTGCCGCCGCCTCGTGATCGCCGCGGGCGAGCACGATCGCGCCGCGCACGTGACGGCTGTCGAGCTCCGTGTAGTGCTCGCTGCCGCTCTCGGCCGCAGCGATGGCCTCCCCCGCGCCGGCCACGGCAGCATCCCAGGCGCCGCGCCAGTAGAGCTCGTGGAGCCGCTCGGCCGCCAGCCAGCGCAGCCCTCGCGCGTCTCCGAACCGCTCTGCCTCGGCCCGACCCTGTGCGTAGTGGACGAAGGCGCGCTCGAGCTCGCCGACGCTCGCCAGCAGGCTGCCGAGGTTCGAGTGACCGCGCACGACCTCCGGAGAGTTGAGCGCGACGGAGACCGAGATGCTTCGCTCGAGGTCGGGAATGCCACCCAGATCGCCGCCTAGCGCGCGCGCGACGCCCACGTTGTTGAGAGCGTGCGCCTCGATCTCGGGCAGCTCGAGCTGCTGCGCGATGCGCATCGCCTCGAACCCGAGACGGATCGCCTCTCGAGCCTCGCCCGCGACCATCGCGAAGCCCGAGAGGTTGCTCAGCAC
>JBBQDZ010000150.1:0-5961 GCA_038320185.1 Gaiellales bacterium
CGGCTCGGCGGCATCGCGACCGTTGCCGAGGTATTCCTCAACGGTGAGCCGATCCTGGAGAGCGCGTCGATGTTCGTCTCGCACGAGGTCGACGTCGGTTCGCGGCTGCGCGCGTGGAACGAGCTCGCGATCCGCTGCCGCGCCCTCGCACCGCTGCTGAGGGTCGAGCGTCGTCCGCGGGCGCGCTGGCGGACGCGCCTCGTGGATGGGAAGCTGCGCTTCTTTCGCACGTCGCTGCTCGGGCGCGCGCCCGGATTCGCCCCCGGCCCGGCACCGGTGGGGCCGTGGCGCCCGGTCGTCCTCGAGCGGCGCCGGGGCGTCGTGGTCGACGAGCTCGCGCTGCGGCCGCGCCTCGAGCGCGAGGAAGGCGTGCTCGCCGTGCGCGCTCGCGTCCGCGCCGTCGCGGGCGAGGTCGGACCGGTGGAGGTGGAGCTCGCCGAGCGCAGGACGGCCGTCGCGGGAGGGGCGGCGGAGCTGACCGTTCCGAGCGTCGGATTGTGGTGGCCTCACACCCACGGCGATCCCGCGCTGCATGCGTTTCGCATGCTCGCCGGCGACGAGGTGATCGCCGAGCGCCGCGTCGGCTTCCGCAGACTCGAAACGAGCCGCGCGCTCGAGGACGGTCTAGCGTTGCGGATCAACGACGTTCCCGTCTTCGCACGCGGGGCCGTCTGGACGCCGGTCGATTTCGTAGGGCTCGCGCCGACCCCGGCGGAGCTGCGCGCGGCCCTCGAGCTGGCGCGCGAGGGCGGGATGAACATGCTCCGCGTCCCCGGCCTCGGCGCGTACGAGAGCGCCGAGTTCCACGACCTCTGCGACGAGCTCGGCCTGCTCGTCTGGCAGGACTTCATGTTCGCGAACCTCGACTACCCGATCGACGACCCGGAGTTCCATGCGCTCGTCGAGCGCGAAGCACGTCAGGTGCTCGCGGCCCTCGCCGGGCGGCCGAGTCTCGCCGTCCTCTGCGGCAACAGCGAGGTCGAGCAGCAGGTGGCGATGCTCGGGCTCGATCCTGCGCTCGGCCGCGGCGAGCTCTTCGGGGCGCTGCTGCCGCGGCTCGCGGACGAGGCCGATGTCGACGCCGTCTACCTACCCTCCGCGCCGAGCGGAGGGGAGCTCCCCTTTCGTCCCGACCGCGGGGTCGCCAATTACTTTGGCGTCGGCGGCTACCGTCGGCCACTCGAGGACGCGCGACGGGCGGACGTGCGGTTCGCCTCCGAATGCCTGGCCTTCGCGAACCTCCCGGACGATCCGCCATTCGAGCCCGCGCCGCGCGACTTCGGTGCTGACTGGGACTTCGCAGATGTCCGCGACCACTACGTCCGCCTCCTGTACGGCGTCGAGCCGGCCGAGCTCGGGGGCGGCCGCTACGAGGAGCTGGCGCGGTCCGCGACCGGCGAAGCGATGGCGGAGGTCTTCGGGGAGTGGCGGCGCCGCCGGTCGGCCTGCGCAGGCGGGCTCATCCTCTGGTTCCGTGACATCGTGCCGGGCGCGGGGTGGGGCATCGTCGACCACCGAGGCGAGCCGAAGGTGGCCTGGCACCACGTCCGCCGCGTCCTGGCGCCGGTTGCGGTCTGGACGACCGACGAGGGACTGGGCGGAGTCGACGTCCACGTGGCGAACGATCTGCCGGTTCCGGTGGCAGCATGCTTACGAGTGGCGCTCTACCGGGACCTTGAGCTTGCGCTCGACGGTGCCGAAGAGAGGATCGACTTGTCTCCACGCTCGTATCTGCAGCGCAACGTCGAGTCGATGCTCGGCCGCTTCGTGGACGCCGCGTACGCGTATCGCTTCGGTCCTCCTGCCCATGACGCGATCGTGGTGAGCCTCGAGAGCACCGATCGAGCGGAGCTGCTCTCCCAGGCGGTGCGTTTCCCCGTCGGCCGGCCTCCCCACGCTGAGGAGCTCGGGCTCGAGGCCGACGCGCGCCGCTGCGATGACGGCCTCGAGCTGGCCGTGCGGAGTCGGCGACTGGCGTGGGGTGTACGTGTCCGCGTTCCCGGCTTCGTCCCCTCGGACAACGGCTTCTTCGTCGAACCCGGCCGCGAGCGGATCGTGCGGCTGCGCCCACGCGAGCCGGGCACGGCGTTCGCCGGCGGCGAGGTCGTCGCGCTGAACCTGGCCGAACCCGTCCGCGTCAGGAGCGCTGGGTGAACGCGCTCTATCTTCGGGGCGGCGCGGAGCCCGTGCTGGCGCTCTTCCATCCGGCCGGCGGCGATACGGGGGTACTGCTCTGCCCGCCGTTCGGCTGGGATGACGTCTGCTCCTATCGCAGCCGCCGCGAGTGGGCCATCAGGCTCGCCGGCGACGGCTATCCAGCCCTCCGCATCGATCTACCGGGTACGGGCGACAGCGGGGGAAGCCCGACCGATTCGGGCTTGCTGGACGCGTGGACGGAGGCCGTCGAACAGGCCGCGCTGTGGCTGCGTGCGGAAGGCGCCTGCCGCCGGACGGTGGCGATCGGGATCGGCCTCGGCGGGATTCTCGCCGTGCGCGCGGCCGCGAACGGTGCACCCATCGCCGACCTCGTGTTGTGGGCCGTCCCGGCTCGGGGGCGAGCACTCGTGCGAGAGCTGCGGGCTTTCGCGCGCCTCGAGACCGCGAGTCTCGTCGAGGCCGGCGCCCCGAAGCCGCCGCCGTTGCCGGACGGCGCTCTCGCTCCGGGCGGGTTCCTGCTAACCGCCGAGACGAGCGCGGCGTTGCAGGCCGTCGACCTGACCGCAGTTTCGCTGCCGCCTCGGAAGGGACGACGTGCGCTCCTCCTCGGGCGCGACGGGATCGGTGTCGACGAGTCGCTCCGGCAGGCGCTCGTGGAAGTCGGCATGAACGTGACCGTAGGCCAAGGAGAGGGCTACGGAGCGATGATGGTGCAGCCCGACCACGCACGGGTTCCTGCCGCCGTCTTCGACCGCGTTGCGGAGTGGCTCGGCCCTCCGGAACGACGACCAGCGGCCCCGTCGCTCGAGCGCACCAACCTCGAGCGAGCGGTCGTGGCGCCAACGGTGCAGGAGAGGCCGTTCGTGCTCGAGCAGCCGTCCGGACGCCTCTTCGGCGTCCTCGCCGAGCCGGTGGGTATCCCGGCGCTCGGGTTCTGCGTGGTGTTCCTGAACGCGGCTGCTAATCGGCGCATCGGGCCGAACCGTATGTGGACGGATATCGCTCGCCGCTGGACGGCGCGAGGCGCGCCGACGCTGCGGCTCGACATGGAGGGGATCGGCGACGCCGACGGCGACAGCGATCGCTACAGCGACGTGCGCGAGCTCTACGTGCCGCGGTTCGTAGCCCAAGTGCGAGCGGCGCTCGACGCGCTGGAGGCGCAGGGCCAGGTGCCGCGCTTCGTCCTGGTCGGCCTTTGCTCCGGCGCCTACTGGGGGTTTCACGCCGCGCTCGAGGATGCTCGCGTCTGCACGGCGCTGATGCTCAATCCGCGCGTTCTCTTCTGGTCGGACGAGCTGGAGCCGGTCCGTGACCTCCGCCGGATTCGCCGCAGGTTCCTCAGGTCGAGCGCGTGGCGTCGCGTGGCGCGCGGCGAGATCCTGATCGATGCGGCCCGCCTGCGCTCGATCGCGCGCGCAGCCGCGCTATCTCCACTCCGGCTCGCGTCCTCGTCGCGTGAGAGCTCCCAGGACGAGGAGGTCGCACACGCTTTCGAGCATCTGCGCGAGGCGGGTAGGCGCGCCGTCTTCGTCTTCTGCGACGGCGAGCCCCTTCGCGAGGAACTGGAAGCGACCGGCCTGCTTGCTCGCCTCGACGAGTGGCCGAATGTCAGCTTCGAGTCGATTCCCGGCCGCGACCATACGATGCGGCCGCTGTGGATGCACTCGTGCGTGCACGCAGCGGTCGACCGGGCCTTCGACGCCGAGCTCGAGCGTCTTGCTCCGAGGACGAAGCACCGGCCCTACGTGCCACGGTCGAGCAGCGCCTCCGCCGCCGCGCGTGACTGAGATCCGGAGGCGCTCGACGCGCCGGCACTGGCTCTGGCGGTCCTGCGCATCTCCTCTGGCGAGCCGGACTTTGCGGAACATTGAGGTGTCCGGATCCGGCGCGGGAATATGGTCGACCGCGCTGCCGTTTGCTTCTACAGGCTAGACTCTGGGAGTCACAGCGGCACCGCGTTAGTGCTCTTGCGGTGGGGGGTTTGCTGTCGCTATCCTTGTGGGTTGCGCCGCCGTTCCACTCTGCACGTCCCGACGACATTTCTAAGGGAGGCATTCTCACTTGACCACAAGGGTCGCTGCGCCTCGCGCGCGGAAGAGTTTCTCACGCCTGAAGCACGTTCTCGACCTCCCCAACCTGATCGACATCCAGAAGGCCTCCTTCAAGTGGTTCCTGGAGGAGGGACTCCGTGAGACGATCGACGACATCTCGCCGATTGAGGACTACACCGGCACGCTCGCCGTCGAGTTCGGCGAGTACCGCTTCGGCGAGCCGCAGTTCTCGATCAAGGAGTGTCGCGAGAAGGACCTGACCTACCAGGCCCCGCTCTCCATGACCGTCCGGTTCGTGAACAAGGAGACCGGCGAAATCCGCGAGCAGACCGTCTTCATGGGCGACTTCCCGATGATGACGCAGTGGGGCACGTTCATCATCAACGGCACCGAGCGCGTCATCGTGACGCAGCTCGTTCGCAGCCCTGGCGCCTACCTGATGGAGCCCAAGGACGCGACGAAGCAGGTCTTCACAGCGAACCTGATGCCGAGCCGCGGTTCCTGGCTCGAGCTCGAGATCGACAAGAAGGGCGTCGTCTACGCCCGCATCGACCGGAAGCGCAAGCTCCCGATCACAACGCTGCTCCGGGCCCTCCCGGCCGAGGATCTCTCGACCGGCTTCGCGCTCGACACCTCCTCGAACGAGAAGATCCTCGAGCTCTTCGGCAACTCGATCTACATCGTCAACACGCTCGAGAAGGACGCCTCCACGCGTGAGGAGGAGGCCCTCATCGAGGTCTTCAAGAAGCAGCGCCCCGGCGAGCCGCCGACGCTGGAGAACGCACGCAACCTGCTGCGCGCGCTCTTCTTCGACCCCAAGCGCTACGACCTGACGAAGGTCGGCCGCTACAAGCTGAACCAGCGGCTCGGGGTGAACGTTCCCGAGGACACGCGCGTGCTCACGACCGAGGACATCCTCTCCCTCGTACGAAAGCTGGTGGCCCTACCGACGAATCTCGGCATTCCCGAGGACTCGAAGGACTTCGCCGCCGATGGCATGGTGCTGAGCCGCGACCCGATCCGCAGCGAACTCGACGAGTACGAGCACTTCGGCAACCGGCGCCTGCGCACGGTGGGCGAACTGATTCAGGAGGCGTTCCGCGTCGGTCTCTACCGGATGGAGCGCGTCGTCCGCGAGCGCATGACGACTGAGGACGTCGACACGATAACGCCGCAGACGATCATCAACATCCGTCCGGTCGTCGCGGCGCTGAAGGAGTTCTTCGGCTCGTCGCAGCTCTCGCAGTTCATGGACCAGACGAACTCGCTCGCCGGGCTCACGCACCGGCGGCGGCTCTCGGCGCTCGGCGCCGGCGGGCTGACCCGCGAGCGCGCGCCGATCGAGGTGCGTGACGTCCACCCGACCCACTACGGGCGCATGTGCCCGATCGAGACGCCCGAGGGCCCGAACATCGGCCTGATCGGCTACCTCGCCTCGATGGCGACCGTCTCCAAGTTCGGCTTCATCCAGACGCCGTACCGGAAGGTCGAGAACGGCCGGGTCAGCGACGACATCGTCTACCTCGACGCCGTCGAGGAGGCGCGCTACACGATCGCGCAGGCCTCGGCCCCGCTCGACGAGAAGACCGGCAAGTTCAAGGAGGACACGGTCCTCTGCCGCTCCGCCGAGGGCGAGGCGGTCACCGCGTCGCCGAAGCAGGTCGACTTCATGGACGTCGCGCCTGCGCAGATCGTCTCGGTCTCGACGGCGCTGATCCCGTTCCTGGAGCACAACGACGCGAACCGCGCGCTG
>JBBQDZ010000151.1:0-5913 GCA_038320185.1 Gaiellales bacterium
CGTCTCCGGGTCAACGGCATCCGCCTTCGTGACCGCGACAACACCGGCCGGAATGCCAAGGAGACGCAGGATGGCGAGATGCTCGTGCGTCTGGGGCCGCGCTCCCTCAGCCGCGTCGATCACCAGGAGGAAGAGGTCGACCCCGGTTGCGCCGGCGACCATGTTCCGGATGAACCGCTCGTGGCCGGGGACGTCGACGAGCGAGAGGCGTCTGCCGTCGGGCAGGTCGAGCGGTGCGTAGCCGAGGTCGATCGAGATGCCGCGCTCGCGCTCCTCCGGCAGCCGATCCGTGTCCTTTCCCGTCAGGGCTCGTACGAGCCAGGTCTTCCCGTGGTCGATGTGGCCGGCTGTGCCGACGGTCAGCGGCATCGCGCTTCGATCAGCCGCTCGTGGAATCGCACCGGCTCCCACCCGCCCACCGGAAGCAACGCCCGCCACTGCGCCTCGTCGCGCTCGCGCCCACCGGAGAGCGCGAGCAGCAGCAGGTCGAGCCATTTGGCGCCGTGAGGGTCATTCCCGTCCGGGACGACCGCGTCGATGACGAGCAGGCGCGCGTCTTGGGGGGCCGAGGCGCGGATCGTGCGCAGAATCGCCCCGGCGCGCTCGTCGTTCCAGTTGTGGAGAACCGTTCCGAGGATGTAGACGTCGCCGCGCGGGACGCGCTCGAAGAAATCGCCGGCGAAGAACCTGATCCGGTGGCCGAGCGCCGCCTCGTCGCGTACGGTCTCCGGCAGGTCGAGGACGATCCCGGTCAGCTGTGGATGCAGGCGCAGGAGCGCCACGAGCAACGAGCCGTTGCCGCCGCCGACGTCGACGACCGTCTCGTCACCGCGCCACTCGAGCTGCGCCAGCCGCTCGGCGCGACTCTCCCTCCCCTGGATCATGGCACGGTCGAAAACCGCTCGCTCGTCCGCGTGTGCGCCCAGCCACGTCCAGAAGTCGCTGCCGAAGATCCCTGGAAACGTCGCCTCGGCTGAAGCCGCGTCGAGCTCGCCGGCGGCGCGATGAAAGATGCCGCCGAAGAGGTGCGCAAAGTCCTCCCAGCTGTCCCGACGCAGCTGCTCGGAGGCCGGCGTGTTCCGGAACACGCCGCGCGCCTCCTCCGCGAAGACGCCGTCGCTCGCGAGCGCCCGCAGGAGGCGGTGGAGCGTGTCGGCGTCGGCGCCGACCTCGCGCGCGAGCGCCGCAACGGGCCGTGGCCCGGAAGCAAGCGCGTCCGCGATGCGCAGGTCGGCGACGATCGCGAGTGTTCTTGCGGTGAGCGCGCCGCGCGCGAGATCCCAGAGAAGGGCCTCTGGCGGCCGGTCGCTCATCCGCGCGCCGAGGCGACCACGGCGGCGACCTCGTCGACCTCCGCTTCCGTCAGCGTGCGGCAGTCGAGGAGGCAGCGGCCGTCGCGGATGAGGGCGACGACCGGCGGGTCTCCGGCTCGCAGCGGCGCCGCCAGCTCCTCCTCCACAGCACACGCGAAGCTCGGCAACTCGGCGAGCGGCAGCGCCCCGCCGCCGACCCGCGCCACGGTCGCCTCGACCTCGCCCCCCACGACTGCCGCCAGACGCTCGGCTCGCACCCGAACGCCCTCGGCGGACTCGCGCAGCATCCGCAGAACCGGGATCTCGCGCGCGGCGCGCTCGGGGTCGAGGTAGAGCGCGAGCGTCCCTTCCAACGCCGCGAGCGTCAACTTGTCGGCCCGCAGCGCACGCTGGAGCGGGTGTCGGCGCAGGCGCGCGACGAGCTCGGTGCGGCCGACGACGATTCCCGTCTGCGGCCCGCCCAGGAGCTTGTCGCCCGAGAAGCAGACGAGATCGGCGCCGCCGGTCAGCACGTTGCGGACCGAGGGTTCGCCCTCTGTCTCCATCAGGACGCCCGATCCGAGGTCATCGACGAGTGGAATCCCGGCGTCCCGAGCCACGCGGGCGAGCTCCTCGAGCCGCGGGAGCTCCGTGAAACCGACCACGCGGAAGTTCGACTGGTGGACGCGCAGCACGAGAGCCGTGTCGGGTCCGAGGGCGCGCTCGTAGTCGGCGGCGCGCGTGCGGTTCGTCGTGCCAACCTCCACCAGCCGGGCCCCCGACCGCGCGAGCACCTCGGGAATGCGGAACCCGTCGCCGATCTCGATCAGCTCCCCGCGTGAGACGAGCACCTCGCGCCCCTCCGCGAGCGCGGCCAGCGCCAGCAGCACGGCCGCGGCGTTGTTGTTGACGACGAGCGAGGCCTCGGCCCCCGTGAGCCGGCGCAGAAGCTGCGCAACATGATCCTGACGCGAGCCGCGGCCCGCCTTCTCGAGGTCGAACTCCAGGTTGGAGTAGCCGGCGACCTCCGCGACACGCTCGAGCGCTGCAGCCGCGAGCGGCGCGCGGCCGAGATTCGTGTGGACGATGACGCCGGTCGCGTTCAGGACGCGTCGGAGCCTCGGCCGCCGTTCCGCCTCGAGCTCCTTCCGGACGCGCTCGACGAGGTCTCCCTCCGAGGCGCCGTCGCTCGTGTTCTCTCTCGCGCGCGCCAGA
Source organism: Gaiellales bacterium (assembly GCA_038320185.1). Lineage (GTDB taxonomy): Bacteria > Actinomycetota > Thermoleophilia > Gaiellales > Gaiellaceae > JBBQDZ01. The sequence goes on from JBBQDZ010000151.1 coordinate 2,508, forward strand.
ACCATCCGTGCGGCGCCCACGGCCGCCGCATGATCCCACTCCGCCAGGCGCTCGTCGCGCGCGAGCGCGTCGACCGAGGGCAGGTGGCGGAAGTCCATGCCGTAAGGATAGGTCGCTAGACTCGAGCCGCCCGTGGCGCTTCCGGTTCTCCAGGGCGGCGTGCGGCGCCGCCGCGCCCGTCGCAGTGGACTTCTCGTGGTCGCGCTCGTGCTCCTCGCCGGCTCCTTCGGCGTCTGGCGCGCTTGGCCGAGCGGGAGCAGCCCCGCGACGCCACCCGCCGCTCGGGCGCGACCGCCGGCCTTCCGTGCGGCCAAGCTCCCGGCACCACGGGCGTCACGACATCTGCTCGTGGTGCCGCGCCCGCCGGCCCGCGGCGGGCTGCGGCCGCTCACGGCCTCCGCCGCGATCCTCGTGGACGAGCGAACCGGAACGGTTCTCTGGGCCAGGCGCGAGCACCGACGGCTGCCGATCGCCTCGACCACGAAGATCATGACCGCCGCGCTCGCGCTCGAGCGGCTCTCTCCGCACGACGTGGTCACGATCGACCCGGCCGTCCCACGCTCGGCGCCGTTCCGCGAGGGGCTGCGGGCACGCGAGCGCGTGCAGGCCTGGAAGCTCTTCTACGGGCTGCTGCTGTACTCGGGGAACGACGACGCGTTGGCGCTCGCAATCGCCTCGGCTGGTAGTCGTGGCGCCTTTCTCGCGCTGATGAACCGGAAGGCGCGGTCCCTGGGCTTGCATGACACGCACTTCACGAGCCCGAGCGGCGTCGTCGACCGCGGCAACTTCTCGACCGCATGGGATCTCGCGACGATCGCCCAGTACGCGCTAGAGAACCCGCGCTTCCGCGCGATCGTCCGCACGCGGGTCAAGCACGTCCCGTGGGCCGCTCCGACCTACAGCAAGATCTACGTCAACAAGAACCACCTGATCGGCAGCTACCGCGGCGCCGACGGCGTCAAGACCGGCTGGACGACGCTTGCCTCGCACTGCCTCGTCGCATCTGCGCATCGTCACGGCGTTCGCCTGCTTGCGGTCGTCCTGCGCTCTTCGGACCCCTACCCCGACGTCCGGCGCCTCCTCGACTACGGCTTCCGGATCCGCGGGTAGGCTCGTCCGCGCTGCCCTACTGAGCGTCGGCCTTGGCAGGTTCCGCGGGCGAGCCGGTCGCGCAGCGGCGCCGGTAGCAATCGACGACGAGCTCAACCGCCTCGGCGGGATCGTCGGTCAGGTACAGGAGTTTCTCGTCGTCGGGCGAGATCAGCTTGCGCGGCAGCGCCCGGCTGTGGATCCAGTCGATCAGGCCCCGCCAGTAGTCCCTGCCCACGAGGACGACCGGGAAGTGGAAGACCTTGCCGGTCTGGATCAGGGTGAGCGCCTCGAACATCTCGTCCAGCGTCCCGAAGCCGCCCTCGAAGAGCACGAACCCCTCGACGGCCTTCACGAGCATCGTCTTTCTCGCGTAGAAGTGGCTGAAGGTGAGGGAGATGTCGACGTAGGGGTTCGCCCCCTGCTCGTGGGGCAGCTCGATGTTGAAGCCGACCGAGAGCCCGCCGCCGTCCCTCGCTCCGCGGTTGCCGGCTTCCATCACGCCCGGGCCGCCGCCGGTCACGACGGCGAAGCCCGCCTCGGCGAACGCCCGCCCGGCCTCGCGCGCCTCCGCGTACACCGGATCCTGCTCGCCGATGCGCGCCGAGCCGAAGATGGCCGCTGCCGGCGGGGTGATGCGTGCGACCGCCTCGAAGCCCGCCCGGAACTCGTCCGCAATCAGCGACACGTCCCGGTCGGTGTCGATCTCCTCGGCGGAGAGGATCCGCCTGTCGTCCATCAGAAGTAGGAGTGCGGAACGTGGGTCGCGTGCATCGCCAGCACGAGCCCGGCGGCGAGCCCGAAGTACACGAGCCCCACAGCGACGCGCTGCCACGGTAGGACGCGGTAGTAGTCGCGCGCTCCGGGAATGCCCCGGTGCTTCCAGCGCCGGTAGAGCTCGAGCGCCGAGAGCACGGCGATGAGGATGATGATCGGATTCGGCCGGAGCACGGCGAGCGCGACGAGACCCACCACGCCGAAGCCCCAGAACGCGGGGTGCAGCGCCCCGACCGCGCGTCCGCCGTCGAGCGGCGGCGCCGGGAGGAGGTTGAAGAGGTTGAGGAGGAACCCGAGGTAGGCCATCGCCCGCAGCTTGTAGGAGTCCGTCGCCTCGGCTACGAGCCAGAGCCCCGCGGCGCCGGCGGAACCGACCAGCGGGCCGGCGAGGGCGACCTGCGCCTCCCGCCACGCGTTCTTCGGCATGTCGCGCATGGTGATGAACGCGCCCAGGAAGGGGACGAACATCGGCGCGCTGACCGGCAGGCCCTGGCGCTTCGCCTCGAGCACGTGACCCATCTCGTGCACGAACAGCAGCCCCACGAGCGCGATCCCGAACGTCCAGCCGCCGTACCAGATGTAGACCGCGGCCGAGATGAAGATCGAGAAGAAGAACTTCGCCTTGAAGAGGACCGCCCCGAACTTCGCGAGGAAGGCCACGAGCGCCGCGACCGGAGCCCAGATCTTCCGGAACAGGTCGCGCCAGTCACGCCCGCGCGGCTGCACCGGCTGGTAGTCCCGCAGATGCTCAGGGAACTCCGGGATGTGCTCCGACATCAGGGAAGTTGTACCTGCCGCCCGTCGTCCAGCATCTCGAGGCATGCAGGATTGGCCAGTCGTGGCTCACGCTCGCCCATTCCGGAGAGGTCTCCCCGGCTGCGGCGTTTGCGAACCGCCGGAGGCCGGGGAGACCGAAGGCGCACCCCAAGGAAGGAGATCGCGATGAAGACCACCCCCAGGCGCAGGCCCTCCCCGGCTTTCGTCCTCTCGCTCGTCGCTCTCGGTGTCGCCCTCGGCGGCAGCGCTGTCGCAGGCGTCGCAACAACGCTGCCTCGCAACAGCGTCGGCACGCTTCAGCTCAAGAACAACGCCGTGGTCGCCGCCAAGGTCAAGAACGGCTCGCTCACGCGCTTTGACTTCAAGGCGGCTCAGCTGCCGCGCGGGCCGCGCGGGCTGCGCGGACCGGCCGGCTCGCAGGGCCCCTCGGGCCCGCTCGGACCGGCGGGACCAGCCGGGCCTGCCGGAGCCGCCGGAGCCGCCGGGGCCCCGGGGGCGCCAGGCGTCAGTGGGCTCCAGATCGTCACCGACACGACCGCGACCGACTCGTCGTCGCTGAAGAGCGTCACCGCCAGCTGCCCGGCGGGCAAACGTACCGTGGGCGGGGGTGCGGCGCTCCTCACGAACAGCGGTCCACTCGCGATCAGGCAGTCGCTCCCGACCTCAACCGCCAGCGGCTGGACGGCGACAGCGGGGGAGATGTCCGCCTACGGTGGGGGTTGGGCACTGCGGGCTTACGCCCTCTGCGCGACGGTGACGTAGG
>JBBQDZ010000152.1:0-5911 GCA_038320185.1 Gaiellales bacterium
CTCGAAGGTGCGAGCGGGTCCGAGAAGAGGATCGTCCCGAGTGCGACCGCCGATGCGCCGGCGGCGATCAGGTCGAGCGCGTTGCCTCCTCGGGCAACCCCCCCCATCCCGACGATCGGGAGCCCGGTCGCCCGGTAGCAGGTGAAGACGGCGGCGAGCGCGATCGGTCGAAGGGCAGGCCCGGAGAGACCGCCGACGCTCTGACCGAGCACGGGCCGGAGCGTCTGACGGTCGAGCGCGGCTCCGCGGATCGTGTTTACCAGCGAGAGTCCGTCGACTCCCTCGGCTGCGCAGGCGCGTGCAACCTCCGCGATGTCCGAGATGGCCGGCGAGAGCTTGGCGAAAAGCGGCAGCGACGTCGCTGCGCGGCAGGCGCGGACGATCTCGGCGGCGGATTCCGGCGCTTCCTCGACGTTTGGACACGAGAGGTTCAGCTCGAGCGTTGCGAGCCCCTCGCACCGGTCGAGCAGCTCGCAATTCGAGGCGTACTCGGAGGCGGAGAAGCCCCCCACGGATACCCACAGCGGCACCCCGAGCTCCCGGAGCCGGGGCAGAGACTCCGCCACGAACGACTGGATGCCCGGGTTGGCGAGGCCGATCGAGTTAAGCATGCCGACCTCCGTCTCGGCGATCCGGACGCCGTCGTTCCCCTCCCGCGGCAGCGGCGTCACGGTTTTCGTCACGAAGGCGTCGAGCTCACGCGCAACATCCGGCGAAGTCAGCGCGTCTAAACAGCCGGACGCGTTCAGCAACATGGTCGCCCTACGCCGCCGCCGCGAGAACCGGGCCGTCGATGCAGAGACGGCGGAGCGCGCCGCCAATCTCGACCGCGCAGCCGTAGCAGGCTCCGTAGCCGCACGCCATCGGCGCCTCCCAGGCGAGTTGTGCACCCGGCGCGAGGGCGCGCACGGCCTGGAGCATCGGTTCCGGTCCGCAGGCGAGGACGTCCCATCCCGGGTCGAGGAGCTGCGTCACGAGCGCCGGCTCGACGACGACCTCGGCGCGGGGAACGAGCGCCGCGGCCTCCGCGTGCCAGTCGCTGCGGAAGCCGAGGATCGCTCGGGGCTCTCCGAGCGTCGCGGCGAGGTACGGAAGCGGAGCCACACCGACCCCTCCGCCCACGAGGAGCGGCCGCTCCACGTCGAGCCGGAAGCCGTTGCCCAGAGGGCCGAGGATCGAGAGCTGCTCCTTCGGGGCGACCCCGCAGAGAGCTTCCGTTCCCGGCCCGACCGGGTCGATCAGGAAGGCGAGCTCGCCGGGCGGCGCCAGGCAGAGGCTCATCGGACGGGGCAGGAGACGGCCCGGGGCTTCGAGCATGAAGAACTGCCCCGGCACGCCTGGACCCACGCCGCCGCGCTTCAGCCGGAGCAACGTGTACGGGCCGACGGGCTCCGCAGCGAGGACCCTAAGCCGTTGAAGCCTCGGCACGAATCCGCTCCTGGAGCGTGACGGCGGTCTCCGTCCGCGCGTTCGCGATCGCGTGCACGGCCGCGGCGGCGCCGGAGACCGTCGTGATGCAGGGCACGCGGGCAACGAGCGCCGCCTCACGGATGAGGTAGCCGTCGCTGCGAGCCCCCGATCCACCCTCGGGAGTGTTGACGACGAGATCGCAGCGACCGCGCCGGACGAGGTCGACGATCGTCGGCCCTTCCGCGCGCTCGGCCACCTTGCGCACGCACTCGACCGTCAGGCCTGCTGCTGCAAGCGTGCGCGCGGTGCCGTCGGTCGCCAGCAGCTCGAAGCCGAGCCCGGCGAGCGCCGCCGCCACGGGCACGAGCGCCGGCTTGTCGGCGTCGCGCACCGAGAGGAAGGCGGTACCGCTCGAGGGGAGAGCGCGCCCCGCGGCCCGCTCGGCCTTGGCGAAGGCGCTCGGCAGATCCGCGGCGGTCGCCATCACCTCGCCGGTCGAGCGCATCTCTGGCCCCAGCACAGGGTCGGCGCCGGGGAAACGGGCGAAGGGCAGCACCGCCGCCTTGACGCTGACCGCCTTCGGCGGGCGTTCGGCTGGAAGCGCGAGCTCCGCTAGGCGCGCACCCGCGGCGAGGCGGCAGGCGGCGCCGACGAGGTTCACACCGGTCGCCTTGCTCGCGAACGGGACGGTGCGCGAGGCACGCGGGTTCACCTCGAGCACGAAGACCTCCCCCTCGGCGATCGCGAGCTGCACGTTCAGGAGTCCGACGACTCCCAGCGCCGGGCCGAGGCGGCGGACGATCGCCTCGAGCTCTCGCGCGGCCGAGAGAGTCAGCGACGGTGCGGGAAGGACGCAGGTGGAGTCGCCGGAGTGGACTCCGGCCTCCTCGACGTGCTGCATGATCGCACCGATGTAGGTGTCCCGCCCGTCGCAGAGGGCGTCGACATCCAGCTCGATCGCGTTCTCGAGGAAGCGGTCCACGAGCGTCGGCCCGTGGTCGGCGTGGAAGGCGCCGAGCACCTGGTTGGCGCGGTAACAGACCCGCATGGCGCGGCCGCCGAGGACGTAGGAGGGGCGGACGAGCACCGGATAGCCGATCCGGTGGGCGATGTCGCAGGCCTCGGTGCCGCTCTCGGCGATACCCCAGGCTGGGCAGAGGATCCCCAGCGAGTCGAGGAGCGTGCCGAAGCGCCGGCGGTCCTCCGCCAGGTCGATCGCCTCGAAGGGCGTGCCCATGATCGGGAACCCCGCTTCCTCGAGTGCCCGGGCGAGCTTCAGCGGCGTCTGGCCGCCGAACTGGATCACGACGCCCTCGGGCCGCTCCCGCTCGCACACGGCCAGCACCTCCTCGACGCCGAGCGGCTCGAAGTAGAGGCGGTCGGATGTGTCGTAGTCCGTGGAGACGGTTTCCGGATTGCAGTTGACCATCACCGCCTCGTAGCCGAGCTCCCGGAAGCTCCGGGCCGCGTGGACGCAGCAGTAGTCGAACTCGATTCCCTGCCCGATCCGGTTGGGGCCCGAGCCGAGAATGACCACACTTCGGCGAGCTGTCATGGATCCGACGCCCGGGAACGGGTCGTCGGCCTCTCCGTAGGTCGAGTAGAAGTAGTTCGAGGCGGCGTCCACCTCACCCGCGCAGGAGTCGACCCGTCGATAGACCGGCTTCACCCCCCATTCCCGCCGACGCCTTCGCACCTGCGCCTCGCTTGTTCCGCAGCGCGAGGCGAGCGCGGCGTCGGACAGGCCCAGACGCTTCAGCGCCAGCCAGTCTGCGGCCACGAGCTCGTCGGCGCCGGATACTCGATCCAGGGCGGCGCGGATCCGGGCGAGCTCACCCTCGAACCACTGGTGCAGGCCGTCGGGGAGATCGTCCAGGGACGCCCAGGGCGTCGCCGCGCCCGCGTCGAGTTCGCGCGAGCGCATCGCCTTCAGGAAGGCCTCGGAGAAGGTGCGGCCGATGCCCATTGCCTCGCCGACCGACTTCATCTGCGTGCCGAGCGTGGTGTCCGCGCCCGGGAACTTCTCGAAGGCGAAGCGCGGGAACTTGACGACGACGTAGTCGAGGGTCGGCTCGAAGCTGGCAGGGGTCGTGCGGGTGAGGTCGTTCGGGATCTCGTCGAGCGTGTAGCCGACCGCGAGCTTGGCGGCGACCTTCGCGATCGGGTAGCCGGTCGCCTTGGAGGCAAGCGCCGAGGAGCGCGAGACACGCGGATTCATCTCGATCACGCGCAGCTCGCCGGTCTCGCGTTCGCGCGCGAACTGAATGTTCGACCCTCCCGTCTCGACCCCGACGGCCCGGATGACGGCGATCGCTGCGTCCCGAAGCTCCTGGTAGGCCTCGTCGGAGAGCGTCATCTGCGGGGCGACCGTCACCGAGTCGCCGGTATGCACGCCCATCGGGTCGAGGTTCTCGATCGAGCAGACGACGACGACGTTGTCGGCGCGGTCGCGCATCAGCTCGAGCTCGAACTCATCCCAGCCGCGCACCGAGTCCTCGACGAGGACCTGGCCGATCGGACTCTCGCGCAGGCCGCGCTCGACCTGGGCAAGAAGCTCGGCCCGTGTCGAGGCGAAGCCGCCGCCATGCCCGCCGAGGGTGAAGGCCGGCCGCACGACCGCCGGGCCGCCACCGCGCACCTGCTCGAGCGAGGTGACGATCTGCGAGGAGGGCACCTGGAGCCCGACGCTCTCGACCGCCGCCTTGAAGAGCTTGCGATCCTCCGCCCGCGCGATCACCTCGAGAGGTGCGCCGATCAGCTCGATTCCGAGTTCCTCCAGGATCCCGGCCTCCGAGACCTCGCGAGCGAGGTTCAGGGCCGTCTGGCCGCCGAGGGTCGGCAGGAGGGCGTCGGGACGCTCGCGCCGCAGGCACTCGGCAAGGCCCTCGAGGTCGAGCGGCTCGATGTAGGTGCGGTCGGCGAAGCCGGGGTCGGTCATGATCGTCGCGGGGTTCGAGTTGACGACGATCGTGCGGAAGCCGTCCTCCCGCAGCACCTTCAGCGCCTGGCAGCCCGCATAGTCGAACTCGCAGGCCTGGCCGATGACGATCGGACCCGAGCCGATCAGGCAGATCGAATGAAGATCAGGCCGCCTCGGCAAGGCTCTCCACCCAGGTCGAGATGAGCGGCCACGCGTCGTGCGGCCCCGGCCCCGCCTCGGGGTGGAACTGCGCGGAGCGGGCGCGTACGTCAGGCAGGTCGAGCGCCTCGACCGTACCGTCGTAGAGGGAGATCGCCGCCGCCTCGGCTCCCTCGCTCGGCGCGACCGCGAAGCCGTGGTTCTGGCTCGTGACCAGGACGCGGCCGCTGCGGCGGTCGAGCACCGGGTGATTCGCGCCGCGGTGGCCGAAGGGGAGCTTGAAGGTCTCGAGCCCGGTTGCGAGCGCCAGGAGCTGATGTCCGAGGCAGATCCCGAGCAACGGCGTGCGGCCGATCAGCTCCGCCACCGTCGCCGTCTCCTCCCGCAGCGGCTCAGGGTCACCCGGGCCGTTCGAGAGGACGACGCCGTCGTAGCGGGCCAGCTCGTCCGCGTCGACGTCGTACGGGAAGACCGTCACCGCCGCACCCGCGGAGGCGAGGCGCCGCAGGATCGAGCGCTTGCAGCCGTAGTCGACGACCGCGATTCGCACTCCACCCGAATCGCTGTGGACATAAGGCTCTCGCGTGGACACGGAGGCGACGAGCGAGCGACCCGTCATCTCCGGCTGCGCGCGGACGACTCGCAGTGTCTCCTCGACGGAGGCCTCGCCGGTGACGACGGCGGCCCGCATCGCGCCCCGATCCCGGAGGTGCAGGACGAGCGAGCGGGTGTCGATGCCCGAGAGCGCGGGCACGCCGTGCCCGGCGAGCCAGTCCGTCCAGGCCGGGCCGCGGGCCTCGCGCATCACGACAGCCGCGGCATGCGGACGCCTCGACTCCGACCTCGCTGGCGCCACGCCGTAGTTGCCGACCATCGGGGGCGTGAAACAGAGGATCTGTTCTTTGTAGCTCGGATCGGTCACGAGCTCCTGATAGCCCGTCATCGCAGTCGCGAACACCGCCTCACCGAGCGCGCACCCCTCCGAGCCGACTGACTCGCCGCGGAAGGTCGTGCCGTCCTCGAGGACGAGGAAACCCATCATGCAGCGTAGGCTAGGCGGCCGTCGGCCACGGTCGCCCGGACGCGCCCCCGAAGCAACTCTCCGAGGAGCCAGGAGTTCACCGAGCGTGAGCGGAAATTGCACTCCTCGACCCGCCAGCCCGCCTCGAGATCGAGGAGGACGAGGTTCGCCTGGGCTCCGACGCCGATCCGCGGCGCTTCGAGCCCGTACGCACCGGCCGGGCCGGCGGACATGCGTTCCAGGAGCGTCTCGAGGCGCAGAAGACCGGGCAGCACGAGGTGTGTGTACAGCGCCGCGAACGCCGTCTCGAGCCCGGTCACCCCGAACGGCGCCGCCTCGAAGGGCACCTCCTTCTCATGGCGCGCGTGCGGGGCATGGTCGGTCGCGACGGAGCCGATGGA
>JBBQDZ010000153.1:0-5906 GCA_038320185.1 Gaiellales bacterium
CGCCTTGTGCTTCTAGCGTCGAGGGCAGTCGAGCTGGAGGTGCGAGATGAGACCTTCTTTGGCGACCGCCCCGCCGCCGGATGCGGCGGGAGATGCCCCGCGAAGCGCGAGGCTGTGGCTTGGAATCCTGAGTGCCGGCGCGGGCTTGGCGGCGGCTGGGCTTCTGCTCGGAGGAGCGGCCCCGGCGCACGCGGCCGCGCTCGCCGCGGCTCCCCCGATCCCTGCGCCCTACCTCCTCCAGTGCGAGGACGGGAGGGACAACGACGGTGACGGAAGGGTGGACTACCCCGCCGATCCCGGCTGTGACTACGCCGAGGACCCGGACGAACGCGACCCACCCGGGCCGCCCCCGCCGCCGCCTCCGCCTCCCCCGCCACCAACGGCGTCCGCGCAGTGCAGCGACGGGAGCGACAACGACGGCGACGGGCTCGTAGACATGGACGACGCGACCGGTTGCACGAGCCCGCAGGACAACAACGAGGGCGATGACGTCTACGACCTCGGCACGGGCGGCTACTCGTTCATGCGGATGGACGATCCGGCCGGCGGGATGCTCTACTCCACCACCGGCGGATGCTCGTGGCTCGGAGCCGAGCGGAACAGGCACGGGATCGCCGGCAAGCTGTGGAGCTTCAAGACGATCGCCCACTTCTGCTGGAACGGGAGGGTGGTCACGCGCATCGACAACGTGCAGAAGTGGCTCGACACGCTCGGCTTCCCGTTCAACCTCATCTACCCCGTCTCGTGGCACAGCGAGTCGGAGGGGATCGGCCTGGCCAACGTCGCCCTCACCTCCGTCTTCGAGCAGGCGGAGGTGCGCTCGTGCGTCTCGAAGACGCACGTCTGCCTCACCGAGCATCCGTGGATCCGTTTCGTGATGGCGGCAAACGGAGCCGCGACGTGCTCGACCGACCTCGGTCCGGTCTCGGGTCAGGACTGCCGGGGCTGACATGAGCCGCCGGCGCCTGCTGCTCTGGATCCTCGCCGCCGCCGGCGTGGCGATCCTCGTCCTCGTCGTCGTCCTCGTCCTGTTCGGGACCTCGAGCGGCTCCGGCGGGATGCCGTAATGGCCACGGGCCCGCCTGGGCGGCAGGCGGGCCTGACCCTCTACCCGGTTTCGGGCAGGGGCCTGCTTTCGCGCGTGAAGAGCAGCCGGGCCGCCGGGCGGGGAAGCCACCAATTCCAGCGCCCGAGGAGCCGCATGATCGCGGGCACGAGGAGCGCCCGGATGACGGTGGCGTCGAAGATGATGCCTGCGGCGAGCCCGATCCCGAACTGTTTGATGTCGACGCCGGGCCCCGTCGAGAGGACGAAGAAGGCGAACATGAGCACGAGAGCCGCGCTCGTCACGAGCTTCCCGGTGCGGGCCAGGCCATGCGACACGGCTCGGCGCGTATCGCCGAACTCGTCGTAGGCCTCGCGCATGCGCGTCAGCATGAAGACCTCGTAGTCCATCGAGAGGCCATAGAGGAATGCGAAGATCATCAGCGGGATCCAGGAGATGATTGCGCCGGTCGGGTGGACGTTCCAGATCGCTTTCGCACCGTGGCCCATCTGGAAGATGAAGACGATGATTCCGAAGGCGGCGCCGAGCGAGACCAGGTTCAGGATGACCGCCTTCAACGGCAGGAGGACCGACCGGAAGGCGCGCATCAGGAGCACGAAGGTGAGCAGGATGACGAAGGCGAGGACATAGGGGAACTTGCCGTAGACGGCGTGGACGAAGTCGCGGTCCTCGGCCGCCGAGCCGCCGAGCGTGACCCGCGTGGAGCCGCCGAGCTGTCTCTCGACCGCAGGCAGCACGTTGTGCTGGAGATTGGAGATCGTCTTGCGCACCGACTTCGCAGCGCCGTCGGCATCGGGGAAGGCCTCGACGATTGCGCTCCCGCCTCGGCGCCACCGAGGCGGGGCCGAGGCGCCGACGACGCCCGGCGTGCGCTCGAGCGCCGAAACCACCGTCCGCAGCGCCTGCGGCGAGCCGTATCGCTCCACGAGGACGTCGAAGGGCTTGAGTGTTCCGTGCGAGATGCCGGCGGCGGTTAGCGCGTCGAGCCCCACGACCGCGTCGCTGGTCTTCGACCCGACGAGATCCTTCGCCTGCGCCTCGCTCGGGTTCAGCTGGAAGCCGGCGACGAGGAGGATCGCTACGATCGCGAGCCCGACCGACCCGACGATCACCGGGCGGCGCATCACGAGCTCGGCCCACCGCGCCCAGAAGCCGCCCTCGGCATCCGTTGTCTCCACGATCCGCTTCGGCATCACGCGGATGCGGTTGATCCGGTGTCCGAGCAGCGACAGCATCGCGGGTAGGAGGGTGATCGAGGCGAGCACGGAGACGATCGGGATCAGGAGGCCGCCGATCCCGATCGAGCGGATCACCGGGACCGGGAGGATCACCATCGAGACGAGGCCGATCGCGACGGTCGAGCCGGACACGATCACAGAGCGCCCCGCGTGCCTCATGGTCTCCACGAGCGCCGATTCCACGTCTTCGTTACGCCTGAGCTCCTCACGGAAGCGGAAGATCATCAGGAGCGAGTAGTCGATAGCGACGCCCAGGCCGACCAGGGCGACGAGAAACTGGACGATGATCGACACCGGCGTCAGGTAGGTCAGCAGCCAGACGAGCGTGAACGTGTTGAAGATCGAGGCGATCGCGACCATGAGCGGCATCGCGACGGCGGGCAGCGTGCCGAAGACGAAGAGCAGGATCACGAGCGCGCCGCCGCCGCCGATCATCGCCTCGGTGACGACGCTCGGCCCGCTCGAGGAGCCCTGGGAGTCGTACAGCGCATCTCGACCCGTGAGGTGAACCTCGACCCCCGGCGGCGCGGCCTTCTTGAGCGTCGCGCGGATGTCGCCGGCCCGAGAGTCGGCGTTGAAGCCCTCGTTCCCCGGAGGGTAGATCGTCGCGAACATCGTGTGGCCGTCGCGGGAGACGTAGGCCCGGTTGCCGCTCGTGAAGTAGGAGGCGACGCGGAATCGCGGGTACTGGCGAGCGACCTCCGCGAGCGGCCGGCGGAGCCCGGAGACCTTCGTCACGTCGCCCTTGGCTGTGAACACGGCGACGTGGGGAGGCGCCTCGCCGGTTCCGAAGGTCTTCAACGTCCGCTGGTTTGCCTCGTAGGCGGAGTAGCCGGGGATGGAGAACTGCTCGAGCCACCGCTTCGAGACGCGCTGCGCCGAGAAGACCCCGAAAAAGGTCAGCACGAGCCAGCCGAGGAAGACGACCAGCCGGTGGTGCGAGACGAAGCGGGCGAGCGACGTGAGCATCGGAGCGGCCGCGACATTACCTGGACGGACCTGCACGGACCGGTTCGAACCGCGATGCCGTACACTGCGCGCCGTGTCGACGGTCTGGGAGTTCGTCTTCCTGATGCTGATCCTGAAGATCCCGATCGTCTACCTGTGCTGGGTCGTCTGGTGGGCGGTGAAGGCCGAGCCGCACCCGCCGGAGCTCGCCGCCCTCGTCCCGGTGAACGAGCCCGACTCGCGGCGGCCCTGGCAGCGCCCGCAGCGCCCGCTTCGGCCTAGGCGGGGGCCACACGGGTCTCCCACCCGTGGCTATGCGCGTCCGCCCGCGCGGGCACCGCTCACGTGAACGCTGGGCTCCCTGCCCGCTCGTCCCGGGCAGCCGCCGAGTCCGTCGCAGGACTGATGGCCGCCGGTGCGATGGCGGTCAGCCTGGTCGCGCTCGTCTACCGACCGGTGCGGATCGCGCCGGTCGCGATCGTGATCGCGCTCGTCGCTGCGGGCATCGGCGGGCGCCACGCTCGCCTCGCGGCGGTCGCGGTCGGCGTGACGGCGGTCTGCTGGGCCCTCGGCGTCGCATTCGCGGTGCTGGCGAAGAACCCCCTGTACTAGGGCCTCGCTCGAGCCGGATGTGGCCCTGACGCCGCGTGTCGCCGTACGGATTTTCCGGTCAACCATCTGATCCGGTTCCCGGCGCGGGTCGGGAGGCGCTTGCTACAACACGTCGGGTGATCGCACGGGACGTTGACGGATTGAACGCGGGCTTCGCGCAGACTCTCCTCGACGAGTACCTCGAGAACCCGGACGCCGTACCGACCGAGTGGCGCACGCTCTTCGAGAGCGGCGCAAGCAACCTTGTGGCGACCCACCCGGGGATCAGGCGGATCCTCGACACTCTCCCGCGCCACGGCAACGGTGCGGCCCCCGCGGCCCTTGCTGCGGCGGAGGCGCCCCCTCCTGCCCCCGCTGACGATCTTCTCATCGGCGCCGTCGCAGCTGCGATGGCGCTCGTGAAGGCACACCGGATGCACGGCCACCTTGCGGCCCGGCTCGACCCGCTCGGCTCCGAGCCGGTCGGCGACCCGGCACTCGAGCCCGGGCGGCTCGTGCCGAAGCTCACGCCCGAGCTCCAGGCGCGCGTTCCCGCGTCTGTCCTGCGGGTGCACGTTTCCGGCGACACGCTCGCCGAGGCCCTGCCGCACCTCCAGGACACCTACTGCGGGACAATCGCCTACGAGCTCGAGCACATCGCCGACCACGAGCAGCGGGTGTGGCTGCGCCAGGTGATCGAGTCAGGCCGGTACCGCACGCCGCTGACCCAGGAGGAGAAGCGGCGGCTGCTCGAGCGGCTGACCCAGGTGGAAGGCCTCGAGCGCTACCTCCAGCGCTCGTTCCTCGGGCAGAAGCAGTTCTCGGTCGAGGGCCTGGACGTGCTCGTGCCGATGCTGGACGAGGCGATCGAGCTGGCGGCGGAGGCGGGGGCGCACGAGGTGACGATCGGCATGGCACACCGGGGGCGCCTGAACGTGCTGGCGCACATCGTCGGTCGGCCCTACGAGTCGATCCTGCGCGAGTTCGAGGGAGAGCGGGTCTTCGAGGCAGTGGTGGCCGACCCCGAGGGTGGAACCGGCGACGTCAAGTACCACCTCGGCGCCCGCGGGACGCGAAACACGAAGACGGGGCAGATCGCAGTGGATCTCGCCGCGAACCCGAGCCATCTCGAGGCTGTGGACCCGGTCGTCGAAGGCTGGGCGCGGGCGACGCAGACCGACCGCGGCAGCCGTGAGGCGCTGCACGATCCGACGGTCGCCCTCCCGATCCTCATCCACGGCGACGCGTCCTTCCCCGGGCAGGGCGTCATCGCCGAGACGCTCAATCTCGATGGCATCGACGGCTACTCCACCGGCGGCTCGCTGCACGTGATCGGCAACAACCAGATCGGCTTCACGACCGATCCGAGCCAGGGCCGCTCGACGCGATACGCCAGCGACCTCGCGAAGGGGTTCGACGCGCCGATCGTCCACGTCAATGCGGACGATCCGGAGGCGGCGATCCAGGCGGTACGGCTGGCGATGGCCTTCCGGCGCCGCTTCGGGAGCGACGTCGTGCTCGACGTCGTCGGCTACCGCCGCCATGGCCACAACGAGCAGGACGCGGCCGCCTACACGCAGCCGCTGATGGTGAAGGCGATCGCAGCCCACCCGACCGTGCGGGAGCTCTACGCAAAGGCCCTCGTGACCGAAAGCGTGGTCGCCGAAGGAGAGCCCGAGTCTCTGGCGGAGACGATGAACATCCGGATGAAGCAGGCTCACGAGGCGCTCCGGGAGTCCTTCGGTGCGTCGATCCCGCCGAAGACGCGCAGCGAGCGCGTCCCCTCGGGCTCCGCCGCGGGCGTCGACACCGCCGTTCCGGACGAGCGCCTCAGGGGGCTGAACGCCGAACTTCTCCGCGTTCCCGAGGGATTCAGCGTCCACCCGAAACTCGCGCGTCAGCTCGAGCGGCGTGTGGCGGCGCTCGAGGCCGGAGGCATCGACTGGGGCCAGGCGGAGGCGCTCGCGATCGGATCGTTGCTCGTGGACGGGATCCCAGTCCGCTTGACGGGGCAGGACACGGAGCGCGGCACCTTCTCGCAGCGCCACCTCGTCCTCCACGAC
>JBBQDZ010000154.1:0-5855 GCA_038320185.1 Gaiellales bacterium
TTATGGGCTGAGACAGAGCCATGAGCCGCCGCAACCGAAGCGCCGGCTACGGGCTCGCAAACGCCGATTGAGGGCCAGGCCGTCGGGGACCCGGCGAAGCCGGGCGACAATGCGCCTCCTGAGGCTTCTTTCGAACCCTCCGGTGCGCCTTCAGACCCTGCTGGATGCGGCCGACTAGTGCACCCAGAGCTGGTCGAACAGCATTCCGAGGCCGTTGGGGCTGTACTCGTAGTTGCCGACCCGCCCCGAGAGCACGTCGACCGTCTTCGGGTTGATGAGCGGCACCCATGGCGCCTGGTCGACGGTCTGCCTGTCGACGCGCTCCCACAGCCCACGGGCGGCGTCGGGGTTCGTGGCCTGCGCGGCCAGGGCCGTTTCGATCTGCCGGTCGATGCGCGGGTCGCAGAACTCCGCATCGTTCAGGTTCTGCCGGCTATTGGGTACGAACGACGCGCAGCTGAAGATGGCGTTGAAGAAGCCGGAAGCGGCGGGGTAATCGGAGATCCATTCAAACATCCCGATCTGCGCCCTGGAGCGCGAGTCGCCGACGGCGTTGAAGTACGGGTCGCCGAGGGTCTTGATCGACACGCGATAGCCCAACGAATGGAGCAGCTCGACTGCGTACGGGCCGAAACTACCGAGATCGGCCCATGACCAGAAGGTGACCTTCATCCCGCGCGTCCCGGAGCGGGCTACGAGAGCGCGGGCTTTGGCGAGATTCGCGCTCGTCCCGTACGGGCAGTAGGGCCGGTAGCCGGGGAAGTGCGGGGGCAGGACCTGGCAGGTCGCTTGAGCGACGTTGGTCCCGCCGGCGACCTGGACTGCCGCTGCGCGGTCCGCTGCGTAGTTCATGGCCATGCGAACACCGAGGCGGTCGAAGGGCGCGAGGCGCGTGTTGAGGAAGAGAGCGATCGTTGTCGGCTGCGGGTTCGAGTGCACCTGGCTTGCGTGGCGGAGCTCGAGGGAGTCCAGTAGCCGTGCGGACGGTGGGTTCTCCGACTGGGACGTGCTGAAGGCGTCAGCCTTGCCGCGGATCACGTCGTTCACTGCGGTGTCCGGCGTACCACCGATCTCGAAGACGATCTCATCCGGATAGCCGTCCGGCTGCGCCGCCTTCGACCATTCGTGGAAGTAAGGGTTGCGCACGAGCCTGATGGTGTGGTTGGGCCGGTAGCTCGCAATCATGTACGGGCCCCACGATCGAACTCGGCCCGCAGACGCGCGAGCTGCTCGCCGCGCACTGGCAACGCTCACCGTTCCAGGGGGACGACGAGCTCGTCTTCGCCCACTCGGCGAAAGGGACGCCGCTCGACCCCTCCAAGCTGTCGAAGAGCTACATGCGGCCGGCCCTGAAGAAGGCCGGAATCGTGAAGCCGTTCCGCCCCTGGCATGACCTGCGGCACACCGCGCTCACCCACGAGGCCGCTGCAGGCAACCCCCACGCCTACGTGCAGCTCAAGGCCGGGCACTCACAGGGGTCGATCACCGACCGCTACATCCACGCCGCACAGGTGCTCTTCCCCGGCGCCGCGGCGCGGGCGGAGGAGCGGATGTTCGGCGCTCGCGAAGAGACGTCCGAGGAGCCTTCGGAGACTGAAGGGGTAGAAACGGGGTAGAAACCCGCCCGCTGAGCCCGCACACTGAAACACAAAAGCCCCGTGTCTGCGGGGCTTTTCTTACTCCCCGGGTTGGACTCGAACCAACAACCCTCCGGTTAACAGCCGGATGCTCTGCCAATTGAGCTACCGGGGAACGGCGCTCGGCCGGCGGCCATTGTAGCCGCGGCTTCGCCGCCTCAGATGTGCCCGGCGGCGGCTTCTCGGATCTTCTGGAGCGCCGCCTGGAGCTCCGGAACGCGCTCCAGGGGAGCGAGCTTCAGCGCCCGGTGGAGGCCGCGCTCGCGGAGCTTCAGCAGGAGCTCCTTCGCGGTCGGGACGTCGATCGCCTCGGCGTCGGCGCGCGCGTCGAGCTCGGCCAGGAAGGGGACGAGCTCCTCTCCCGGTTCGCCGCCCCCGACGAGGTGGGCGCGCAGACGGCGGTGGAGGGCGTCGTCCAGATGGTCGGGCGAGAGCTCCGCGAGCGCGGGTACGAGCTCCGGGTGCCGAACACAGCCGGCGAGGACGTTCCGCTCGAGTCGGTCTCCCGTGTCGACCACGCTCGTCGATACGCGCGCCGCCGCCGCGGCGCGACGAGGGGCGAGGCCCGACTGGAGCTCCCGCGGGAGCTCCAATCGGTCGGCCACGAGGCGCAGCGCGTCCTGCCGCTCGGTCGAGTCCTCGAAGCGCTCGAGCACCTCCCGTACCCGCACGAAGCCCTCCTGCCGGTCGGCTGCGCGCTCGATCTCGAGCCGGACGCGATGGACGAGGTAGCTCTCGGAGCGGCCGAGGAGCGGCTCGAACTCCTCCGCGAGATCGGCAGGATCGCGACCGGCCGGAAGTGGCACGATCCGCACGTCGAGGCCCTGCAGCAGCGCCAGCTCCATTCCGCGGAGCGTCGCGGTCTCTCCCGCGCCGTCACCGTCGAACGCGAGATAGAGCCGGCGCGTGAGCCGTGACAGGTCCTTCAGCTGGCGCTCCGTAAGGGCCGTCCCCATCGAGGCGACGACCGGCTCCAAGCCGGCCTGCGAGAGGGCAAGGACATCGGTGTTGCCCTCGACGACGACGGCGCGGTCCTGCTTCGCGATCGCCGTCTTCGCGCGGTCGAGCCCGTAGAGCAGGTCGCCCTTTCGGAAGAGCTCGCTCTCGGGCGAGTTCACGTACTTCGCGCGCAGTGGATCGCTCTCGCGTAGGCGCCGCGCCTGAAAGCCCACCACCCTCCCGTCCCGGCGCGCGAGTGGGAAGACGAGCCGATCGGCGAAGTAGTCGCTGCCGCGCCGGCCGACGAGACCCGCAGCAGCCAGCTCCTCGCGCGAGAAACCCTTCTCGAGCGCCTTGCGCGTGAGCGTGGAGCCGCCCGCGGCGAAGCCGAGGCGATAGGCGCGAGAGACCTCCTCACGGAGACCACGCTGCGAGAGATGGTCGCGGGCGCCTCCGGCGCTCGGGGAATCCCAGAGGTGACGCTCGTAGAACGATGTCGCCTGCTCGAGCAGCGAGAGCAGCCTGTCGCGGCGACGTCGACCCTCCTCCTGACGCGGCGAGCCCTCCTCGTACTCGAGCTTCACATTGCACCGATCAGCAAGCCATTCGATCGCGCCCGTGAAGTCCAGCTGCTCGGTCTCGCGGACAAACGAGATCAGGTCGCCACCCTTCTGGCAGCCGAAGCAGTAGTAGAGCTTGTCCTGTGCGTTGACGGAGAAGCTCGGCGTCCGCTCCTCGTGGAACGGGCAACGACCCTGATAGCGGGCGCCCTGCTTCCGAAGAGGCGTCCGCAGCTGGACGATCGAGACTATGTCCGCCGCCGCCTTGACCTCCTCAACCGAGGCGTCCTTGATCCTCGCCATTAGAGGCTCTCCGCGTAGGTGAGTGCGAACCGATCGGTCATGCCGGAGACGAAGGCGATGATCTCGTCGGCGTCGCTCCCCCGGGCCACGAGGTGCTCAACGATTGCACGCACAGTAGTCCGCGCGCGCTCGTGCTCGGCGAGAACGTGCTCGCCCAGGTAGACGCGCTCGAACATGAACGACCGGAGCGAGAGCATCGCCTCGCCGACCGCGAGGGACTGGGCCACGTCTCCCGACCGCTCGGAGGTCTCGACGAGATCGTGGACGAGCGAGTCGATGCGCGCCGAGCCGCGGCCGCCGAGCAGCTCGATCTCCTCGCGCGGCAGATCGGCCTCCTCGAGAATCCCGTAGCGGACGGCATCGTCGATGTCGTGGTTGATATAGGCGACTCGATCGACGACACGGACGATCTTCGCCTCGTGAGTCTGGGGCTCGCGCTCGCCCGTGTGCGTCAGGATGCCGTCGCGCACCTCGCCGGTGAGGTTCAGCCGCTCGGCAATGGCAAGCGACTCCTCGTTGTGCCGGAAAGTACGCCCGAAGCGCACCCGCAGGGCTTCGTCGAGCGCGTCCTCGCCCGCGTGGCCGAACGGAGGATGCCCCATGTCGTGGCCGAGGCCGATCGCCTCGGTGAGATCCTCGTTCAGCCGGAGGGCCCGGGCAACGACACGAGAGATCGCTGTCGTCTCGAGCGTGTGCGTCATCCTCGTGCGGTAGTGGTCGCCAGCCGGGTCGATGAACACCTGGGTCTTCCCCTTCAGCCGACGGAACGGCTTCGAGTGAATGATCCGGTCCCGGTCGCGCTGGAACGGGGTTCGGAGGTCGCACTCCTCCTCGGGTCGTAGCCGCCCGCGGGTTTCGTGGGAGCGCACCGCGAGCGGTGACAGCCAGAGCTCCTCCTGGGCGCGAAGGCGCAGTTCGAAGGCGCGACCGGCGGTCCGCGTGAGCTCGGGCATCACCTGCCAGCGTAGACACTGTGGCGGCGCGCTCCGAGAAGCGCGCCGGCCCGTAGCGCCTACCAGGCCGCGCTGCAGATCGCGGCGCAGCTCGTCGTCACCGGTGCCGGCAGCCGGCGCTCAGATGATGATCGGCACCGTCCCCCCGTCCGCGCTCCAGGCGGCGCCGGTGACGTAGCCGGCCCGGTCGGAGCAGAGAAAGACGATGACAGCGGCGATCTCCTCCGGCTCCGCCAGGCGGCCGAGCGGGCGACCGTTCCCGACGGCCGCGAGCACCTCCTCACGGGACTTTCCGCTGCGGCGTGCCTGCTGGTCGGCGAGACCACCCTCTCCGAGCCACGCCTCGGTCGCCGTCGGCCCGGGGGCGACCGCGTTGCAGCGGATGCCGTCCTTCGCGTACACGTCGGCGACGAGGCGCGAGAGCGAGAGCACGGCCGCCTTCGTCACCGAGTAGTCGGGCATGCTCGCCGACGGGCGCTTTCCGGCGGTCGAGGAGATGTTGACGATCACGCCGGCTCCTGCCTCCTGCATCGAGGGCAGAACTGCGCGTATCGCCCGGACGTAGCTCATCACGTTCAGCTGCCAGAGCTCCTGCCAGTCCGCGTCGACAAGATCCTCGAAGCTCCGCTGGTAGGCGACGCCGACATTGTTCACGAGGCAATCGACGCGGCCGAGGGCGCCCATGGTCTCCGCCACGAGCGCCTTGGGACCGCTCGCCTGCGCGAGGTCGCAGGCGACTCCGAGATCGGCCCCGGCGTCAAGGCGCGCACGCTCGACGCGCTCCGGATCGCGACCGCAGACGACCACGCTCGCTTCTTCCTCGGCCAGCAGCCGAGCCGTCGCGAGGCCAATCCCTCCGGTCGAGCCGGTGACGACGCAGACGCGATCGCGGAGGCCGAGATCCACGGCGGATAGCGTAGTGCCGCGTGGCGACCACGATCCTGCTCGCCCGTCACGGAGAAACCCGCTGGAACCGCGAGGGCCGCCTCCAGGGCCATGCCGACCCACCGTTGAACGACGTCGGCCGCGCGCAGGCTGCGGAGCTCGCGCGGGAGCTCACGGGGGTGGAGCTCGACGCGATCTATGCGAGCGATCTTCGGCGGGCCATGGAGACGGCGGCGGCGGTCGCCAGGCCCAGGGAGTTGCCCGTTAGAACGGACGCGGGCCTGCGAGAGATCGACGTCGGATCCTGGTCCGGTCTGACGCGCGAGGAAATCGAGCGGCGCTACCCCGGCATGCACCACCACGACGGCGAGTCTCGCGAGTCGCATCGCGAGCGGGTGGTGGCGGCGGTGGAGCGCATTGCCGCGGCACACTACGGTGCCGGGCGGATCCTGGTCGTCAGTCACGGCGGCTCGCTCGGCGCGCTCCGCAGGCATGCGCTGGACACGGATGTCGTGCCGCGCATCGCGAACTGCGCGGTGTACGGCCTCGCCTTCCAGGACGGCAAGTGGACGGCGATA
>JBBQDZ010000155.1:0-5827 GCA_038320185.1 Gaiellales bacterium
CATGGAGATCCCGGACGTGATCGCGGTCAACAAGATGGATCATCCGCTCGCGAAGACGATGCTGAACGAGGTGCGCCAGGTGCTCTCGCTCGATCGCGACGCGGCGTGGCGCGTTCCGATCGTGCTGACCGAAGCGGCCCGTGGCGAGAACGTCGAGGAGCTTTGGGAGAAGATCGAGGCTCACCGCGCACACCTCGAGGCGGAAGGACTGCTCGAGGAGCGTCGGCGCCGCCACCTCGCGAGCGAGGTGTTCGCGGTTGCCTCCGCCAGGGCGAAACAGCATCTCGAGGCTGCCGTCGCGGACGACCCGGAGCTCCGCCGTTTGCTGGACGAGGTTCAGCGGCGTGAGCTCGACCCGCTCAGCGCGGTCCGCGAGATCCTGGAGAAGGTCTTCCGCATCGGCCCCGACGGCACCCGCGATGGCGACTCGAACGACTCCTAGCCTCCGCGACGTCGAGGAGGCGCGGCGCCGGCTCGAAGGCAACGCGCGGGTCACGCCCGTCTACGGCTCCGAGACGCTCTCACGACTGGCGGGCAGGCCCGTGCACCTGAAGGCCGAGAATCTCCAGCGAACGGGCTCGTTCAAGATTCGCGGCGCCTACAACAGGATCTCCACGCTCTCGAGCGCGGAGAAGGCTGCGGGAGTAGTGACGGCGAGTGCCGGGAACCACGGCCAGGCGGTGGCGTGGGCGGCCCGCGAGGTCGGGATCGCCGCGACGATCTTCATGCCCCAGGACGCGCCGATGACCAAGATCGACGCGACCCGGAACTACGGGGCTCGCATCGAGCTCGGAGGCGAGATGTTCGACGACGCCCTGGCCGCCGGGCTCGAGGCGGCCGAGCAGACCGGCGCGACCTTCGTCCACGCCTTCGAGGACGAGATCGTGGTGGCCGGGCAGGGAACGATCGCGCTCGAGCTCGTCGAGCAGGTGGCCGCGCTCGAGACGGTCGTCGTCCCGGTCGGCGGCGGCGGGCTCTCGTCGGGCATCGCGCTTGCCCTGCGCGAGCTGCGTCCGGACGTGAGGGTCGTCGGGGTGCAGGCCGCCGAATGCGCGCCGCTCGCCGGGGGCCGCAAGCACGGGCCGACGATCGCCGACGGCATCGCTGTGAAGCGGCCGGGCAAGCTGACGAGGCGGATCCTCGCCGACCTCGAGATCGAGCTGATCGCGGTCGGGGAGGAGGAGATCAGCGCCGCGATCGTGCTCCTGCTCGAGCGGACGAAGCTCGTCGTCGAGGGCGCCGGCGCGGTCACCGTCGCCGCGCTCCTCTCGGGCCGGATCGAAGGTGAGGGGCCGGCGGTCGCACTGCTGTCGGGTGGGAACATCGACCCGACGCTCCTTATCTCGGTCATGCGGCACGGGCTGACGCAGGAGGGCCGCTACCTGGTCGTGCGGTCGCGGCTTCCCGACCGGCCCGGCGAGCTCGTGCGCCTGCTCCAGCTGATCGCGAAGGAGCGGGTGAACGTCGTCTCCGTCGAGCACCACCGCGAGGGGATGAACTTGCCGGTGAGCCAGACCGAGGTCGAGCTGACGCTCATCACCCGCGACACCGCCCACTGCGGGGCCGTGCTCGAGGCGATGCGCAGCTGGGGCTATCCGGTGGAGCGCGTCAGGTAGTCGCGGACGGCGCTCCGCGCCTCCACTCCGAGTACGAGATCCCAGTGGCTCGCGTCGCGGACACCGTGCTCCTCGACGCCGTACGCGCGGGCGAGGTCGCGGCCGCGCTCGTCCGCGAAGTCGTCGCCGTAGACGACGAGCGTGCGCTGCGGGAGCTCGGCGACGGAGATCCCTCGCTTTCGCTCGGCGCGCGCGAGCGACGACTCGGGCCGCGCCGGAATGCCGTCCGGGAAGCGACCGTACTCGGCCTCAGGGTCGAACGTGCCAGCCGACGGAATGACGTCGGGACGGTAGCCCTGCACCTCGGCGGGCGGGCTCGGCTCGAGGAGGATGAGCGCGTCCGGCTCCACGCGTCGAGCTGCGGTCATCGCCGCGAGGCCGCCCATGCTCCAGCCCACGAGCGCAAGCGGACGAGGCAGACCTTCGGCGTCCCGCACGACCGCCGCCTCGTAGTTCGACATCGCGGCCTCGGAAACGTTCAGCCCCGCCTGAAGGTCCATCGCCGAGACCTCGAGCTTCGCAAAGGAATCGCGCCAGGCGTCGAAAATCCACGGTCCGCTGCCAGCCCCGTGCACGAGCACAAGGCCCGCGAACGAGCTCAGGCCCGTAGAAGGATCAGCCACGAGTGGCGGGCGGAGCCGGGCTCCGCGCGGCGGGAGCCCAGCTACGGCCCAATCGCCAGCGCGCAGAGGGAGGGGGCACACGGGGGAACCATGGGTTCACCCGTGCCCTCCGCAGCGCCGGAAAGCCGTGGTGGGCTTGCCGTCTGACTGCCAGTCCGGTACGCCGCCGTGGAGCACGGGCCGCGCCTCGACGCCCGCCGCCGAGAGCAGGCTCGCGGCGATCGCGGCGCGCGCACCCGACTCGCAGATCGTGACGACGGGCAGCCCCGTGGCGAGGGTCTCGGCGCAGCAGCGGAGCAACCGGTAAGGGACGTTCCGGCTGCCGGGAATGTAGGCCTCGTCGCGCTCGCTCGGCTCGCGCACGTCGACTACGAGCACCTCGCCCGCGGCGAGGAGTCGCTCGAGCTCGTCGAGCTCGACGGGCCGGAGTCGCTCGCTTGACGGGCCGCCGCCGAGCCAGCCGGCGAGCTCGAGGAACCCCACGGCCTGGAGCCGTCTAGCTGCCGTCTCCGCCTCCTCGGCGGAGTGGGCCCGCAGCGCGATCCACTCCCCGCGCGAGAGGACGAAGCCCGCTCTCGTCCCGAATCCGGAGCCCTCGAGCGGGACGTTGATCGCGCCGCGGCCGTGCCCGGCCGCAAACTCTTCGGCCGGCCGTACGTCCAGGATCGTCGCTCCCTCGGCGTCGTCGACGCCTCGCAGCGGATCCGGTGCGCCGAGGAACGGGCCGCGGTTCAGCTCGACGATCGCCTCCATGTTCGGAGGCCGCGGCGTCGCGACCGCGGACGACTCGCGCACGAACTGCTCGACTGCCGCGTGCGCGAGCGCCGGATTGTCTCGGCGCTCGGCGCCGATCGAGGACGACGTGTCGCTGCTCATCCCCGCACCGCAGAGCGATCCCGCGACGTGTCCAGGGAAGACACGCGTGCTGTTGGGGAGCTCGGCGATTCTACGGAGGCTGTGGAAGAGGCCTTCCGCGCCCTCCCGCGCATCGACCGCGAGATCGGGCCGCGCCGCCCCGCCGACGAAGAGCGAATCGCCCGTTAGGACGATGTCCTCGACCGCGAAGCAGCAGTGCTCTGGCCGATGTCCAGGCGTGTGGAGAATCCGGAGCTCGAGCTCTCCGACGGTGACGGTGGTGCCGTTCTCGAGCGGGTCGAATGGGAACTCGGGAGCTGCCGCCGGATGGATCGAGACGGGTACGCCCAGCTCGAGCGCAAGGCGGCCATGCCCCGCCACATGATCGGCATGGGTGTGCGTCTCGAGGACGCGCACGATCTGCACGTCGGCTCTTCTCGCCTCTTCCAGATACGGCTCGATCGCGTAGGCCGGGTCGACGAGGACGGCCTTGCGAGCCTTCTCGTCGGCGATCAAGTAGGACGCACAGCCGAGATCGTCGTCGACGAACTGGCGCAGGATCACGAGGATTGACCCTAACAGCCCCTCAAGATCGCGAGCCTTCTCGAACTGGCGAGCGGAACCAGAGATAGAGGGCGAAGAACCCCGCTCCGAGTGCGACCGCAGCGGCGGCGAGCGCCACCCCAAGCGCTGCCTTCCCGAGCGTCCGCGCGCCGGAATCGCGGCCACGCGCCGCGGCGACCAGGCGCGGCCGGGCGTCGAGGAGGAGGGGGTAGGTGTCGACCGCGCCGTTCGCGTACCGCTCAGTCGCGATGAGGCGGAACGGTCGGGTGCTCGGGGGGATGCTCGCGGAAACGGTGAAGGTCTCGAAGGTGCGGAAGTGGATCCGTCCGCCATGCCAGGCGGCCTCGGCCGCCGCTACAACCACCGACCACCCCGGCTTCGCCTCCACCTGACGGACGGCGATCGCCGCCGGAAATCGGATCGTGAGCCCGACCGCGTCGACCTGCCGCTCGTCGGGGACGGTGAAGCGAAGCAGCCGCGGCGTCCCCGGCGCGACGCGCCGCGGAGTGAGCGTCACGTGCGCGAAAGCCGCGGGCGCAAGTGCGAAGGCAAGGACGAAGGCGCCGAGGAGGGTAACGCGCACCATTGCATCTTCCCGTACGCCTACGCGCCGAGCCACAAGAGCAGACGGGTTCCACGGCATCGCTCTAGGAGGTAGAAGCCAGGGTCGCGCGAAGGGCGCAGCACTTCACGCGACTCAGAGTCCCAGGTGCTTCGCGATCACCATCCGCTGCACCTCGTTCGTGCCCTCCCCGATCTCGAGGACCTTCTGGTCGCGGTACAGGCGCGAGATCGGATACTCGTCCATGAACCCGTAGCCGCCGTGGATCTGGAGCGACCAGTTGACGGCACGGTGCGAGAGCTCTCCGGTGAAGAGCTTGGCCATAGCCGCCTCGCGTGCGAAAGGTCGGCCCTGATCCTTGAGCCATGCAGCCTTGTAGACGAGAGCGCGGCCGGCCTCGATCTCGGTGGCCATGTCGGCGAGCTTGAACTGGACAGCCTGGAACTGCGAGATCGGCTTTCCGAACTGCCGCCGCTCCCGCGCGTAGGCGTACGCGAGATCGTAGGCGCCCTGTGCGAGCCCAACCCCCATTGCCGCGACCGAGATGCGGCCGCCGTCCAGGATCTCGAGGAACTGATGAAAGCCGCGCCCGCGGGGCCCGAGGAGATAGCCCTCCGGCACCGTGCAGCCGCGGAAGGAGAGCTCACGCGTGTCCGAGGCGCACCAGCCGAGCTTGCGCAGCGGCGGTGAGATGTCGTAGCCGGGCGTTCCGTTCGGAACGACGATGTTCGAGATCTCGTCCTCGCCCGTCTGCGCGGTGATCGTCACGAGCGCAGACATGACGGTGCCCGCGTTCGTGATGAACATCTTCGAGCCCTCGACGACCCAGAACCCGTCGCGCAGCACGGCGCGCGTCCGCGTCGCGCCCGCGTCGGAACCTGCCTCCGGTTCCGTCAGCCCGAACGCCGCCAGCTTCCGCCCGGAGGCGAGATCGGGAAGCCATTGGCGCTTCTGCTCCTCGTTCCCGAAGAGGTAGATGGGCATGGTCCCGAGCGAGGTATGCGCGGCGACCGTGATCGCCACCGAGGAATCGATCCGCGTCAGCTCCTCGATCGCGATCGCGTAGGAGAGGGTGTCGCCGCCGGCGCCCTCGTATTCCTCGGGGATCGGGATCCCCATGAAGCCGAGCTCCGCGAGCTCCGCGACCAGTTCGTAGGGGAAGCGATGCTCGCGGTCGAGCTCCTCGGCGACGGGGGCGACTCGCTGCTCGGCGAACTCCCGCACGGTCTCGCGGATCAGCTCGTGCTCGGGAGAGAGGTCGAGGTTCACAGCGGGAGGAGGCGAGGGTGGCGTGACGAACAACCGCCGCACACGAGCCCTGGTCGGAGAGCGCGGCTCTGTTCCGCCGGGCGATGCTATCCGAGTGAGTTCCTACGGTGCACAAGATCCCGAAAAAACTCTTGACGCCTTCTTCAGATCTGGCAACTACGGTGAAGGAGAAGATGTACGACTCCGACCCGACCGAGAGCCTCCTGACAGAGATCTCCACGCTCGTCGCGCGGCGACAGTCTCTGCGCGCGTGCGGAGCAGGCGCCCGCGAGCTCGAACGCAACCGGGTCGCGATCTCCCGGCTCCAGTGGAGGCTCTCTCACGCGCTGATCGAGCGC
>JBBQDZ010000156.1:0-5693 GCA_038320185.1 Gaiellales bacterium
GGCCCTCCCGGCTGCGCCCAGCCGCCGAGGGCGCCGGCAGTGGTGACGACCACGCGCGGCGGCGGCTCCAGGTCACCGGTCCGGTAGAGCTCGCCCTCGTCTCGACCACTACCCACGAGGCCGTCGAGGTGAATCGATGCCGCGCGCAACGTCTCCAGCTCGCCCGAGGTCGCGACTACGACGCGGGCGCGGCGCGCGGCCTCGAGTGCGGCCCGGTCACCGCTCGCGAAGTAGACACCGTCGAAGCGGGCCAGCTCCCGCCAGGGCAGCTCTTGCTCCTCGCCACACGGAACGAGCTTCGAGCCGAGGACGGCGATGGTCCGCTCTGCCCGCTCGTCGACGAATGTGAAGGCCCTGCGGGTCTCTTCCGGACGCCTCGCCGAATGCACCTCTACGCCGTGACGCGTCAGGAGGTCGCGCGTTCGCTCGCCGAGCTCGTCGTCGCCGAGCGCCGTGTAGAGCGTCGCGGCGCCGGTGAGGCGCGAAATCGCAGCGGCCGCGACGGCACCGCCGCCGCCCGGCTCCTCCCAGGTCTCTTCCGCGTGGACGATCTCGCCGGCCACCGGCACCTTGGCCAAACGGGCGAACTGCACCCATTCGACATGACCGACCACGGCCAGTCGCACCGGGACAGTCTCACACCCGAGCCCCTTCGAACGTTCTCCAGGATGATGGCGCTCGTGACTCTCCCGCCGTTCGAGCGCTTCTACGCGGACCACCGGGAAGCTGTGTTTGGACGCGTCTCGCGATTGCTCCGACGCTCCGACGCCGAAGACGCCTACCAGGAGACCTTCCTGCGAGCGCTGCGCGCCTATCCGACACTCCGTCACGCCGAGCGCCTCGACGCCTGGGTGTTGACGATCGCCACTCGCGTCGCGATCGACGTGCTGCGCCGGCGCTCCTCAGACGGCGAGCTACCCGACCTCCCTGCGCCCGAGACGGCCCGTCCGGCCTTTGCGCAGATCGAGCACCTGACGGCGGAGCTACCGCCGAAGGAACGGGCCGCGGTGGTGCTGCGGTACGGCTATGACCTCGACTACGCCGACATCGGCGCGGCACTCGGATCATCGGAGGAGGCTGCCCGTCAGGCGGCGTCCTCCGGTGTGCGAAGGCTGCGTGGAAGGAGGAGCGAATGACGATCACCGACGATCTCGACCGCCGCTTCAGGGAGACCGCGTCCGCGGAGGGACTTCTCGACGTCGCCTACGACGTCCTCGACTCCCCCGTGGGCCCACTTCTCGTTGCGATGAGCGAGCGCGGCCTCTGCCGCGTCGCCTTCGACGGCGAGCCGGAACGCGACCTCGATTCCCTCGCGCGGACCTTCGGGGCGCGCGTCCTTCGCGTCCCGCGCCGCATCGAGAGTGCGAGGGTGGAGCTCGACGAGTATTTCGAAGGCAACCGGCGGTCGTTCGATCTGCCGATCGACGTCGCGACGCTGCCGGTCTTTCAGCAGCGCGTCCTGCGCGAGCTCGCCCGGGTGCCCTATGGACGTGTGACCACCTACGGCGCTCTCGCCGGGAAGATCGGCAGTCCGCGGGCGGCGCGAGCCGTCGGGGGAGCGCTGAACCGCAACCCGATCGCGATCGTCCTCCCGTGCCATCGAGTCGTCGGCGCGAGCGGCAGCCTCGTCGGCTACGCGGGTGGCCTCCAGCGGAAGCGCTCCCTGCTCAGACTCGAGGGCGCCGAAGCGAACTAGGCCCTAGCCTCAGAACGGCGCGAGCGCCACGCCAGGCTCAGCGGCAGGTTGTGGACTTGCAGGACCGCAGCGTGGCCAGCCTGCGCGCGAGCTCCGCCCGAGGCTGAGCGAGCGCCGGGTCAGCGGCCAGGTTCTGCAGCTCGTACGGGTCGTGGACGAGGTCGTAGAGCTCCCTCTCGCCGTCTGCGTACTCGGCATAGAGGTACCGGGAGGTTCTGACGGCGGTGAACTGGCGAGATCCGGCCGGGCCGCGCACCAGCATCGCATCGCTCTGCTCTCCGAGCGAGTCGTTCTTCTTGCCCTCGGACGGCCCGCTCTCGAGCAGAAGGTCGCTGCGCCACGGGTACCGGACGTTCCGGAAGAGAGCGAGCAGCGAGCGTCCGTCCATCGCCTTGCCGGCCTTCGCCCCGGCGGCCTCGACGAACGTGGGCGCGAGGTCGATGTTCCCGACGAGCTGCGGAAGATGGGTCTTACGAGGGACGCCGGGACCGCGGACGACGAGCGGCACGCGGATGGAGGGCTCGTAGACGAGCACCTTCCCCGACGGCACCCGATGCTCGCCGTGGAAGAACCCGTTGTCGGAGGTGTAGACGATGAGGGTGTTCGCGAGCTCGCCGGAGACCGCGAGCTGCTTGACGACCGCCCCGACCAGGTCGTCGATCCCGAGGTTCGCCTCGAGTGCCTGCTGGTAGGACTCCTTAATTGCCGCCACCTTCTCGGGCGTCAGTGCCGGCTCGTTGCGCACCACCGACGGCTTGTCTCCAACGTCCGCCTCGTTGAACGACGGTGTTACCGGTAGCGCCTCGTTCGCGAAGCGATCCCGGTAGCGCGCGGGCGGCTTCGTGGTTCCGAACGCCTGCGGATCGTCCGGGTCGCGAGGTCCACCCGTATGCGGGGCGTGCGGGGTCACCCAGAGGAAGAACGGCTGCGCGCTCGGCGCGCGCCGTCGAATCACGTCCTGCGCGATCTTCGAGAGCACGTCCGTCTGGTAACCAGACTCGTCTTGCGGCAGCTGGACGATCTTCCCGTTCTCGTTCAAGGCGCCGCCGAGGAACGCAAGGTCGACCGCGCCGTACCACTCGCTCCAGCCGGGCGGCACGGCCGAATCCTTCTTCCCGTAGCCGTTCAAGTACTTGCCGTCGAGGACGGTGTAGTAGCCGGCCCCCCGGAGCCACGTCTGGAGCGTGTTCGAGCCGTTCTTCGCCTTGAAGGTCTCGTAGCCGCCGGCGGGCGGGCGGTTGCCGAGCACGCCGTGGTTGTGCGCGTACTGTCCCGTCAGGAAGGTCGTCCGTGACGGGCAGCAGAGCGAGAACGTGACGAACGAGTTGTCGAACGTCGTTCCTTGCGCCACGAGCAGCCGCTGGACGTTCGGCATGAATCGGAGCGACGCCTGGGTCTGATCGTCGCTCTCGATAACCACGATGTTCGGCCGTGTCTGCTTGGCGGTGCGGGCACGGCCAGACGCCGTCAGCACGAGCGCCGAGGCTCCACCGGTCAGGAGGAGCAGGAACCCGATGAGAAGCCGCCTCGATGGCACGGGGCGCATCTTCACCGCCTCGTGTAAGGCCCGCAGGCTGCGCGCGTAAGCCTCCAGTAAGCGCTACGCCGGCGCCACCAGCCGGTAGCCGATCCCCCACTCGTTCACCACGTAAGGCGTCTCGGCGAGCTTGCCGAGCTTGCGCCGGAGGCGCGAGGCGTGGGCGTCGACCGTGCGGGTCCAGGTGGTGTCCGGATAGCGCCAGACGTCACGCAACAGCTCGCTCTTCGTGAAGACGCGCGTCGGGGCGCTCGCGAGATGCAGCAGGAGCTCGTACTCCTTCGTGCAGAGCCGTGCGCGTACGTCGCCGACCTTCACGTTGCGGGCGGTCCGGTCGATCGTGATCTCGCCGACACGCATGACCTCCGCGTCCGCGGGCGCCGCACGCCGCAGGCGCGCCCGGATGCGGGCGAGGAGCTCCTCGTACGCCAGGGGTCTGCCGATGTAGTCGTCGGCGCCGCGATCGAAGGCTCGCACGCGGTCGACGGCATCCGATTCGGCCTCGCCGATGACGATCACCGGCACGTCGCGATCCCACCGGCGGCCGGGCTCGCCGTCCCGCAGGCGGCGGCAGAGGTCGAGGCCGCAGCCATCTTCGAGCACCGCGGCCAGCAGCACCAGATCTGGCCGGGCCTCCTCGGCCAGGTCGAGTGCCTGGTGGCACACAGCCGTGCCGTGCACCGCGAAGCCGTCTCGAGCGAGCTGGCGGGACAGGTAGCCGCGCGAGACGGGCTCGTGCTCGGCGAGAAGGAGCGCGGTGGTCACGCAACCGAAGCTAGCAACCTCCTCGCCGCTCTCCAAGATGTCCTTTCGCGCAGAACTGAGACAGAAGATCTACAGCCGTCCGGAGCGGACGACGCCGAACAGGAGCCACAGTCCGAGCACCGTCGAGAGGGCGAATCCGATCACCGAGATGACGTGGACGCCGAGGACATGCGGGCCGGACTTCGCGAAGATCCCGATCAGGCTCGAGCCGATCAGGCCACCGGAGACGACGAGCGCCATGACTAGACGGTTGAAGGCGATCGTCAGCTTCTGCGTGAACTCGTCGAGGCCCTTGTGGACGAACCCGACCTCGATCTCCCCGGCCCGGAGGTCGTCGAGGATGTCGTGCATCTGGTGGGGGGCGTCGAGCGCGACCTGTACGAGCTTGCGGGACTCGCGCGCCGCACGCGAGGCGACACGCCGCGGCTTGTACCGCCCGAGCATCAGCGCGCGCGCGTACGGCCTCGCGACCTCGAAGACGTTGAAGTCCGGGCAGAGCTCGATCCCGACCGAGCCGAGAGTCGCGATCGCCTTGTCGAGGAGCACGAAGCGCGCCGGCAGACGGAGGTTCAGCCGGTAGATGAGCGCGAAGGCCTCGCGGATGACCTGCAGCGGGTCGATCTCGGCGAGGCTCGCGCCGTAGTAGCGGTAGTAGAGCTCGCGCAGCTCAACGACGAACTCCTCCTCGCGCTCCCGCGGGTAGCGGACTCCGAGCTCCGCGAGCCGTCGCGGTAGCACCTCGACGTTCTCGGTCGCAGCGTCGATGAAGAGCCGCGTCAGGCGCGAGAGGTCCTCATCCGTCAGCTTGCCGGCCAGTCCGAAGTCGACGAGGCCGATGCAATCGGGACCGCCGAGCACGAGGACGTTCGCGGGATGAGGGTCGCCGTGGAAGAACCCGTTCCGGAAGATCATCGTCATCCAGGTCTCGGTCACGAGGTAGGCGAGGCGGCGCCGCTGCTCGAGCGTGTAGGAAGCGAGATCCACGTCGGCGAGCTGGCTCCCCACGAGGTACTCGAGGGTCAGCACGCGCGCCCGGGTGTAGCTCCAGTAGACGCGGGGCACGCGCACGTGCGGGTGGCCCGCGAAGTCGCTGTAGAAGCCCTGGGCGTTTCGGGCCTCGTGCCGGTAGTCGAGCTCCTGCCGGATCGACCGGGCGAACTCGTCGACAAGAGCGCGCGCGTCGATGAAGTCGAGCGCGCGGACCCGCTCCCGCGCGATGCGCGCGGCCTGGTAGAGCAGGGCAAGGTCCTCCTCGATCTGCCGAGGAGCATTCGGGCGCTGCACCTTGACGGCGACGACGTGGCCGTTCGGGAGCGTGGCGCGGTGAACCTGGCCGATTGACGCCGCAGCGATCGGCCGCTCGTCGAACTCGAGGAAGAGGCGCTCGATCGACAGCCCGAAATCGTCGGCGATCACCCGCTCGACGTCCGCGTAGGGGAAGGAGCGGACGTCGTCCTGCAGAGACCTGAGCTCCGCGATGATGTCCGGCGGGAGCAGGTCTGGCCGCGTCGAGAGCAGCTGCCCGAACTTGACGAACGTCGGCCCCAGGTCTTCCAGGAGCTCGCGCAGGTGCCTGCCGCGCTCGGAGGAGGTCCCGTCGAGGGCGCCGCTCGGGTCGGGGCGCCCCGGGAGCAGGTCGGTCAGCTTGTGCGTGGCGAGGAAGTAGCCGAACCCGTGGCGGGCGGCGGCCTGCGC
>JBBQDZ010000157.1:0-5630 GCA_038320185.1 Gaiellales bacterium
ACGCAGGGCGACTTCACCGACCTCTGCCGCGGCCCCCACCTGCAGGACTCGAGGCCGATCAAGGCGCTCAAGCTCACAGGGCTCGCCGGCGCCTACTGGCGCGGCGACGAGCGCAACACGCAGCTGACCCGGATCTACGGCACCGCGTTCTACTCGCAAGCGGACCTCGACACCCATCTCGAGCGCCTGGAGGAGGCAAAGCGCCGCGACCACCGGCGGCTCGGGTCCCAACTCGACCTCTTCCACCTCGACGAGGCCTCGCCCGGTTCGCCCTTCTGGCACCCGAAGGGGATGGTGATCTGGAACGCGCTCGACGACCTCCGCCGCCGCGAGAACCATCGCCGCGGCTACGTCGAGGTGAAGACGCCCTTGATCTTCGACAAGTCGGTCTGGGAGACGTCCGGCCACTGGGAGAAGTTCCGCGAGAACATGTTCTTGATCCCGGAGGATGGCCGCACCTACGGGATCAAGCCGATGAACTGCCCCGGCCACATGCTCGTCTTCGGCAATCGCCTACGCAGCTACCGCGAGCTGCCGCTGCGCCTCGCCGAGGCGGCGCCGCTTCACCGCAACGAGCTCACGGGCACCCTGCACGGCCTGACGAGGGTGCGACATGTCACTCAGGACGACTCGCACCTCTTCTGCACCCGAGACCAGATCGAGGAGGAGGTCTTCGGGTGCCTCGACTACACGGCGTTCCTCTACGAGCTCTTCGACCTCGACTTCCGGTTCGAGCTTTCGACCCGGCCCGAGAACAGGCTGGGAACCGAGGAGGAGTGGGACTTCACGGAGGCGGCGCTCCGCTCGGCGCTCGACCGGCGCGGCCTCGCGTACGAGCTCAACGAGGGCGACGGCGCGTTCTACGGCCCGAAGATCGACCTCCACATGACCGATTCGATCGGTCGGTCGTGGCAGATGGGCACCATCCAGCTCGACGCTCTGATGCCGCAGCGCTTCGGCCTTGCCTACGTGGGTCCCGACAACCACGAGCACACGCCCTACGTGATCCATCGCGCGAGCTTCGGCTCGCTCGAGCGCTTCATCGGCATCCTGATCGAGCACTACGCGGGCGCGTTCCCGTTCTGGCTCGCGCCGGTGCAGGTGCGGGTGCTGGCGGTCGGCGAGGCGCATCGCGAGGCGGCGCGGGGGCTGCGCGACCGGATCGGCGACGCCGGCTTCCGCGCCGAGGTCGACGAGCGCGACGAGACTCTCGGCAAGCGGGTCCGCGACGCGGAGATCGAGAAGATCCCCTTCGTCGTGGTCTACGGCGACCGTGAGTCCGACGCGGCGCTCGCGGTTCGCTCGCGCGGCAAGCAGGGCGTCTCGATCATGAGCCTCGACGCCCTGGTTGCCGAGTTCCGGGAGCTTGCTAAGGTGTGAGCCTGCAAGCAGGGGCTCATGTTCCTCACCTCCGGGGCCACGCGCCCGTCGGAGGTTGCAACCGAATCGGTTCCGAGGACGAAGAGCCGCTGCGCGCAGCGGCTCTTGTCATGTTCGGACCCCGAAAGAAAGGATCCAGCTAGCTTGGTGACACCCCTTTGAGGCCGCGGCGGTTCGTCGAGCCGGTACGGCCGGTACGGCAGGACCAGGTAAACGAGAACATCCGCGCGTCTCAGGTGCGGCTGATCGGCGAGGACGGCGCGCAGCTCGGCATCAAGCCGACGCGCGAGGCCATGGAGCACGCCTTCTCGAAGAACCTCGATCTCGTCGTCGTCGCGGCCCAGGCCGATCCGCCAGTCGCGCGGGTGATGGACTACAGCAAGTACCGCTACGAGCAGGAGCAGAAGGCGAAGCTCGCGCGGAAGCACCAGATCTCGATCAACGTCAAGGAGATCAAGTTCAGGCCGAAGATCGGAATCCACGACTACAACACGAAGAAGGGCCACGTCGAGCGCTTCCTGAACCAGCGGGCCAAGGTCAAGGTCACGATCATGTTCCGGGGTCGCGAGACGACGCACCCTGAGCGTGGGCGCGACCTCCTCATGCGGCTCGCGGAGGACGTCAAGGAGCTCGGCGTGATCGAGGCGCCGCCCCTCCTCGACGGCCGCAACATGACGATGGTGCTGGGTCCGACGAAGAATGCGGGAGTAGCCAAAGATGCCAAAGCAGAAGACACACAGCGGGGCGAAGAAGAGGTTCAAGCTGAGCTCGACGGGCAAGCTCCTGCGCCGGCGCGCCATGAAGAGCCACCTGCTCGGGAAGAAGTCGCCCAAGCGTAAGCGCAGCTTCGGCAAGGATGCCGCGGTCGCGCCGGCCGATGCGCGTGGGGTCAAGCGACTGCTCGGAAGGGGCTGAGCCAGCGTGCCGCGAGTCAAGCGATCCGTCCACGCGCGCAAGAAACGGCGCAAGGTCCTTGGGCAGGCAAAGGGCTACTGGGGGCTCAAGAAGTCGAGCTACCGCTACGCGAAGGAGCAGGTCGAGCACTCCCTCGTCTATGCCTACCGCGACCGGAAGAATCGGAAGCGCACCTTCCGGCGGCTCTGGATCATGCGCATCAACGCCGCCGCGCGCACCCATGGCCTCTCGTACAACCAGTTCGTCGCCGGCTGCCGCAAGGCCAACATCGGGCTCGATCGCAAGGTCCTGGCCGATCTCGCGGTCGCCGATCCGGTGGCCTTCGGCAAGATCGCCGAGCAGGCGAAGGCCGCGCTCGAAGCGGCCTGACGCTCACGCGCGGCTGCGCGGCGGGAGTGCGCGCCTCGTGATCACCTCGGCCGCGAACCCGAGGCTCAAGCTCGTGCGCCGGCTGCAGGGGCGCCGCCAGCGCGACCGGCTCGGGCTCTTCGTGGTCGAGGGCGAGGACCTGTTCGAGGCCGGCCGGGCGGCAGGCCTCGAGCCGGTGGACGTGCTCGTCGCCGGCAAGGACGTGGTGCCGGAACTACTCGCGGGGGTCTCGACCCTGCCGCACGCGCCACGGGCGCTCGCCGTCTTCCGGACGGCCGATCTCCCAGGCCCGGAGCCGCGCCCGGTAGGACTGGCGCTCTGGCACGTCGCTGATCCCGGAAACGTTGGAACTCTCCTGCGCGCCGCCGACGCGTTCGGCGGCTTCGTTGCGCTCTCCGCCGGCTGCGCCGATCTAACTGGTCAGAAGGCGCTCCGTGCTTCGGCGGGCGCGGTCTTCCGGGTGCCCGTCCACCGCTTCGACGAGGCCCCGGGTCGCCGGGTCGCGCTTGTGGCGCGCGGCGGGATGCCGCTCTACGCGCTCGATCTCACGGCTCCGACCACTTTCGTCCTCGGTGCCGAACGGAGCGGGTTGCCTGTGGAGGTGGTACGCGGCTGTGCGGAGACCGCGTCGATTCCGCAAGAGGTAGGGACGGAGTCGCTGAACGTTGCCGTGGCCGGCGCGATCGCGCTCTACGAATGGTCGCGGCGGCTGAGCGGATGACGCGCGCGGGACCGAAGATCGTCCGGGTGCCGCCAGCCGCCAGAAGCTCGATCCAGTAGCCGCCTCGCCGGCGACGAGCCCGGTCGCGGAAGGAGTAGGCGGTGGCGCCCGGCCGCGCCGGGATCAGCATGCGATCGAGGCGTGTGCATGTGACGCCGCTGACGCGATAGAGGTGAAAACCGAGGAGCCCCACTCCGCTCGCAGTCCTCCATCGCAGCTCGACGCCCGCACCGGCGCCGCGGGCCGTGAAACTCCGCAAGGTCACGGCCGTCGGCACCGGTGTCGTCGCCGACACCTCCGCCGAGCGAGGGCTCTCGTTATCGGCCGTGTCGAGTGCGACAACCGTGTAGTAGTAGGTCTGACCCGCGGCGACGGCCCCATCCGCGTAGGCGGAGGCGGCTACGGGAGTGGCGTCGAGCTTCGTATACGGGCCGCCGGCCGTCGCCGAGCGGTAGACGTCGAAGCCACGGACGTCCGTCTCGGGCGCGTCCGCCCAGTCGAGCAGGACTTGCGCCCCGCTCGTGGCGGCCGCGAGACCGGTCGGCGCGCCCGGCAGCGTCGTGTCGGGCCTCGGCGGCAAGCCGCCCTTCAGCTGAGTGCAGTCGACCGCCTGCGAGTTCACCTCGCCGAACACGCGCTGGAAGTCGTCGTAGGAGTCCTTCGGTGTCCCGTCGGCCCACAGTGGGCCGGACTGCCAGCCGCTCAGGATCGCCTCGTCGGTGAGCAGGAAGTTGAAGAAGGTGCCGACGTAGTTCTGACAGTAGGCGAGCCGAACGCCGTCGACGATCTGCGTGGCCTGATCCGGTGCCGGACTCGTCGCGCTCGGCGGCGGGAACGCCGGCTCGCCGCCCGCGTCGTCCGGCACGACCGGGACGTTCTCGGTGCCGGAGTAGAGGCTCTGCTTCGACGGGTCGATCTGGGTCTGGTAGCCACCCTCCAGGTACCAGATGGCGACGCAGCGATAGTTCAGACACTGCCCTGGGACCTGCTGGCCCGTGCTGTCGAAGGCGGTGTGGAGGTTCGTCATCAGCTTGTCCCAGTCGCCCTCGGCGATCCGCTTCTGACCCGTGTGCGGGCGCCAGGGTCGCTCGGTCGAGTCGGCCCCGTAGACGTGGTGGGCGACGGTGTCGAGGATGCGGGTCGTGCGGCCGCTGGCACGGTAGGCGTCGCCGAGCTTGCGGATGAAGTTGCCGGGCGAGTGCGAGATGTTGCTGACCGCGTTCGGGTCGTCGTTGCCGTCCGGAGACAGCGCGAGCCCGAGGACGTTCACCGCCGGACGGGCAGCGTGGAGGGGGTCGTAGCGGCGGGCAAGCAGCGCCTCGTAGGCGGCGGGCGAGGCGCTCGTGCCGTCGGCGTTGAACTGAGGCCGCCAGGCGGCTGTCTTGTTGGGCTCGTTCCAGATGACGACATCCTCGATCGAGGTGTAGCGGGCGAGAATGTTGCGCGTGTAGGTGCAGTAGGTGTCTCGCGCGGCGTCCGTCTGAGGCGCGAGCAAGGCCGTTGCCCCGACGACGACGAGGACGATCTTCAGGTCGCCCGCCGCTGCCACGGCCCGGTCGAGGTCGGAGATGTCGGCGGCCGCGAGGCTCGTCTGCGACCCATCCCAGTTGACGGAGATGCGGAAGCCTCTGGCTCCGAGGTCCCGGGCCGCTGCGACGGTTGCGGCCGAGTTGCCGCTTTCCTTCAGCGCATTGTCCGTGAAGCCGACGGCCAGTCCGCTGCCGGCGTCCGCGACCGGAGCGGCGAGCAGTGCCACCGCAAAGCCCAGCACTCGCATGCGTCGAAGCATCCGCCCTCCCCGGAGACTCGAGACGAGGGTACAGCAGATCCCGGCCGTCTCCTCCCTCCTCGGGACTAGACTGGCGCCCGTGGGGAAGGTGTCAGCCATTTGGACTTCTCCGGGTCGCGGTACGGGCCGGATGGAGCGCCACGAGAACCGGCTCGCGGTCGCGGGCCACGGTCTCGAGGGCTGCGCCCACGCGCGGTCGGGGAAGAGGGAGGTACTGCTCGCTTCGGCCGAGCACCTGCGCGCGGTTGGCCTCGAGCCTGGCCAGATCCGAGAGAACTTTACGATCGAAGGGGCGGACGTGGAGCACTGGCCCGTCGGCCAGCGGCTGCGTCTCGGCGAGGTGGAGCTCGAGGTGACGATGCGCTGCGACCCGTGCGAGCGGATGGAGGCACTGCGCCCCGGCCTCCGTGCCGAGCTCGCCGGCCGGCGCGGCATGCTCGCCCGGGTACTGCGCAC
>JBBQDZ010000158.1:0-5622 GCA_038320185.1 Gaiellales bacterium
AAGGACCCGAACGACCTGACCTACTATCCCCGCTCGAACAAGATCGCCTTTCGGGGCCTCGGCCTGATCGGCCGCCTCGAGCCACTCGACTATGACGACGGCGAGCCCGACGACTGACGCTGGCCGGCGACCCGCCGGGACACGCCTCTTCGGGCCAACGCCTCAGGGGCCGGCCGCGAGCCTCCCTCCGGCCAGGACCCTAATCGGAACGGGCGCACGTGTCAGTGACGAAACCGCGTTGAAAGCGTGAATTCTGACGCGAAAAGGACTCTGGTAGCTTGAGCCGAAGTGGGAGCCCTGATGGGGCTGTCACGCCTACTTCCACGTCCCAACACGCGGACCAAGTCGACTAAAGGAGCGTCGTTGAAAAGGGTCATCGCGTTCGCCAACCAGAAGGGCGGCGTCGCGAAGACCACGACGACCCTGAACCTCGGCGTGGCGCTCGCGGAGAAGGGGCACAACGTGCTCCTCGTCGACCTCGATCCGCAGGGAAACCTGACGATGAGCCAGGGCTTCAACCCCGACTCGATCGAGCGCTCGATGTTCGACGTCCTGGTCCACAAGCTCCCGATCACGGAGATCATCGAGGAGGCGGAGGTGGCCATCGCCGTCGCCTCGATCGACCTCGCGGGCGCGGAGCTCGCGCTCTCTAGCATGATCGGCCGCGAGCGCGCGCTCGAGAAGGCGCTGGCGCCGATCCGCGAGAACTACGACTACATCCTGATCGACACGCCGCCGTCCCTCGGGCTCCTGACCATCAACGCGTTCGTCGCCGCTGACGGGGTGATCGTGCCCGTCCAGTGCGAGTACCTCTCCCTGCGCGGGCTCGTCCAGCTGCAGAACACGCTGACGATGATTCGCGAGAACCTGAACCCGAGCGTCGACATCGTCGGAATCCTTCCGACCATGTTCGACAAGCGGATCCTGCACTCGCGCGAGGCCGTCGAGATCTTGCGGGAGAACTTCGGCAATCTCGTCTTCAAGACCCGCATCCGGAAGACGATCCGCTTTGCGGAAGCGCCCGTAAGGGGACTTTCCGTGCTCAAGTACGATCCCACCGGGGAGGCCGCCGAGGCCTACCGCGACCTGGCGAAGGAGGTGCTCCGTGGCGCGAAAACGCGCGAGCATGCGTGAGGGCCCCCTGGCGGAGCTCTTCAAGGCGACCGAGGCAGCGCAGCGTCAGGCCGAGGGCAAGGCGCTCGAAGCCGTACCTGCGGGCGACGAGCCCGCCGAGTCCACGGTCGAGCACGTCCAGAGCTGGGAGGAGGAGCGCGGGCCCGTCCAGGAGGCTGAGCCTCGGCTCGATCCTCCGCCCGTTCCCGAGCCGCCCGCGCCCGTCCCACCCGAGCCCGGCCCACCTGAGCCGGACCCGAGCCCGACGCCATTCCCCGAGCCTCCCCAGCCGCACCCGGATCCGATCCCCGCCGCGCGCTACCTCGAGGCGTTGCCCGAGCCGCCGCCGCGGCTGCACCGAGTCCCGCGCGCCGACTCGGCCTCGTACCTCGCCGTCATCCGCGTCGTCGGCGTCGGCGGTGCCGGCCTGAACGCGATCAACCGGATGATCGACGCCGGGCTCAGTCAGGTCGAGTTCGTGGCGGTCAACACCGACATGCAGCAGCTGCAGATGAGCGACGCGCCGTCGAAGATCCACATCGGCCGCGAGCTCACCCAGGGTCTCGGCTCGGGCGCTGATCCGGAGGTGGGCCGGAAGGCGGCCGAGGAGGGCTACGACCAGATCAAGCATGCCCTCCGTGGCTCCGACATGGTTTTCGTCACCGCGGGCGAGGGCGGAGGCACGGGCTCCGGCGCCGCCCCGGTCGTCGCGCGGATCGCGCGCGAGATCGGAGCGCTGACCGTCGGGATCGTGACGACGCCGTTCCGGTTCGAGGGCACGCGCCGGCGCGCGCAGGCGACCGACGGTGTCGCGGCGCTGCGCGAGGCGTGCGACACGGCGATCGTGATCCCGAACGACCGCCTGCTCGAGGTGCTCGACAAGTCCACGTCGATGCTGGACGCGTTCAAGATCGCCGACGACGTCCTCCGGCAGGGCGTCCAGGGCATCTGCGACCTGATCACGATGCCGGGCCTGATCAACCTCGACTTTGCGGACGTCCGCACGATCATGAGCGACTCCGGTACGGCGCTGATGGGGATCGGCTTCGCCTCGCAGGGCGAGAACCGCGCCAAGGAAGCCGCCGAGCGCGCGCTGCGCTCGCCGCTGATCGACACCGAGCTCACGGGCGCGAAGGGGATCCTGCTCTCGATTGCCGGCGGCGACGACCTGACGTTGATGGAGGTCAACGAGGCCGCGGGCGTCGTGCGTGAGGCTGCGACCGACGACACGAACATCATCTTTGGTGCGACGATCGACGATCGACTGGCGGGTCAGGTCTGGGTCACGGTCGTCGCGACGGGCCTGGGAGGCGACCGCAGCGGCCGGCGTCCGTTCGCGGCGACGGGAACCTCGGGCACGCCCGACTTCCTCGATCCCCCGAGCTTCCTCGAAGACCTGTCGTAACCGGTCCGCGGGTCACGGCACGAAGTCGCGACATCTCGGTATCGGTGTCGGACACCGCGCGATGCGAGCTGCGGAGCGGTCCCCGCACGCGGAACGTCTCCGGCGTCACTTTCCCGCGCGAGTTCGGCCACTTCTCAGAGGCGGTGTCCGACACCTCGGCACGAGGAGGCCGAGCTCCTCGAGCGCGGCTGTCCTCAGACGTACTGGAGGAGCACGGTCGCGCCGAACGCGGCCGCCAGCGCGAGCGCCGTGCCCGCGGTGACCGCGACGAGCGAGAGCCTGCGTGACCGGACCGACGGGAACCGGGCGAGCATCAGCGCACCGACCGAGCCCAGGACGACGCTGGCAGCCGTCTCGACCGCGTGGAGCGCGATCCCTGCGGAGAGCGCCGTTGTCAGGTCGTAGCCGCGCGATTCGAGCGCCACGGCGATCGCGCCGCTCGTGATCCCGATGTTGCCGGGCGTGAGCGGGATGGTGCCGGCGACGTCGAGTGCCGGAACGATGATCAGCGCCGCCACGAGAGGCCTGTGCATGCCGAGTGCCGCAGCGATCGCAGTGGCTGCGCCCACCCGGCTCCCCATCGAGACGACGCACCAGCCGACGATCCGGGTTCCTTGAGCCGGGCAGCTGCCCAGCGCTCGAAATGCGTCGAGGACGTGGCCGATGTGCCGTTGCGCAGTGCGACCGCGCGTCGCCGCAGCGACGACCACCGCGAGCACGACCATTCCTCCGAAGACGAACACGGGCCAGACCGGAAGCGCTCCGGCTGCGAACGCGATGACCACGAGCAGGCCCTGTGCGACCGCCCGTGCCGCGGCCACGACGCCGAAGACTCCGGCGCCTTTCCAAAGCTTGTCTTCGCCCTCGATGCGACGGGAGAACAGAGCGATGCGAACAGCCTCGCCGAGCTTGGCGGGGGCGAAGGAGTTGACGAGCGAGCCGGTGCAGAAACGCGCAGCGGAGTCGGCGCGGTCGGTCTCGCCGCCGCAGAGGGCCACAGCGCCGCGCCACGCCCAAGCGCCCGAGACGAGCGCAACGGCGAAGCAGGCGCCCGCGACCCAAAGCCAGACGGGCTGCGCCTTGCCGAGATCGGTGATTGCCTTGGAAACCTCAGGACCGAGGAGCCCTGGTGCTCCCGCGACGACCGCGAGGGCGATCGTCAGGAGTCCCACAGCCGCAAGGACACGGCGGCTGGGGAGGTGAAGGGAGGGGAGGAGCTTCTCCAAGGTGGTCTTAGGTGTAACGGCCAGGAGGCTGTGTGCGGTGCGTATCGGCGGTTACGCTCCGCGGCATGAGGGGCGCGATCGCCGCCGGGCACCCACTCACCGCCGAGGCTGGCGCGCGCACGCTCGCCGCAGGCGGGAATGCCGTTGACGCATGTATAGCTGCTGCGCTGGCGTCGTGGGTGACCGAATCGCCGCTGACCGGTCCGGGAGCGGGTGGGTTCATGCTCGTCCACCGCGCCCGCGACGGCACCTCGCGGTTGCTCGACTTCTTCGCAGCGGTTCCTGGGCTCGGCCGCGACGGCGCGGCGGGGGAGATGGACGAAGTCGACGTTCTCTACGGCGAATCGACGCAGATCTTCAAGATCGGGGCGGCCTCGGTGGCCGTGCCTGGAGTTCCCGCCGGCCTCGAGGCGGCACACCGCGCGTACGGCTCGCTTCCGCTCGCGACGCTCGCAGAGCCGGCGCTCGAGCTTGCGCGCGACGGCTTCGAGGTCACGACGGCGCAGGAGTACCTGCACGCGATCCTCGACCTGATCCTCCGGCGGGAGGACGGCGGCCGGGCGGTCTACGGGCTGGACGAACCGCTCGTCGCGGGCGACCTGTTTGCGATCCCTGAGCTCGCGACGACGATCGAACGGCTCGTGCGGCACGGCGCGGACGACCTCTACCGAGGCGGCGAGCTCGGCGGAGCCGTGATCGAGCATGTCCGCGCCGGCGGCGGTG
The DNA here is from genome assembly GCA_038320185.1 of Gaiellales bacterium. GTDB lineage: Bacteria > Actinomycetota > Thermoleophilia > Gaiellales > Gaiellaceae > JBBQDZ01. The sequence goes on from JBBQDZ010000158.1 coordinate 4,468, forward strand.
AGCTCACCCCACGCGACCTCGCCGAGTACCGCGTGATCTGGCGCCGGCCGGTCCGATCGCCCTTCCGCGGCACCGAGTTCGTCTCGAATCCCCCTCCCTCGTCCGGGGGGCTGCTGATCGGGCTCGCGCTGCGTTTGCTCGACGGCGCGCCGCCCACGCGCCCGGGGAGTGCGGAGGCGATCGCGACGCTCGTCGCCGTCATGCGCGAGATGACGCGTGCGCGGCGCGGCAGCTTCGCGGCGGAGCTGTACCGCGGAGGCCTCCCGGCCAGGCTCTACGCGGACGGAGCGCTGGCCGCGGCTCGGGCGCGGGTGCACGAGCGTCAGGCCGGCCTGGCCGAGGCGGCCGCGCCCGGGGGGACGACCCACATTTCGGTGGTCGACGGACGGGGTAACGCGGCGTCGCTCTCCGCGTCGACTGGCTCGGGCTCGGGTGTGATCGTTCCGGGGACGGGGATCCACCTGAACAACATGCTCGGCGAGTACGACCTCGCCGGCGGGCTCCGGGTCAAGCCCGGTCGTAGGCTCACCAGCAAGATGGCGCCCTCGATCGCGCTCGCCGACGGCGCGCCGCGGCTCGTGCTCGGCAGTGCCGGCTCGATCCGGCTGCGGGGCGCGATTCTCCAGGTCGCCGTCAACGTCCTCGGCCACCACCTGCCGATCGCGGAGGCGATCTCCGCGGCGCGGGTGCACCTCGAGGAACCGCACGTCCATTGCGAGGGCGGCCACGACCCGTCCGAGCTCGACCGCCTCGAGGCGCTCGGCTACGAGGTCACCCGCTGGCAGGGGCTGAACCTCTACTTCGGCGGGGTCGCCGGGGTCGGGGTGAACGAGGACGGCGAGCTCGCGGCTGCGGGCGATCCACGGCGCGGCGGCCATGGCATCGTTGTCGACTGAGCTAGTCGTCCGGCGGGCGGAACCTCGGGACGCGGAGGCGCTCGTGGCGCTTGGGCGCGAGGTCGGCGCCGAGCCCGAGGGCTGGCTGATCACCACGGGCGGCTGGCGGACGGCCGGTGAGGAGCGGCGCTACCTGAAGGCGATCCGGCGCTGGGCGCATGCCGCCGTGTTCGTGGCGGAAGCGGACGGACGCGTCGTCGGACGCCTCTCGGTCGCGCGCGACCAGCATCCCGCGAGCCCGCACGTCGCCGACCTCGGG
>JBBQDZ010000159.1:0-5474 GCA_038320185.1 Gaiellales bacterium
CGGCAAGACGATCAGCATCCTCGTCGCGGCCGAGGGCGACGAGAAGGGCGTACAGGACAAGCTCGGCACGATCAAGCAGCGTTTCGGGATCGACGTGAAGATGACGGCGCTTCCGGTCGGGCCGCTGATCGAGAAGGCGAACCAGAACCTGAAGGCCCCGACGTCCTCGTTCGATGCGATCATGGTGCTCGGCTTCACGGTCGCGCAGATGGTCGGCGGCGGCTTCTTCGAGCCGCTCGGCAGCTACGTCAAGAAGGCGCCCAAGGGCTACGACTTCCCGAAAGACTTCCCTTCGGGCGAGCTCAAGTACGTCGGCTACTTCGACACCAAGCACCAGCGGTTCGGGGGCAACACGCTGTACCTCGTCCCCGGCCTGCACGGCGGCTCGGTCGTCCTCTTCTACCGCAAGGACCTCCTCAAGGCCGCCGGGCTGAAGGTTCCCACGACCTGGTCGTCCTACCTGGCGGCGGCGAAGAAGCTGAACGCGAACGGCGTGGCAGGCAACAGCCTGATCGCGAAGTCGGGGGACGTCTCGATGTTCTTCGTCGACTGGTACACGCGGTTCATCAACATGGGCGGCAAGCTGATGAGCGGCTCGCCGCAGCAGAAGACCTTCACGCCGCGGCTCACGAGCCCGCAGGCCGTTGCGGCGCTCCAGCACATGGTCGACTGCGTCCAGTACGCCCCGAGCGGCGTCCTCCAGTACGACTTCACCGCCTCCACCGACGCCTTCAGCGCCGGCAAGACGGCGATGATGATCATCTGGTCGACGATCGCAGGGCCGGTCTACAACCCGAAGAGCTCGAAGGTCGCCTCGAAGGTCGCGGTGGCGGTGCCGCCGGGCGGCGGCAAGGGCATCCGCGGCGGCTGGGGGATGGGCATCCCGAAGAACGCCAAGAACAAGGACGCGGCGTGGACGGTCATCTCGTATCTCACCTCGAAGGAGTGGGAGCGCTACCAGACGCTCAAGTACCAGACGGATCCCACGCGGCGCTCGACCTTCTTCAGCAAGTCGCTGAACAAGCAGCTTCCCTACCTCGCCACCGCGGGCAAGGTGTTCGACAAGGCGCAGATCCTTGAGATCGCCAACATCCCGGAGACCTTCGAGATGTCCACCGCGGCCTCCGAGGAGTTCAGCGCAGCGCTGTCCGGATCCTCGAGCGCGGCGGAGGCCTGTAAGAAGGCGAACGACCGCTGGATCACGATCCTGAAGCGCGGTGGCCACCTGAAGTAGCCGGACTCCCGCCCGGCTGACGTGGCCGCGACCGCTCCAACCGCACGAGCCGGTGGCGGCGGCAGGGTCCTCTTCGGCGTCTTCAACAGGCGCTGGGAGGCCCTGCTGTTGCTCGGCCCGTGCGTGCTCTACCTGATCGCGTTCTCGGTCTACCCGCTCGCGGTCAGCCTCTTCCGCTCCTTCGAGGAGTACGACTCGCGCGCGAACACGTGGCGGTGGATCGGAATCGGCAACTATCGCGAGCTCTTCACCTCGCGGGAGTTCTGGCACACGGTCGAGCACACCGCCGTCTTCACCTTCGGCGGCGTCGCCATCCAGGTCGTGCTGGGCGTCGCGCTCGCACTCTTCTTCAGCCAGCAGCTCCGCGGCTCCGCCTTCGTGCGCGGGCTCCTCATCCTGCCGATGCTGCTGACCCCGATCGTCGTGGGGCTGATGTGGCGCATGCTGCTGAACCCGGACTGGGGGATGCTGAACTGGCTCGCGGGCCGCGTCGGCTTCCACAACGTCCAGTGGCTCTCCGACCCGCAGACGGCGCTGCGCACCCTGATCGTCGTCGACTGCTGGCAGTGGACGCCGTTCGTCTTCATCATCGTCTACGCGCGCCTCCAGGCGCTGCCGGCCGAGGTCTTCGAGGCGGCCTCCGTCGACGGCGCGAACTGGCTCCAGCGGACGCGCTACGTGACGCTGCCGCTGCTCCTGCCGGCGATCGTCTTCGCGGCGGTGTTCCGCGGCATCGACGCTTTCCGCACCTTCGACCTCGTCTACGGGCTGACGAACGGTGGGCCCGTGCAATCGACCTCGACGCTCTCGTTCGAGGCCTTCCAGAACGGGTTCGAGTTCTTCCGCTACGGCTACGCGTCGGCGGTCGCCTACGTCATGGTCGTCGTCGCCGCCGTCGGGATCACCGTCCTCCTGCGGTTCGTGCGGGTGAGGCAGGTCTACGCGTGAGGGCACGCCTCTGATGCGCGTTCTCGGCCGCGTCGTCTCCTACCTCGTGCTGATCCTGATCGGGCTCGTCGCGATCGCACCGTTCGCCTACCTGCTGATCATCTCGTTCCAGAACCGACTCGACGTGCTGACGGTGCCGCCGTCGCTCCACTTCCACTGGGCCGACATCAGTGCGAACTACCACACCGTGATTCGCGACAAGCACTTTCCGACCTTCATCCAGAACTCGATCATCGTCACCAGCGTGTCGACGCTGATCGCCCTCGTGCTCGGCGTGCCCGCGGCCTATGCGTTCTCGCGTCTGCGCTTCCGCGGCCGAGACACCTGGGCGTCGACGATCCTGAGCTTCCGGTTCATGCCTCCGGTCGCCGTGGCGATCCCGATCTACCTGCTGGTGCGCCACCTCGGCTTCCTGAACAGCTACTTCGGGCTCGTGCTGCCCTACGTCGCGTTCACGCTGCCGCTCGTCGTCTGGATCATGATCGGCTTCTTCGACGAGATCCCGCGCGAGATCGACGACGCGGCCCTCGTCGACGGCTGCTCGCGCCCCGGCGTCCTCTTCCGGGTGCTGTTGCCGCTCGCGCGGCCGGGGATCATGGTCGCCGCGACCTTCGGGCTCATCTTCATCTGGAACGAGTTCCTCGTAGGCCTCTACATCATCAACTCCGAGAACCGCGAGACGATCCCGATCGCCGCGTCGGGCCTCCTGACGGTGGAGAGCCCGATCGACTGGAACGTCGCGGCGGCGGTGGGAGTGCTGACGGTGATCCCGATCCTGATCTTCGCCCTCTTCGCGCAGCGCTACATCGTCCGCGGCATCACCGCTGGCGCCGTCCGTTGACCCCGACACAGTGAGGTGAGCATGACCCCCGGAACCGAGCGCGTAGCCGAGCTGCAGCAGGCGATGGCCGCAGGGGGCGTCGAGGCCGTCGTCCTGCGGCTCGCCGAGAACGTTGTTCTCGTCGCCGGGTGGTACGTCCCGATTCCGGGCCTCGGGATCGTTGTCGTGCCGCGCGAGGGGAGGGCTTCGCTCCTCGTCCCGGAGTACGAGGCGCAGGAGGCAGCGGCGGTCTGGGGCGGCGATGTCCGGACGTTCCCGGCGATCCGGAACGACGGGCCCGCGCCGGGGGAGGCGATCGCGGCGCTGCTCGCGGACCTCGCCCGCGAGCACGCCGTCCGCGGCGGGGCGATCGGCTTCGAGGGCAGCTTCGAGAGCCTCGCGCCGGGGTCGATGCAAGGCGAGCCGAACGCCGTCGGTCTGCCGACCCAGCAGCTGATCCGGGACACGTTCGGCACGGAACGCCTCGTGGACGTGACGGAGACGCTCGAGTCGATGCGGTCCGTCAAGTCCGAGCGGGACCTCGCGAAGCTCCGAACGGTCAACGAGATCGCGTTGCTCGGACTCACGGCCTTCAAGGAGCATGCGCAGCCCGGCCGGAGCGAGGTGGAGATCATGGCCGCGGTCGAGTCGGAGATGTGCGCGAAGGGGCACGGCCACGGCGGCGCCCGGGTCGTCCGCGGCTTCGCCACCGTCTACTCGGGGCCGGACCTCGCGAACGGCTGGCAGTACTTCCGCTCGCGCACCCGTGTCGTCGAGCGCAACGACGTGGTGATGATCGAGCTGGGAACGGTCGCCGACGGCTACTGGGCCGATCACACGCGCACGGTCGTCGCGGGAAAGGCAAGCGACCGGCAGCGGGCGGCCTACGGGGCGATGCGTGCCGGCTCCGAAGCGGCGTTCGCGGCGGCGCTGCCGGGGGCGACGGGCGGAGCGGTGGACGCTGCCGCGCGAGAGCGGATCGCCGCGGCCGGTTTCACGCAGTTCCCTCACCACACGGGGCACGGGACGGGCTTCCGCTACCACGAGTCGCGCCCGCAGCTGGTGCCCGGCGGCACGCACGTCCTCGCCGAAGGGATGGTGATCGTCTCCGAGCCGGGTATCTACGGCGAGGAGCTTCGCGGCGGCTTCCGCCACGAGGACGACGCCGTCGTCACGGCCGACGGGGCGGTGCCGCTCGCCACGACGGACTACGGCCTCGATCTGGAGGAGTCGTGACGAGCGGTCGGATCATTCCGAGCGGCTTCGTCGAGACGCTGTTCCGCCTCGACGGCCGGGTGGCGGCGATCACCGGCGGGGGGTCTGGCCTGGGCGCGGCGATGGCGGCAGGCCTCGCCCAGGCGGGTGCGTCCGTGGCGATCCTGGACATCCGCGAGGAGGCGGCCGCCGGGACGGTGGCGGCAGTCGAGGCGGACGGTGGACACGCGGTGGCCGTTGCCGTCGACGTCACCGACAAAGGCTCCGTCGAGGCGGCGGCCGACCGCGTGGTCGAGGAGCTCGGGCGCGTGGACGTTCTCGTGAACAGCGCCGGCACGGCCTTCCGCAGCCCCGCCGAGGACTTCCCCGAGGAGGAGTTCGACCGCGTGCTGGGGCTGAACCTGAAGGGGACCTACCTTCCGTGCCAGGCGTTCGGTCGCAAGCTGCTGGCACAGGGCAAGGGGAGCGTCATCAACATTGCCTCGATCGGCGGCTTCATCGCCTACCCGCACGCCTCCGCCTATCTCGCCTCGAAGGGCGGCGTCGTTCAGCTCACGCGCGGCCTCGCGCTCGAGTGGATCGACCGGGGGGTTCGCGTCAACGCGATCGCTCCCACGCTCTTCCGAACACCGCTGACCGAGCGCGTCGGGAAGACCTCCTCGGTGACGAGCGACTTCATCATCGCCCGGCTGCCGCGCCGCGACCGGCTCGGCGAGCCACCCGAGATCGTCGGCGCAACCGTCTTCCTGGCGAGCGACGCGTCGCTGCTCGTCACCGGGCACACGCTGCCCGTCGACGACGGATACCTGATGGCGTGACGACCGAGGCGGTCACCGACAGGCTGCAGGCGGTGGGGCTCTCGCTCTACGAGGCTCGCATCTACGTCGGGCTGCTGCGGCGCGGCGCCCAGAACGGGAACGAGCTCTCGAAGACGGCAGGCGTCCCGTCTTCCAAGGTCTACTCGACGGTCGACAAGATGATCGCGCAGGGGATCGTGCACTCGATCAAGAGCGGCTCCGCGACACAGTTCGTCTGCATCTCGCCGGAGGAGCTCGTCGCCCGCCTGCGCAGGCAGTACAACGAGCCAATCGACTATCTCGACCGGGCGCTGCCGCCGCTCCGGAGCTTCGAGCCGGCCGAGTCGTTCCTGAACGTGGTCGGTCTCGCCGCGGTACGCGAGGCGGCAGGCGCTCTCGTCGACTCGGCGCGTGTAGGCATCCATCTGTCGCTCTGGGCCGAGGACGTCGAGCCCCTGCG
>JBBQDZ010000160.1:0-5464 GCA_038320185.1 Gaiellales bacterium
CTGCTACCGGGCGACCGGGCTCCCGATCGTCGGGATGGGGGGGGTTGCCCGAGGAGGCAACGCGCTCGACCTGATCGCCGCCGGCGCATCGGCGGTCGCACTCGGGACGATCCTCTTCTCGGACCCGCTCGCACCTTCGAGGATCCGCGCCGAGCTCGCCGCCGAGCTCGCCCTGCGCGGCCTCCGGAGCGCGGCCGAGGCGCATGCGATCGCGCACTCGGCGGAGCGCGCGGCACGGCAAAAGCCCGACGAACCCTTGACGGCTTCCGGAGAAAAAATACCTGCAAAAACCCCCTAAATATTTGATTTGCACGCATGACTCAAGCTGTTAGACTGGCCCGCCATGGTGCCGTCCCAGACCCAGGCGCAAGCGCCGCTCCGTTCCCTCGATCAGCGCATGGAGGCACTGAAGCGGGCAAACGACATCAGGGTTCGTCGAGCACGGCTGAAGAAGGATCTGAAGGAAGGGCGGGCCGACATCCAGATGATCCTCGACGACCCGCCCGAATTCGTGTCGACCGCCAAGGTGTTCGACATGCTGATGGCCGTCCCCAAGTTCGGCCGCGTCAAGGCGGCGCGCTTCCTGAACCAGTGCCGCATCAGCCAGTCGAAGACCGTGGGAGGTCTTTCCGAGCGCCAGCGTGCTGAGCTCGTCGGACTCTTCCACCGTTAGGTCTTCGGCTACGTCGAAAGCCTAAAGAGCTCCTTTCGAAACGAAGCACGGGCCGCCCGGCCGCGCTCCGCGGCGCGATGCGTCGTCCTCAGTCGCCCCCATATGCGGCGCCCGCCCTTTGCACCTCCCTGCGTCCTAGCCTCGCACTCGCCCATCGCACCCGGTCAGCGCGTGGTCATTCCGAAATGAGCTCTGAGTCACCACGACGGAATCCATTTAGGTTTCCGACGTGCTGGAGAAACCAGTCTTCGTCGTCACCGGCCCCTCGGGAGCGGGAAAGGGGACGCTCATCGACCGCCTGATCGAACGGGTTGGCGGCCTCGACGTCGCCATCTCGGCGACGACGCGGCCTCGTCGGACAGGCGAGAGAGACGGCGAGGATTACTGGTTCTTGACCGAGGAGGATTTCTCGCGCCGCGTCGAGGATGGCGAGTTCCTGGAGCACGTCGTCTACGTGTCGGGCAGGCAGTACGGGACGCTTCGCTCGGAGATCGCGCGGGCGCGGCGGCGCGGCAACGCCTGCGTGCTCGAGCTCGAGACGGAGGGTGCGCTGACGGTGAAGCACGAAGTGCCCGGCGCGCTGACGATCTTCATCACGGCCCCGCTCCCCGAGCTCGAGCGGCGCCTGCGCCTGCGCGCAAGCGAGAGCGACGGCGAGATCGGCCAGCGGCTCGAGCTCGCAGGGCGCCAGCTCGAACAGGCGGGCCAGTTCGATCGAGTTGTCGTGAACGACGACGTCGATCGTGCCACGAACGAGCTCGCGGAGATCGTCACCTCCGAGCTCGACGCCGGCGCAGGTACGATGGTCCCGTGATCTATCCACGCCTGGACGATCTGCTCGAGAACGTCGACTCGCGCTACGCGCTCGTGATCGTGGCCGCAAAACGTGCGCGGCAGATCAACAACTACCACCACCAGCTCGGCGAAGGCACCTTCGACGAGCTGCCGCCACTCGTCGAGTCACGCTCGAAGAACTACTTGACGATGGCCCTCGAGGAAGTCTCCGAGGGCAAGATCAAGTACGAGTACAGATAGCAGGGGAACCCAGGGTTGAGCGCGGGTGAACCCATGGTTCCCCCGCGAGCCCCCTCCTTCTTCGTAGCGCACTGACGCCTCGCTCCTGAACTCCGCCGGGCAAGCCCGGCTCCGCCCTCGGACTCGAGTTGCACGGGACTAGGCACAATCTTTTTCGTGGCTCGTGTACTCCTCGGTATAACCGGCGGCATAGCGGCCTACAAGAGCTGCGAGCTCTGCCGCCTGCTCGTTCGCGCCGGTCATGAGGTGACGCCGATCCTGACGCCCGACGCCGAGCGTTTCGTCACGGTTCACACCTTCGAGGCGCTGGCGCGGCGCGAGGCCGCTCGCGACGTCTATCCACACCTCGCCGGCGCCGACCTCCTCGTTGTGGCACCGCTCTCGGCGAACACCCTCGCCAAGCTCGCCCATGGCCTCGCGGACAACGTCCTCACCCAGACGGCCCTCGCGTTCCGCGGATCCGTCCTCGTTGCCCCGGCGATGAACGCCCGGATGTGGGAGCACCCGGCGACTCGCGACAACCTCCGGCAGCTGATCGAGCGCGGCGTCTCCGTCGTCGGGCCGGAGAGCGGAGAGCTCGCCGAGGGCGAGACCGGCCCGGGCCGGATGAGCGAGCCTGAGCTGATCTTCGAGAGGTGCGGCACCCTCCTGGAGCGAGCGGAGTCGCTTCGCGGCAGGCGGATCGTCGTCAGCGCCGGCGGGACGCGTGAGCCGCTGGATGCGGTCCGCTTCCTCGGCAATCGCTCGTCGGGGCGGATGGGGGTGGCTCTCGCGGAGGAGGCGCGGCGGCGCGGAGCGGAGGTAACACTCTTGGCCGCGAACCTCGCCGTTTCACCCCCCGGCGCGATCGAGGTCGTCGCCACGCCGACGGCGGAGGATCTGCTGCGCGAGGCGCTCGCGTGGGCGGATGGCGCTGACGCCGTCGTGATGGCCGCTGCCGTCGCGGACTACAGGCCCGCCGAGCCCGTTTCCGGGAAGCGCCACAAGGACGAGGTCGCCTGGACCGTGACGATGGAGCCGACGACGGACGTACTTCGCGCGCTCGCGCGGCGGCGCAGCAACGGCCAGGTGCTCGTGGCCTTCGGCGCCGACCTCGGCGAGGAGGGGCTGGCCCGCAAGCGGGATCAGCTGACGGCGAAAGGGGTCGACCTCGTCGTCTACAACGACGTCTCGCGCGAGGACGTGGGGTTCGACTCGGTCGACAACGAGGTGGTGCTGATCACCGCCGCCGGCGAGCGGCGCGTTCCGAAGGCGCGCAAGGAAGCGATCGCGGCCGCGGTCCTCGACGCGGTTGCGGAGCTCCTCGCCTTGGACCGCGCCGCGAAGCGAACGCCGTAGTGGAAGCGGTGGTCATGGCCGCAGGCGAGGGCGTGCGGCTGCGCCCGCTCACGGAGCGCTGGCCCAAACCGGTACTTCCGATCGATGGGCGGCCGGTGATCGCTACGCTCCTGCGGGAGCTCGCAGCCGCAGGGATCGAGCGGGCGATCGTCGTCGTCGGCCACCTCGCGGACCAGGTCGAGGCGATCGTTCGCGACGAGCTCGCATTCCCGCTCGAGGTCCGCGTGGCCGAGCAGCCGGAGCGTCTCGGCTCGGCGGATGCGGTTCTCCACGCGGACTGCTCTCCTCCGTTCCTGCTCACCGCCGCCGACACGGTCTACCACCCGGGTGACGTGGGTCGCTTCCTCGCCGCGCTCGATCCGAGGGCTGTCCCGGGCGCGATCGCGGTGCGCCGCCAGCCGGAGCGGCCGGACCACACGCGGGTGCGCGTGCAGGATGGGAGCGTCGTGAGGGTGCGGGATCCGGCCGCGCCCGGCGATCTCACCGCAGCTCCGTTGATGCTCGTCGGAGCTCCGGTCGCGCGGGAGCTCCCCGCAGTCACCGCTCCACCGTTTCACCCGCCCTACGAGGTCGCGGATGCCTTCCAGCGGGTGATCGATGCCGGGGGCGAGGTGCCCGCGATCGAGATTGCACCGACACGCGATCTGACGAACCCATACGACCTCGTGCGCGAGAACTTCCCGTACCTGCGAGGGAGCGAGAGCACCTACACCCTGTTCCAGCAGGGCAAGGCGCGGTTGTCGGACGGGATGGCCGCCCAGGCGACCGTCGCCCTCGAGAAGGCAAAGCGGCGAGAACCGAGCAAGGCCTCGATTCGCGAGGCGCTCGGCATCGCCTACTTCCGGCTGCGCCGTTGGTCGGAGGCGGAGGTGGAGTTCCGGAAGGTGCTGGAGCTCGCGCCGACCGACGACTACGCCCATTACGCCCTCGGCCGCTGCCTTGAAAAGCAAGGTCGAGCCACGGAGGCGAATGGCCACTACAAGCTCGCGAACTCGCTGCGACCCGGCAGCCGCCGCTACTCCTCGCGCGTCCGGGACCTCGGCTGAGAGCCGTCGTCCAGCGCGTCACGCGTGCTCGGGTCAGCGTGGCCGACGCGGTCGTAGGCGAAATCGGCGGGGGTCTCTGTGTCCTTCTCGGCATCGGCCGCGGCGACCGAGCCGGAGAGGCCGTCCGGCTCGCCGGCAAGATCGCGCGGCTGCGGATCTTCGAAAACGAGGAGGGGAAGCTCGACCAGAGCGTCCTCGACACGGGCGGCGGCATCCTCGTCGTCAGTCAGTTCACCCTCCTTGCCGATAGCAGACGCCAGAAGGGAACCGGAATCACGACCGCGTTCACCAGATGCCGACTTTCTCGCACCGTTTACCCCATGGGCGGAACGGCGTAGGGTTGGCCGGAGGTGCGAACGCTTGTCACAATCGCCGGGGCGTTGATTCTCGCCGCCGTGTTCTTCTTCTGGCTCGCGGGCCAGGTTGGCGGAATCATCTCCGGCGTGATAGCGCTGGTGCTGATCCTGGTCGCGCGCCCTTGGCGGGCCGGACGGAGAACGGGCTAAGGCTCACGCTTCGCTCCTTGCGCTTCGGAGGTGGACGTTCGAGCGCCTCGTCGCCCCATGTGTCCCCAGCCCAGCCGGTGGCGAGGCTATGAAGCGCAAGGTCGCCGGCAACTTCGCGAAGTGTCGCGCCGGCGCGACAATCTCCTTCGCTCCTTCAGAGCGCCCCCAGCGAGGACTCAAACCGCTGCGACGTTTTTGCGCAAAGCGCTACACGGGGGTATCCACGCCTGTCAAAGAAACTGAGCGCGGGAAGGTCGCTACCAAACCTACCGGCGCCGGGAGATTCTCAGCGTGGAACGACGATCCCCCCATGGGAGGGAATCACCCCCGAACGGTGAGGAACTCCGGGAGCTTCCCTGTACCTTGTCTGTGTGCGGTGCCTGACCCTGCTTACCATCGGTCTGGCCCTCGCGGGGGTCGCCCCAAGCACCGCCCTCTCGCACAACAGCGGCTACGCCTTCCCAGAACGGGCGATCCGAGCCCGGGCGTCGGCCCTCCGCTACGTCTTTAACCAGTTGTTCCCCAACTTCGCGCCACACGAAGTCCGCTGCTGGGGCCTCAACCCGAAGAGGTTGTCGAACGGCACGAGAGGATACGCTCACATCCGCTGCCGAATCGAGAGCATGGACGTTCCCGACTTCATCTACCACTGGGACAGTCGCGGCGAACTCGTAACTACTCGCGCCTGGGGCTAGTCGCCTCGTTTCGCCAAACCCTCCTAGTTCCAGGCTGGGTCGCCGAGCGGGACGTCGACGTTGTCGATCTCGGTTCCGTCGCGTGCGAACGCGCGCATCTGCACTGAGTCGCCATCGCCCCTGACTTCGATCACGCATCCTCGCGACGGCTCGAGCGCGTAGATGACGTCG